>NZ_BAABDQ010000019.1:0-196853 GCF_039539705.1 Nonomuraea rosea | reverse complement strand
CCATGACGTCCTCATGAATTGGACACCCATGACGGCCTCATGAATTGGACACCCATGACGGCCTCATGAATTGGACACCCATGACGGCCTCATGAATTGGACACCCATGACGGCCTCATGAATTGGACACCCATGACGGCCTCATGAATTGGACACTGATAGACATGTTTCGTGATTCGCGTACTGCTTGCCGAAGACCAGGCGGTGATCAGGGGCGCCCTGGCGGCGCTGCTGGATCTGGAGACGGACCTTGAGGTCGTCGCGGCCGTCGAGTCGGGCGAGGCCGCGCTCGCCGAGGCGGCCGTGGCGCTGCCCGACATCGCCGTCCTGGACATCGACATGCCGGGCGCCATGGACGGGCTGGAGGCCGCCGCGGCCATCCACACGCGCGTGCCGTCCTGCCAGACGCTCATGCTCACCGGCTACGGCAAGCCCGGCCATCTCAAGCGAGCGCTAGCGGCGCAGGTGGGCGGGTTCATGCTGAAGACCGCGCCGCCGGAGGAGCTGGTGGCGGCCATCCGCAAGGTCGCGGGCGGCCAGCGGGTGCTCGACGCGGCGCTCGCCGTCACGGCCTGGGACCTGGCCGACAACCCGCTCACGCCGCGCGAGGCGGACGTGCTGCGGCTGGTGGCCGGCGGGGCCGGGGCGACGGACATCGCCGCGCGGCTCCACCTGACGCCGGGGACCGTGCGCAACTACCTCACGGCCATCGTGGCCAAGCTAAACGCCCGCAACCGCACCGACGCCGTCCGCATCGCCACCGAGTCCGGCTGGATCTAGCGACTCCCCGTACGTCACCCGGGCGTCGAGCTGGAACCAGCCGTCCTCGACGCTCGTGGTGAGCCGCCCGTCGAGCGTCGCCAGGCGCGTGGTCAGGTTGCCGAGCCCCGACGAGCCGCGGCGGGCCTCGGCCCGGCGGGCGCCGTCGTTGCGGACGCGCAGGCGGACCGTCCGGCCGTCGGCCGAGGTCGAGATCGAGCAGTGACGGGCGGTGCTGTGGCGCAGGATGTTCGTGACGGCCTCGCGCAGCACGGTGCTGAGCACGGTCTCGACCTCGGCAGGGAGCGCCGGGTGGGCCAGGTCGGCGGTGACTTCTACGCGGGCCGCCCGCAGGACGGAGGCGGCCGACTCGGCCTCGGCCTCAAGTGACAGGTCGCGCTGCTCGCCGGAGACCGAGCGCAGGTCGTGCCCGGCGCGCTCGGCCATGGCGATGACGTCGCCGAGCTCGGCCCTCGACCGCTCCTGCGGGAGCCGCCGGGCCAGCTCGCACTTGAGCAGGATGGCCGCCAGGCTGTGGCCGAGCAGGTCGTGCAGGTCGCGGGCGGCACGCAGGCGCTCTTCGAGGACGGCCGAGCGGGCCAGGCTCTCCCTGGCGGCCTTGAGCTCCTTGGCGAGCTGGGCCAGGCGCAGCAGGCTGTAGATCACCAGGCCGGTGACCAGGGTGTTGACGGTGACGTTCAGCCATTCGCCCGGCGGCAGGGCGTACGAGGAGGCGATGACGCCCGTGCCGGCCACGATGGCGGCGGTCAGCGGCCAGGCCACCAGCGGGCGGAACGCCAGCAGCACCGGGCCCGCGAGGAACCCCTGGACGCCCAGCCAGATCGGGCCGAAGACCGGGATCGGGGCGTAGGCGAGCACGGCCATCACGCCCAGCGCCGCCATGTGCCGCCCGGTGACGGACCTGAGCTGCATGACCACGATCGCGGCCAGGATCGCCCCGCCGGGCAGCAGCAGCCCCGGCGGGATGTGCAGCAGGCCCTTGACGCTGAACCCGATCAGCACGGCGGCCAGCAGCAGCACCGACACGTCGGTCGGTTCGCGGACCTCGGGCCCGCGGTGCGGCGCGGGCAGCACGGCTTCGACGGTGAAGCGGCCCTCGTCGGACAGGTGGCCGTCCAGCGTGCCGCCCGCCGCGCGCACCTGGGCGCGCAGGGCGTCCAGGCCGTCGTGCTCGGCCGTGCGCCGGCCGTCGTCGGTGACGCGCAGGCGAACGGTGCCGCCCGGCTCGCCCGTCTCGATCAGGCAGGTACCGGCGGTGCCGCGGCGTACGACGTCGGTGACGGCCTCCCGCAGCACCGCGGCGAGCAGCGCCCCCGCGGGCCCCAGCGGCTCGGTGTGCCCGGCCCGCACCTCGACGCCGATCCCCGCGGCCTCCAGCATCGCGCGAGCGGTGGTCAGCTCGGGGCCCAGCGACATCGCGCGGTAACTCGCCGCCGCGGAACGCGCGTCCGCCAGCGACCGCCGCGCCGCGTCCGTCACCTCGCCGAGCACCTCGGAGGCGCGGGCCGGCACGGCCAGCGCACGCCTGGCGCCCGCGACGATCACGGCCAGGCCGCGCCCGAGGCCGTCGCTGAGCTCGGCCGCGATGCGCAGCCGCTCCTCGCCCACCGCCGCCGCGGCCAGCGCCAGCCGGGTGGCGTGCATCTCGTCCACCCGCTCGACCAGCCGGATCAGCCCGGGGACGATCAACGTCATGAGCACCGTCGTGATCGTCAGGTCGAGCGTCGCGAGCGGGTCGCCGCCCCGCGCGTACGCGATCACGACCGCGCTGAACACCACCCCGGGCGCCAGCGCCCACAACCGGCCGGCCAGCAGCGAGCCCGCCAGGAAGCCGAGCATCACCACGGACGCGTCCGACCCCAGCGTCACCCAGTAGACGAGCACGGCCTGCGCGGCCAGCAGCCACCACGTCCTGGACCAGAGCGTGTACAGGCACTGCACCGCGAAGACGAGCACCGCGCCCGTGGCCCCGGCCAGGACGTACACACTGGACAGCGCGGCGAGCACGGCGATCACGATCAGACGGGCGGAGAGCACGGGCAAAGCCTAGGAGAAGCCCCTGGGAAGCACGGTCACGGGGCAGGAGGAGGCGCGCAGCACCTTCATGGCCAGCTCGCCGAGGAAGACCCGATGCGGCTGCGCGTCCTCGCTGGCCGCGCAGACCAGCAGCTCGCCGGGCAGCCACTCGATGTCGGTCAGCGCGGCCGCCACGTCGTGGCCCTCCGCCACCTCGGACTCGGCCTCGATGCCGGTGCTCTCCCAGGCGAGCCGGACCGCCAGCGCCAGGTCGTCCCTGAGCCTGCCCTGGTCCTCCGTGCGCAGGTCGAGCGTGATCAGCCGGAGCGGCACGCCGAGCCGCAGCGCGGCCTGCGCCACCCGCTCGACCGCCGCGTCGCACTGCGGCCTGTGCACGTAGGCCAGCGTGAGGCGGACGGGCTCGATGGGCGGGAGGTAACCGGCCGGCGCCAGCATGACCGCCTCCGACGACAGGTGCAGCAGGTGATCGGAGGTGGAGCCGATCGCGATCCGGCCGGGCTGCCCGCCGCCTGCCGAGCCGACCACGACCAGGTCGGCCCTGATCCGGCTGGCCAGCACCGACAGGCCACGGCCCGCGCCCCTGCTCTCGAAGGTGAGATATTCGGCCGGGGCCTGCCCCAGCTCCTCCGCCGCGTGCGCCAGGTTGGCCTGCGCCTCGACCGCCAGCCCCGGGCTGCCCGGCGGGTAGATGGTGGCGATGGTGAGCTCTCCGCCGGTCACGCGTGTGATCGCCGATCCGAGGGCGAGAGCGTCCCGCCCGCCCGGGTCCCCGCTGTAGCCGACGATCACGTGCGCTCCGATCACGAAGGCCCTCATACCCGCTCTGAGCTGGGAATACGCGGCCTCAACCGGAACGTTGCCCTCCTATGGAGGCGCAAAAACAGTGAAGATCACTCTTGACACCCGTTTCAACGGGTCTCTCGGCCCGGTCACCCTTCGTGAAGCGGTTCAGCAGCTCAAAGACCACGACCTGGCGTGCACGGTGTCCTCGGACGCCGTCGGGGTGAAGGTCAGCATCTTCTCCGACTGCGTGGAGCGCGGGTTCACCCCGCTCCGCAGCGAGATCATGGCCGCCTGCTACGTCGCCGAGTGCGACGCCACCACCGAGGCGTTCGATCGCGGGCTCATCACTCAGGGCGAGCTGGACATGAAGCAGGCCGCTCTGGCCAGCCAGTTCCTCACCTGAGGATCGGTCGTTAGGGCGAGGTTTTTGCCGACTTTCCGCCAAATGGTGGAGGCACTTGACGATCTTTGTTCGTAAGGTCGTGTCCACTCCCTCTTCATGGATTGGACACACGTGTACTACGACATCGTCGACTTCGCCCGCACGACGCCCGGGTGGTTGCACACCCTCGCGGAAGTCGGCACCGACGCCGGGCTGTTCCTGTTCGTGGCCCTGTTCGGGGTGGCCGCCCTCAGGGCGTGGCGGGCTCCGGCCCGCGACCTGGCGCTGGTGGTCGCGGGTCCGGCCGGTGTGGTGTTCGCGTACGTCGTGAGCGAAGTGGTCAAGACCTTCGTCAGGGAGGACCGGCCGTGCCGGGGCGCGGTGGCGACGATCGCCGCCTGCCCGCCGCCGGACGACTGGTCCTTCCCCAGCAACCACTCGGTGATCGCGGCGGGGGCGGCGGCCACGCTCGCGCTGGTGTGGCGCGCCCTGGCCTGGGCGGTGCTGCCGCTGGCGGCGATGATGGCGTTCTCACGTGTGTTCGTGGGCGTGCACTATCCGCACGACGTGGCGGCGGGCTTCCTGCTGGGGCTGGTGCTCGCGCCGCTGTTCGCGCTGCTGGTGGTGGGGGCTCTCACCCCTGCGGTACGCCTGGCGCGAACCCGTCTGTCGCCTCGATGAGCCGGTCCACGATGCCCGGCTCCGTGGCCGCGTGCCCGGCGTCGTCGACGATGTGGAAGGCGGCCTCGGGCCAGGCCTGATGCAGGTCCCAGGCGGTGGCCACGGGCGTGCAGGCGTCGTGACGGCCCTGCACGATCACCGCCGGGATGTGCCGGATCTTGCCGACGTCCCTGATGAGCTGATCGGGCTCGAACCAGCCGTCGTGGTGGAAGTAGTGGTTCTCGATCCTGGCGAAGGAGACGGCCATCTTGTCCTCGCCGAACTCCTCGATCAGCGCGGGGTCGGGCAGCAGCGTGATCGTCGCGGCCTCCCACTGGGACCAGGCCTTGGCCGCCGCAAGCCGGGCGTCGTCGTCCTGCCCTTCGAGCCGCTTGCGGTAGGCCGCGATCAGGTCGCCGCGTTCCTGCTCGGGGATGGGCGCCAGGAACGACTCCCATACGTCGGGGAACAGGTAATTGGTGCCTTCCTGGTAGAACCAGCGCAGTTCCTTCGGCCGCAGCGTGAAGATTCCGCGCAGCACCAATTCGGTCGTCCGCTCGGGATGGGTCTGCGCGTACGCCAGCGCCAGCGCGCTGCCCCATGAGCCGCCGAACACCTGCCACGTCTCGATGCCCAGATGCTCGCGCAGCCGCTCCATGTCGGCCACCAGGCTCCAGGTCGTGTTGGCGGCCAGGTCGGTGTCCGGGTCGCCGGCGTGCGGCCGGCTGCGGCCGCAGTTGCGCTGGTCGAACAGGACGATGCGGTAGAGCTCGGGGTTCCACTGGCGGCGCTGCTTGGCGGTGCATCCGCCGCCGGGGCCGCCGTGCAGCATCACGGCGGGCTTGCCGTCGGGGTTGCCGCAGACCTCCCAGTAGATCTGGTTGCCGTCGCCCACGTCCAGCAGACCGGACTCGTACGGCTCGATGGGCGGATAGAGGGTTCTCATGGCCCACGATCCTGCCGCATCCCCGACATGGGTCGTTCAGTCCGGGGGGCTCCACCGGTGGCGGGTCAGGAACGAGCGGTCGCCGGTGGCGTACTCGCTGAAGGCGTTCTGGACCTCCGCCAGCTCGGGCAGCACGGCGCGGACGAGCGTGCCCTCTTTGTACTCCAGCTCGTAGCCCGGTGAGACCTGCAGGAAGTGCCGGCCGAAGCTCACCAGGGCGACGAACGGGTTCTGTGGCGACAGGGTGGCCAGCACGTCGTGCACGAGCCCGAGGTCGGGGTCGTGCACGATCATCCCGTCGCCGGTGTGGAGCTGCATGCCGTCGTAGACGCCCAGCGGCGCCACGTTGTGCACGAGGTCGCGCTGCGGGTCGTAGCAGACCAGCCCGTGCGCCCGCGCGATGGTGAACACCTGCGCGGACATCTCGTCCATGGCGTCGAGGTCCATGGACACCAGCACGTGCCCCGGATAGAGCGTGAGCTCCCCGGGCAGCTCCTTGGCCACCTCGGGGGGCTCGGCACCGGCGACCGGATCGGCCCGCTTGACCGCCAGGTAGGTCGCCCGTGCCTGGTCCCTGCTGATCGGCACCGGCTCGTCCCAGACCATCAACTCAACGCTCATCGGTCCATCTTGCCGAACCGGTACCCCGGCCGCGCGCCACCGTGCCCAAGAGCCGGAAACCCGGACCGCACATTCCCGGCATACCTACCTGGGTTTCTCCGATTCCGGTACGAGCTCGACCGTGCAGCTCGCGCAACGGCGCGCCTCGACGGGAATGTCACTGAGGCATTCGGGGCACTCCTTGGTGGTGGCCGCCTTGTCGCCTTCGAACATGCTGATGAGCCGGCTCATGGGAGCGACGACCAGCCAGTAGACGACCCCGGCGATGATCAGGAAGGTGAGCAGGTGGTTGAGGAAGTCGCCGTACTTGAACCTGCTGCCGTTCACGGTGAAGGTGTAGCTGGCGAAGTCGGGTTGCCTGCCGCCGGTGATCGCGCCGATCAACGGCGTGATCAGGTCGGCGACGAGCGCCTGCACCAGCCCGCTGAAGGTGGCGCCGACGATCACCGCCACCGCGAGTTCGACGATGTTGCCGCGAAGTAAGAACTTTTTGAAACCGCCCATGACATCCGCATGTAGCCCGGATCCGACGGGGCAAACGGGCCAGGCGCATGCTGAGAGCGTGGGCCGCCTCCGGCACCGCGCCGCCGGGGGCGGTCCACCCCTGTCCGACCTTGGAAAAGGACGACGGGTAATGATCGGCCGAGCGTGGGAAGAACAAAGTGATCAGTGAGGCCCGGGCTTGTCCGGTGGAGCGGGGGAACGGAACATGGGGAGAGACCGCAAGGGAGCCTCGATGATCGAGATCTGGCCGGGAGACCCCTATCCGCTCGGGGCCACCTATGACGGTGCGGGCACGAACTTCTCGCTCTACACCGAGGTCGCCGACGCGGTGGAGCTGTGCCTGTTCGACGAGGAGAACGTCGAGTCCAGGGTCTCGCTCGCCGAGGTGGACGGGTTCATCTGGCACGGCTACCTGCCGGGGATCGGGCCGGGCCAGCGTTACGGCTACCGCGTCCACGGGCCTTACGAGCCGCAGCACGGGCTGCGCTGCAACCCGGCCAAGCTGCTGCTCGACCCGTACGCGATGGCCATCGAGGGCGGCGTGAACTGGCACGAGGCGGTCTACGGCTACCGCTTCGGGCAGCCGGACACGCGCAACGACTTCGACTCGGCCCCCTACGTGCCGCGCTCGATCGTGATCAACCCGTTCTTCGGGTGGGGGCACGACCGGCCGCCGGCGACGCCGTACCACGACACCGTGATCTACGAGGCCCACGTGCGCGGGCTGACGATAAGCCATCCCAAGATCCCGAGGCACCTGCGCGGCACGTACGCGGGGCTCGCCCACCCGGAGATCCTCGACCACCTGACCAAGCTGGGGGTGACGGCGCTGGAGCTGATGCCCGTCCACCAGTTCGTCACCGACCACATCCTCGAACAGCGCGGGCTGTCCAACTACTGGGGCTACAACTCGATCGGGTTCTTCGCCCCGCACAACCGCTACTCCAGCCAGGGGCAGCGCGGCGGGCAGGTGCTGGAGTTCAAGGCCATGGTCAGGGGCCTGCACGAGGCGGGCATCGAGGTCATCCTGGACGTCGTCTACAACCACACCGCCGAGGGCAACCACCTGGGGCCGACGCTGGGGTTCAGGGGGATCGACAACCCCGACTACTACCGGCTGGTCGAGGGGGACAAGCGCTACTACATGGACACGACGGGCACCGGCAACAGCCTGCTCATGCGCTCGCCGCACGTCCTGCAGATGATCATGGACTCGCTGCGTTACTGGGTCATCGAGATGCACGTCGACGGGTTCCGCTTCGACCTGGCCTCGACCCTGGCGCGGGAGCTGCACGAGGTCGACCGGCTGAGCTCGTTCTTCGACCTGGTGCAGCAGGACCCCGTGCTGTCGCAGGTCAAGCTCATCGCCGAGCCGTGGGACGTGGGTCCCGGCGGCTACCAGGTCGGCAACTTCCCCTCCCGCTGGACGGAGTGGAACGGCCGCTACCGCGACACGATCCGCGACCTGTGGCGCGGGCAGGCGGCCACGCTGCCCGAGTTCGGGTCCAGGTTCACCGGGTCGAGCGACCTCTACCAGGACGACAGCCGCCGGCCCGCCGCCTCGATCAACTTCGTCACCTGCCACGACGGCTTCACCATGCAGGACCTGGTCTCGTACAACGGCAAGCACAACGAGGCGAACAAAGAGGGCAACCGCGACGGCACCGACGACAACAGGTCCTGGAACTGCGGCGAGGAGGGCCCCGGGGGCATCAGCATCGAGTCGCTGCGCGAGCAGCAGAAGCGCAACTTCCTCACCACGCTCTTCCTGTCCCAGGGCGTGCCGATGCTCTCCCACGGCGACGAGCTGGGCCGCACCCAGCGCGGCAACAACAACGGCTACTGCCAGGACAACGAGCTGACCTGGGTGGACTGGTCGGACGTCCGGGAGAACTGGCTGCTGCTGGAGTTCACGCAGAGCCTGGCCGAGCTGAGGAAGAAACATCCCGTATTCCGGCGCAGGAGGTTCTTCTATGGCAAACCGGTGCGCGGTTTGAGCGACATCGCGTGGCTCACCCCCTCCGGGGAGGAGATGAACGACGGCGACTGGAACGTGGGATACGCGAAGTCGCTGGCCGTCTTCCTCAACGGCGACGCCATCACCGAGCCGGACCGCCGAGGCCGGCCGATCAGGGACGACTCGTTCCTGCTGCTGTTCAACGCCCACTACGACACGATCAAGTTCCAGATCCCCAAGGACTACGGCGAGATGTGGCACACGGAGATCGACACGGCCATGCCGATCAGGCTCGACGCGCGGATGTGCCGCGCGGGCGAGGGCGTCGCGGTGCCGGGCCGCAGCGTGCGGGTGCTCCGCCGTGTCTAGACCGATCTCGACCTACCGGGTGCAGCTCACCCCGGACTTCGGCTTCGCGCAGGTCGCCGAGATCGCCGGCTACCTGCGCGACCTCGGCGTCAGCCACGTCTACCTGTCGCCGATCCTGCAGGCCACGCCCGAGTCGCGGCACGGCTACGACGTCATCGACCATTCCAGGATCAGGGACGAGTTCGGCGGGGCGACGGGGTTCAGGGAGATGGCGCAGCAGCTCGCCGCCCATGACCTCGGCGTCGTGGTGGACATCGTGCCGAACCACATGAACACGGTCAACGCCCAGTTCTGGTCGGTGCTGAAGGACGGGCCCGGGTCGCCGTACGCGCACTGGTTCGACATCGACTGGAACGACGGGAAAGTGGCGCTGCCCGTGCTCGGCGACGACACCGAGCCGGTCGTGGACGGCGACGTGCTGCGCTACCACGAGCACGTCTACCCCCATCCCGGCCACTACCGGCTGGTCGACTGGCGGGAGGGGCCCGGCTACCGGCGCTTCTTCGACGTGTCGTCGTTAATAGGGCTCCGCGTCGAGGACCCGTCCGTGCTGTTCGCCACGCACGAGGTGTTCTTCTGGCTGCTCGACGAGGGGCTGGTCGATGGCCTGCGCGTCGATCATCCCGACGGGCTGGCCGATCCGCGTGGCTACCTCGAACGCCTGCGTGCCCGCGTGGGCGAGACCTGGATCGTGGTCGAGAAGATCCTCATCGGCCCCGAGCGGCTGCCGGACGACTGGGCCTGCGACGGCACCACCGGCTACGACGTCCTCAACCGGGTCAACGGCCTGTTCGTGGACCCGGCGGGCAAGGAGCCGCTGGTCCGGCTGTTCGCCGAGCTGACCGGGGGGCCTGAGGACTACCGGCCCGTGATGGCGCAGGCCAAGCGGGAGGTGCTCGACCTGTTCTTCGGGGCGGAGGTGGACCGGCTGGCCAGGGCCGCCGCGAGCGACCCCGCCGCCGTGCGGGAGCTGCTCGCCGCGATGCCGGTCTATCGCGCGTACGTGGTGCCGGGGGAGGAGCCGCCGCCCGAGTCCGCGGAGATCGTCGAGCTGGCCGCCGAGGCGTGCTCGCCCGCCGTGGGGCCGCTCGTCCGAGAGGTCCTGTACGGCTCCGCCGAGGCGATCACCCGGTTCCAGCAGTCCTGCGGGCCTGTCATGGCCAAGGGTGTGGAGGACACTGCGCTCTACCGGTGGTATCCGCTGGCCTGTCTCAACGAGGTCGGGGGCGAGCCGGATGTGTTCGGGGTGGGGGTGGAGGAGTTCCACGACTTCTGCGCCGAGCTGCTCCCGTACACGATGACCACGCTGTCCACGCACGACACGAAGCGGTCGGAGGACGTGCGGGCGCGGCTGTCGGTGCTGTCGGAGCTGCCCGGGGAGTGGGCCTCGGCGGTGGCGCGGTGGTCGGCGGAGGTGTCCTTCGATCCCTGCCTGGACTACCTGGCCTGGCAGAACCTCATGGCGGCCTGGCCGATCTCGGCCGATCGGTTCGCGGACTATCTGATGAAGGCGGCGCGGGAGGCCAAGACCGCTATTTCCTGGATAAATCCGGATCCGTCCTATGAGCGGCGGTTGCGGGAGTTCGCCGAGGCGGCCGTCCGGCTGCCGATCGGCGAGTTCACCGAGCGGATCGAGCCCTTCGCGGTGTCGAACTCGCTGGGGGCCAAGCTCGTCCAGCTCATGATGCCGGGGGTGCCGGATGTGTACCAGGGCAACGAGACCACTGACTTCTCCCTGGTCGATCCGGACAACCGGCGGCCGGTGTCCTACCCGCGCAAACCGGAGACCTCGTGGGACGCCGCCAAGCTGCTGGTCACCACACAGGCGCTGCGGCTGCGGCGCCGGCTGGGGGGCGCGGCGCCGTACCTGCCGCTGCGGGCGGAGGGGGAGGCGGCCGAGCACGTGATCGCCTTCGCCCGGGGGGCGGTGGCCGACGGGCGCGAGCGCGCGCAGGCGGTCGCGGTCGCCACCCGGCTGCCGGTACGCCTGGCGGCCCGCTCCGATACGGGTTGGGGGACGACGACGTTGAGCTTGCCTGCCGGGAGCTGGCGCGACCTGCTCACCGGCGGCCTCTACACCGGGCGGATCCCGCTCACGCACCTGCTGGGTCAGTATCCAGTCTCACTCCTGGAGCGACATGATCTTTAAGGTCTGGGCACCGAAGGCCACTGCCGTCGAGGTGGACGTCGCGGGCGCCGCGGACGTTGCGGACGTCGCCGTCGGCGGCCAGGCCGATCAGGGCGATCGGGGCGAGCCGGGCGATGGGGGTGTTCCCGGGGTTCTGGGCGAGCGCCGGGCCATGTCGCGCGGGGAGGGGGGCTGGTGGTCGGCCGAGGTGGCCGAGGCCGGGCACGGCACCAGGTACGCGTTCGTGGTGGACGGCGACGGCCCCTACCCCGATCCGCGCTCGCGCAGGCAGCCCGAGGGGATCTTCGCGCACAGCGCCGTCTACGACCATGCCCGCTTCACCTGGTCCGACCACGACTGGAAGGGTCGGGACCTGCGCGGGGCGGTGATCTACGAGCTGCACGTGGGCACGTTCACGCCCGAGGGGACGTTCGTGGCGGCCATCGAGAAGCTGCCGCACCTCGTCGAGCTGTGCGTGGACTTCGTGGAGGTCATGCCCGTCGCGCCGGTGCCCGGCGGGCGCAACTGGGGATACGACGGGGTGGATCTGTACGCGGTCAACGAGACGTATGGGGGGCCTGACGGGCTCAAGTCGTTCGTGGACGCGTGCCATCGGGCCGGGATCGGCGTCATCCTGGACGTGGTCTACAACCATCTGGGGCCGTCGGGGAACTTCCTGCATCCCTTCGGGCCCTACTTCTCCGGATTTGCGGGCAGCTACTGGGGCGAAGCCGTCAATCTGGACGGGCCCGGGTCCGACGAGGTCCGGCGCTACTTCATCGGCAACGCGGTGCAGTGGCTGCGCGACTACCACATCGACGGGCTGCGGTTGGACGCCGTGCACGCGCTGCACGACAGGCGCGCCACGCATCTGCTGGCGGAGCTGTCGGAGGAAGTGGACACGCTGGCCTGCTCGGTCGGGCGGCCCCTGTCGCTGATCGCCGAGTCCGACCTGAACGATCCGCGCATGATACGTCCCCTGGAGGCCGGCGGCCTGGGCATGACGGCGCAGTGGGACGACGACGTACACCATGCCCTGCACTGCGCGGTGAGCGGCGAGGGGCACGGCTACTACGCGGACTTCACCGACCTGACGGCGCTGGCCAAGGTGCTGACCGCCGGGGTCCTGCACGACGGGTCCTATTCGAGCTTCCGCGAGCGCTCGCACGGGGGGTCGTTCGCCGGCGTGCCCGGCCACCGGCTGGTGGCCTGCCTGCAGAACCACGACCAGATCGGCAACCGGCCGGCCGGGGACCGGCTGCCGATGGCCGCACTCAAGCTGGGGGCGGGGCTGCTGCTGACCTCGCCCTTCACGCCGATGCTGTTCATGGGGGAGGAGTGGGGGGCGCGCTCGCCGTTCCTGTTCTTCTCCGACCATGTCGAGCCGCAGCTGAGGGAGAGCGAGGGGGATCGGCGAGGGCGCGAGTTCGACGGCTTCGGGTATGCGTGGGACGCGCCCGACCCGTCGGACGAGGAGACGTTCCTGCGCTCGAAGCTGGACTGGAGCGAGGTCAAGGAGGAGGCGCACTGGTCGCTGCTGTGCTGGTACCGCGACCTGATCGCGCTGCGCAAGGCCCTGCCCGAGCTGTCGGACCCGCGGCTGGACCGGGTCAGGGTGGAGGCGGATCCGCTGGGGAAGTGGCTGCTCATGTGGCGGGGAGCGCTGGCCGTGACGGTGAACTTCTCGCCGGAGTCGGTGACGCTGCCGCTGCCGGAGGGGACGGTGCTGCTGGCCTCGGACGAGCCGGTGGTGGCGGACGGGGAGGGCCTGCGCCTGCCCGGCCAGGCCATGGTGATCTACCGAACCACCCCCTCGTAGCCCCTGCCCGTCCCTGTACATCGGGCCGATGCACTCGGGGACGTCCCGTACGTCGGGTCGATGCATCGATGGGTGGAGCATGCCCCTTCGCCGGTGGGGCGATGCGTGGGAAGACGACGGCCCCTCCTCGGCGGGGCGCTGCGAAGGAGACGAGGACCCTTGCACCCACGGGGTGAGGCGTGGGGAGACGACGGCCCTTGCACCCACGGGGTTAAGCGTGGGAGGGCGATGGCCCTTCGTCCACGGTGTGAAGCGTGGAGTGGCATCGGGCCCTTCATTCACAGGACTTCATCCACAGGAGTCGAGAGGCCAATCCCCCCTTTCCACAGAACCGCGTTCGGCCCCATCCTCACCCCACCACTTCATCGATCCTGAGTGCCTCACCACTCCGACCCCGTTCTCGATCTCTCTCGGAAGCAGGCACCCATGAAGATCGCTCTCCCGTTGCCGGGCACCCTGACCTCCCTCTTCATCGTGGCCATGGAGCACCTCATGTTCGACGTCGAGTCGTTCGTGCCCTGGCGCATCGGCGGGCCGTACAGAAAGGCGGCCATCAGCGCGTCAAGCACGGGCGCCCTGACCGTGACCCACCACCCGGCCCCGTGGAAGCCGGCCGGAGCCACCTTCACGGACGACGAGAGACGCCACCTCCGGCGCACGAAACACCACGTCGTGCTGTCCACCACGGCACCCCCGCACGATCTCCCCGCCAGCGTCCAGGCGGCGCGGGCGGCGGCCAGAGCCCTGGCCCGCGAATGCGACGGCCTGCTGATCGACCCGCTGACCGGCGCCACCATCCTCACCTGTGGACGATGCGCGGGCGAGCCGACCGGCTTCCGTCTCAACGACGACTGGCTGGCCTGGGACGTTCAGGTCCACGACGCCGCGACCTGCCCGCCGTGGGACCCCGCCGACACGGGCGTCTGCGACTGCCTCCGCGTCACCTCGCGTGGCCTGCGCCGCTTCGCCCTGCCCGAGATCACCCTCGACGGTGCCGCCTGCGCCCACAACCTGTGCGCCACCAACCTCCTGCGCACGGTGGCCAACCGCCTGATCACCGACCATCTGGCATACGTCACCACCCACCCGGGAGCCGCGGAGCGCAAGATCGACGACTTCCTCCAGATCCAGCCGTCGGATCAGTCGGACGGCGGCCAGCCCTTCGCCGTCCAGCTGACTCCGTACGACATGGACCTCGGGGAGCTGGGCCGCACCGGCAGCATCCGCCGGCTCAAGGTCGGTCCCGCGCCGGGCACGGGCCAGGTGGCGTGCCTCAAGGTTGGCCCGCCGCCCGGCTTCACCGGCTCACTGAACGAGTGGCTCTGCGCCACCCAGAAAGCCGGCCACGCCGCACTGACGCTGATCGACCCCCACACCCCAGCCCTCGCCGCCTGACACCTCCCCGGCCTGTCGCTCCACGTAGCCGACTCAATCGAGAACCGTTGTGACGCTGAGCATGCGTTGAGACGACGATCAGTGCGCCGTGGGCCGGCTACGGGGCCGGCATCTGGGACTTCTCGGAGGCCTTGGTGGCCAATCCCTCCAGGACCTCGACAGCACCCTTCAGCCGTTGACCGGCCGCGGTGAGCTGGGTGGCCACGTGGAGCCAGGTCAGCCGGTGCCACCGGGAGAGATCAGGCCCGTCTCGTAGGCGACCACCACGGCTTGGACACGGTCACGCAGGTCGAGCTTGGACAGGATGCTCGCGACGTGGGTCTTCACCGTGGCCACGCTGAGGGTCAGCTGGCCGGCGAGCTCGGCGTTGCTCAGACCGGTGGCGAGCAGGCGCAGCACGTCCAGCTCCCGGGGCGTCAGCTGGTGCAGATCGCGGTGCAGGGTGGGCTTCGCCTCGTCGCGGCGGGCGAATCGCTCGACCAGGCGGCGGGTGATGGTGGGCGCGAGCAGGGCGTCGCCGGAGCGCACCAGACGCACCGCGGCCACCAGGTGTTCGGGCGAGACGTCCTTGAGCAGGAACCCGCTCGCCCCCGCGGCGAGCGCGGCGTACACGTAATGGTCGAGGTCGTAGGTGGTCAGGATCAGCACACGGGTGTCCTCCGAACCGCCCGCGAGGATCCGCCGGGTGGCTTCGAGGCCGTCCATCTGCGGCATCCGGATGTCCATGAGCACGACATCGGGCCTGGTACGGCGGACCGCGGCGACGGCTTCGTCCCCGTTCGCGGCCTCGGCCGCCACTTCGATGCCGTTGGCGGTGAGGATCATGCGGAATCCCGTGCGTACCAGTGCCTGGTCGTCGGCGATGACGGCGCGCAACCGGTCGGTCATGCGGTCCTCCACGGGACGCGGGCCTTGATCCGGAATCCGCCCTCGGCCGTCTGTCCGGCGTCCAGGGTCCCACCATAGACAGCGAGCCGCTCCCGCAGCCCGATCAGCCCCCTGCCACCGCCCGTCTGCAGCCCGATCAGCCCCCTGTCGTCGCCGGTCTGCAGCCCGATCAGCCCTCTGTCGTCGTTGGCTCGCGGCCCGACGAGACCTTTGCCGTCGTCGGTCCGTGGCCGGCCCCGACCTCTGCCGTCGCTGGTCTGCGGCCCGATCGGCCCCCTGCTGCCGCCGGTCCGTGGGCCGGCGGCCCGGGTCCCGCCGGTGTCGGTCACCTCGATCTCCAGCCAGTCGCCGTCATGGCCGATCGTCACGGACGCGGCGGCCCCGGGCGCGTGCTTGATCGTGTTGGTGAGGGCTTCCTGTACGACGCGGTAGACGGCGAGGTCGATCCCGGGAGGCAATGGCCCGGGTGGCGACACCGCGACGCGCACCGGCACTCCGGCGGCGCGGACTCGTTCCACCAGACCGTCGAGCTGGTCGAGCCCGGGTTGGGGTTCGAGCCCGTCGGACGGCCCGTCGAAGCGCTCGCCACCTGGGCCGGCGAGCAGGCCCATGACATGGCGCAGCTCGGCCATGGCGGCCCGGCCGCCGGACTCGATCGCGAGCAGGGCCTGCTTCGACTGTTCGGGCTCCGCGTCCATCACGCTGCGGGCCGCGCCGGCCTGGATCACCATCACGTTGACATTGTGGGTCACCACGTCGTGGAGCTCGGCGGCGATCCGGGACCGCTCCTCGGTGACCGCCCTGCGCATGGCGTCCTCCTGCGCCTGCTGCAGCTCGGCGAGCCGGCGGCGGCTGGCTCCTAGCTGCCGCCGCCAGAAGCGGACGAAGCTCCCGAGGACGCCGACGCTCAGCAGAACGACGAACGGCCCCATCCAGCCCGGCAGCGCAGGCGCGATGTCCCCGAACCCAGCGCCGGCGAGCCCGGCCGCGAACACGAGGCCACCCATCGCCAGGATGCGGTGACGGCTGTGAGCGGCGGCGCCGTACGCGGCGACGGCGCAGGTCAGTACGGTGATCCAGGTCGCGTCCTCGTGCGTGGCCCGGGCCGCCACCAGCACCACCCAGAAGGCGATGAGCGGGTATCTGCGCCGCACCGCCAGCGGCAACGCCGTCAGCGCCACGAGGAACGCGGGCGCTTCGTGGGACGGAAGCCGGGCGAGCGGGTCGCCGGAGCGTGGGGGCAGGTCGTTGGACAGGACGCTGGGAAGCGGTGCGTGGCCGGCCGGGGGATCAGGCCGGAGCCGCAGATACTCGATCGCATCAGGCTGACGCACGGTAGGGCCGGTCGCTGGATCGTTCGCCGACACGGTCACCGCGATGACCGTCAGGACGATCGCGATCACCACGTCGGCGGCGAGCGCCCTGCGAGACAGCCTGTCGGGTCCGTCGCCACGCCGCGCTGGCGTGTCCCGGGCGTCGCGCCGTTCTGGTGTGTCCCGGAGGCCGCGCTGTCCTGGCGTGTCCCGGGCGTCGCGCCGTTCTGGTGTGTCCCGGAGGTCGCGCTGTCCTGGCGTGTCCCGGACGTAGCGCTGATCTGGGTAGTCCTCGTTCAGCCGCCTGTACAGGTCGAGTACATGCCGCCACCAGGGCCGTCGTTCACCGGTTTCCACCGGCACATTGTCACGCCTGCCCCGTCTGCCCCGCATCGGCCGTCGTGACGGGTTTCACGGTCTCCGGGACTAGGTCGCAGGGATGAGCCGGCCGCCCCTCGCTCTCAGGCGGTAGGTGATCTCGCTTTGACGGCCGACGCGCACCGGCATGTGCGGTGCCTAGTTTCGTTCCCGGCACCACGCCGCCATGGAGTCGCGACCTCGGCGACCGAGGCGCTGTTCATGACCACCTTTCGGACCACCCTTTCAGGAGGGCATGGCGTGACTTCTGTCCTGAAGGCCCAGGCATTGGGCAAGAGATACGGCCGGCGCTGGGCGCTGCGCGAGTGCACCATCGACATCCCGGCGGGGCACGTCGTGGGGTTGGTGGGTCCCAACGGAGCCGGCAAGTCCACGCTGCTGAAGCTGGCCAGCGGCCAGCTTGAGCCGACCGCGGGCGGCATCACCGTGCTCGGCGGCCGGCCGGGCGGCACGCCCGCGCAGCTGGCCAAGGTCGGGTTCGTCGCCCAGGAGACCCCCGTCTACGCGGGCCTGACCGTCGCCGAACACCTGCGGCTGGGAGCCCGGCTCAACCCCCGCTGGGACGACGGCATGGCGCGGGAACGCATCGCGCGGCTCGGCCTCGTCCCCACGCATCGGGCGGGGAAGCTGTCGGGTGGGCAGCGCGCCCAGCTCGCCCTCACCCTGGGCCTGGCCAAGCGGCCCGACCTGCTGATCCTGGACGAGCCCGCGGCCGCACTCGACCCGCTGGCCCGTCACGAGTTCCTGCAAGGGCTGATGGAGGCCGCCGCCGAGCACGAGCTGAGCGTGGTGCTCTCCTCCCACCTGGTCTCCGACCTGGAACGGGTTTGCGACTACCTGATCGTGCTCGTCGACTCCCGCGTCCAGATCGCCGGGAAGCCCGATCAACTGCTGGCCACTCATCACCGGCTCACCGGCCCACGCCGCGATCCCGACGGCCGGCAGGAAGCCTCTGCCCGGCATTCCGCTCGGCTTCCCGATGGTGCGCATGCGGTTGTTGCTCAGCATCGCGACCAGGTCTCCGACAGTCGGCACGAGGTCTCCGAGGGTCGGCACGAGGCCTCCGCTCGGCGGTCCGATCGGCTTCCCGGTGGTCTGTACGTGGTTTCCGCGCGGCACACCGACCGGCAGAGCACGTACGTGGTCCGTGCCGACGGCCCGGTCCATGACCCCGCCTGGACGGTCGGCCGGCTCAGCCTGGAGGACCTCGTCCTGGCCTACATGGATCAGCGCACCGCCGAGAACCGGCGGGCCGCCCCGGAGGTGCAGGGATGATCTGGCTGACCTGGCGGCAGTTCCGTGGCTCGGCCGCGATGACGGCCGCCGTACTCGTCGTCCTCACCGCCGTGCTGGCCCTGACCGGCCCGGATCTGGCCTCCCGTTACACCGCCGGGATCGCCGGCTGCACCCCGGACAACACCTGCGACGGCTTCTTCGACCGCTTCTTCGACGAGTACCAGCTCCCCTTCCTCGCCCTCACCCTCGTCGTGCTGATCCTGCCGGCGCTGGTCGGGCTCTTCTGGGGAGCCCCGCTGATCACCCGCGAGCTGGAGTCGGCCACGCACCTGCTGGTGTGGAACCAGAGCGTCACCCGCGCCCGCTGGCTGGCGGTCAAGCTCGGGCTCACCGGCCTGGCGGCCATGGCCGCCGCCGGCGTGTGCGGGCTCGCGGTGACCTGGTGGTCCGATCCGCTGGACAAGTCAGCTGTTCCGGAAATGGCCCAGATGTCTCCTCTGGTGTTCGGCGCGCGCGGCATCGCCCCGATCGGGTACGCGGCCTTCGCCTTCGTCCTCGGCGTGACCGTGGGCATGCTGGTAGGCCGCACACTGCCCGCCATGGCCCTCACCCTGGCCGCCTTCGCCGCGATCCAGCTCGCCATGCCGCTGCTGGTCCGGCCCCACCTGATGCCCCCGGTCAGCGCGACCTTCGAGCTCAACCAGACGAACGTGGACAGCCTCCACATGCAAGGGCAGGGAGGCGGACCTGTTCAGGTTTTCCTGAGTACGTCCGCCGTTCCCGGCCACGCGGGCGCCTGGGTCCTGTCCAGCGACCTCCTCGATCCCGCCGGACGTACGACCGCAGGCAGCGACGATGGGACCAAGGGGCCATCGTCGACGATCGAGCGGTTCATCCCGGTCTCCACGACCTCAGGTCCCTGCGCATCCTCAGCGGGACGAACGAGCACCGACGCGTGCCTGGCCGAGATCAACCGGCTCGGCTACCGGCAGCAGGCGACGTACCAGCCTCTTGAGCGGTTCTGGCCTTTCCAATGGATCGAGACCGGGCTCTACGCCCTGCTCACCCTCGGCCTGACGTGGTTGTCCTTCTGGTGGATCAGGAGAGGCTTGTCATGACCGTCGCCAGGATCGCGGCCGCCGGGCTCGCCCTGCTCCTGGCGGCGGCCTGCACGGCACCGGCGCCGCCGCGCGGCGGGGCGGGCACGGCGGCAGGCACGGTCTGCGCGCCTCCTCAGGGACCGTCCAAGGCTGAGACGCCCACCACGATCGACGTGATCGAGCAGGCGTACTTCTGCATCCTCGGCAACCACTACAGCGGCACCACCCTGGACGCCCGCGCGCTGCTGACCGCCGGATTCGCCGCCTTGACCCAGGAGCTGAACCGCAACGGGCGCGACCTGCCCGAGGCGAGCATGCCCGCGCTCACCGGCGATCGGAAAGCCGACTGGGCCGCTTTCGAGGCCGTCTACCGGAAGATCACCGATCAGGTCTCCGGTCTGCGCGACAAGCTGGCCGTCGTCACCCTGGAGGCCATCGTGGCCGCCCTCGGCGACGATCACGCGGGCTGGACGCACGACGTCAAGCAGCCGCCGGACCACTACGACGGCGACAGCTACGGCCTGGGTCTTGCGGCGAACGTGGACGCTTCGCAGGCGGACGGCAACCTCGGCGTCGCCGTACCGCCGCTGTTCGTCACCACCGTGCTGGGCGGCGCGGCGCAGGCGGCCGGGCTGCGGCCGGGCGACGTCGTCGAATCGGTCAACGGGTCGGCGCCGTTCATCGACGGCCAGGCCACCCCCGCGATCGCCGCCCTCTACCCGCAGTATCCGGAAGCGCGCCCGGTGAAGCTGCGCCTCCTGCGGCAGAGCACCGGACGCCGCTGGAGCGTGACGCTCAAGCCCGGCCTCTACCAGCGGGACCTGGCCGCCCTGCAGGTGGTGCGGTCGAAGCTGATGGACGACACCGCCTACGTACGGGTGACCGGATTCGTGCCCGACTCCGCCACCCGGGTGCTCAAGGCGATCTCCAGGCTGCGGAACGGCCGGACGCTCAACGGCGTCGTACTGGACCTGCGCGGCGGCAGTAGCGGCAACGGCGGCGGCAGCCCCACGGAGGCGACCCGGTTGCTGAGCGCGTTCGTCCACGGCAAGGTCACCGCCTACCACTGCACCGTGGACGGCACGTGCGCGGCCGCGCGGACCGACGACACCGTCGAACTGCTCGGCCTGCCGCTGATCGTGCTCACCGACCGTGGCTGCGCCTCGGCCTGCGAGCTCTTCAGCTCCGCGGTCAAGGAGCTGCGCATCGGCCGGCTGATCGGCACCAGAACCGCCGGCGCGATCTCCGGGCCGGCACAGGCGTACCTGCTCGGCGACAACACCCTGCTGAGCCTTCCCGCCCAGCACCACCTGGGGCCGAACCGCGAGGTCATCGACGGGATCGGCGTGCCGCCGGACCACTACGCGCCCCTGACCCCCGAGGACGCGGCCGCCGGGCGCGACCCCGCTCTGGCCAAGGCCCTGGCCCTGCTGCACAAGTGAATGGACCTCTCCATGAGACAGATCCTGGCCGTCGCCGCCGGACTGGCCGTCCTCGCCGCGTCCGCCTGCTCCGCGCCCGCGCCGCCTCGATCCGCCGCCGCGTCCGCCACGCCGGCCGGGCCTGCGGCTCTGCCCGCCCCCACCGGCGACCATCCGGTCGGCACCACCGCCCTGTACCTGAAGGACACCTCCCGCCCCGATCCCTGGAACCTCGACGCCGACGCCAGAGAGCTCAAGGTCACCCTGTGGTATCCGACCGAGCAGCACGACGGGCAGCGGGCGCCGTACATGACACCCAAGGAATCGGAGCTCCTGCTCAAGGGCACCGGGATCGCGAGCGCGCCGTACGACACGCTGCGCAAAACCCGTACGAACGCCATCAAAGACGCCGAACCCGCAGGGGAGAAGCGGCCGCTGGTGGTGCTCTCACCCGGCTTCACCAAGCCGATGAGCACACTGACCTCCCTGGCCGAGGACCTGGCCAGCCGCGGGTACGTCGTGGCCGGGATCGATCACCCCTACGAGAGCTACGCCACCACCTTCCCCGGCGGGCGGGTGGCCGAATGCCTCGCCTGCGACAGCAACTCCGATCCCGGCTTCGGCGCGGGATTGGTCCAGGGCCGGGCCGCCGACGTCTCGTTCGTGCTCGACCGGCTGCCCGCGAAGTGGCCGATCGACCGCTCCCGCATCGCCATGGTCGGCCAGTCGATCGGCGGGTCCAGCGCCATCGCGACCATGCTCGAAGACCCCCGGGTGCGGGCCGGGATCGACATGGACGGGACCGCCTACGCCCGGATCCCCAAGAGCGGGCTCTCCCGGCCGGTCATGTTCCTGGGCTCGGCGCAGCACGTCTCCGGAGGCCCCTTCCCCACGTGGGACCGCGACTGGAAGCTGCTCACCGGATGGAAGCGGTGGATCGTGCTGTCGGGCGCGGAACACCAGTCCTTCACCGACACCCCGCTGCTGTCGGACGCCCTCGGCATCAAGCCCACTGCGGGCGTCCTGTCCGCGGCGCGCGCCGCCGAGCTCACCCGCACGTACGTGGCGGCCTTCCTCGACCAGCACCTGAAGGCCAAGCGCCAGGCCATCCTGGACCAGCCGTCCCCGCGCTACCCCGAGGCCACGTTCTGCCCTGACTGAAGCCGCCGGATGGGATGCGGATTCAGGCGCTCGTGCCGCTGGGGCCCGGCGCCGGAGGTGGTGGGGGCGCCGGGCCGGCTCAGGAGGACGCCGTCAGCGGATTCAGTAGCTCGCGCCGCCGCCGTCAGCGGTTGAGGAGCTGTCGCAGGACCTGTTCCAGGATGGCCGCCGGGTCCGGGACCCCCTCCGGGGAGCGCCAGGCCACATACCCATCGGGCCGGACCAGGACGGCGCCGCCCCCGCGGACGCCGTACCGCTCCTGGAAACGCCCCTCCACGTCCACCAGCTCCTCATCCACCACCACCCGCGTCAGCTGCACCCCCAGCCGCTCCTTGGCCACGCGTCCGGCGTCCATCCAGGCCTGGCCGCCCTGCTTGGCGGCCAGGAGGACGAAGCCGGAGCCGAACAGGTCGATGGTGGAGATGTGCTGCCCGTCCCAGTCGAGGATCACGTGGGGGGCGCGGCTGCCGGGGCGGCCATGAGGTACGCGGGGGTCCTCCAGGAGCGAGCCGTCGTCGCCGGGCTCGTTCAGGATCGCCGTGGAGTGGTAGCGGTAGCCGATGAGCGCGCCCACCGGGTCTTCGAGGGGCTCCGGGTAGCCGATGCGGGCCGCGGGCGGCATGCGTACGCCGAGATTGGCGAGCTGGGCGTCGGCCGTCAGCGTGCCGATCGGGCGGCGTTCGGCGTCGTAGGTGTCCAGGAACGCGGGACCCGCCTGGCCCGTGAGCACCAGCCACAGCCGCCAGGCGAGGTCGCAGCCGTCCTGGAGCGCCGTGCTCCCGCCCTGCCCGCCGGTGGGCGGCATCGTGTGGGCGGCGTCGCCGGCGAAGAACACCCGGCCCGACCGGTAGCTGTCGGCGACCACGTGCGCCATCGCGAACGTCGTCTTGTCCAGGATCCGTACGTCCAGCTCCGGCCGGCCGGTCGCGATCCGTGCCAGCTCGACGCAGCGCTCCTCGGTGAAGTCCGCCTCGCTCTCGCCCTTGGAGGCGTCGTAGTTGACGCCGAGCACGTGTGCCCCGACGCCGGTGCCGGTCACGATCACGCCGGTGAAGACCTCGTTCTGCAGGTACCAGAGCGTGACCTCGCGCTCGCGGACCAGCCCGGTCAGGTCGGCGTCGAACATGATCGAGCACATCTGACCCAGCTCGCCCTTGCCCGAGACGGGCACGTCGAGGAGGGCGCGCAGCGGGCTGCGGTAGCCGTCGGCGGCCACGACGTAGTCGGCCCGCACCACGCGGTCCACGCCCTCGGCGCGGATCACCGCCGTGACGCCGTCCTCGTCCTGGTCGAGCGAGCGCAGCTCGGTGGAGAAGCGCAGGTCGGCGCCCATCTCCTCGGCCTTGGTCCGCAGGACCCGCTCGACCTCGGCCTGCGGGGCGCCCACGTTCGCCGCGGGGGTGATGTCGCGCAGGAAGGCCAGCTCCTCGGCCTCGTCGCTCATGATCATGTGAGGCTCGGGATCGGTGAGGGTCTGGGCGATCGCGATGCGCATGTTCTCGCCGATGCCCGCCCAGATGTCGCTGAGCTCCTCCTCCACGCCGGGCAAGGGGCGCAGCAGTTCGACGGCCCGTGGGCCGACGCCGAACGCCTTGGGCTGGATCGAGGTGCCCGGATGGCGTTCGACCAGCATGACGGGAACCTCACGCCAGGCCAGGAGTGCCGCCGCGCTCAGTCCCGCGTACCCACCGCCCACTACCAGGACGGATACTCGCTCCTGCTCCATTGATCTCCACCTCCGATAACGCGTACTATCGCGTTGTGTCGAGCGACACGATATGTCGCGTCTTGAGGGAGGGTCAAGACATATCTCGAAATGCCGGTCTTCTAGGCTGGCCCGCATGCTGATCGTGGACTGTGACCCCGCCGACGCCGACCTCACCGCCCTGCTCGACGCGGCCTTCGCCGAGCTGGTGGCCAAGTACGGCCCCGAGGGCCGCTCAAGCGTGCACGCCGACGCGGCGTACCTGGTGGCCACAGATGACGGGACCGCCGTCGGCTGCGGCGCCGTTCAGCCGCTGGAGGGGACGACGGCGGAGCTCAAGCGCATGTACGTCGCCCCCGCCCACCGCGGGCGCGGCATCGCCAGGTCCCTGTTGCGGGCCCTGGAGGAACGCGCCGCCGCGCTGGGCTACGAGCGGCTGCGCCTGGCGACCGGCGTCAGGCAGCCCGAGGCCATCGCCCTGTATGAGAGCTCCGGATATGTCCGGATCGCCCCCTACGGCAAGTACGTGAACGAGCCGCTCACCCTTTGTTACGTCAAGAACCTGACGGAAGGGCGCTAGGAAAGGTGGCGCTCCAGGGACTCGATCTTGGTCGTCATGCCGTCCGTGACCCCCTCGCGGACGTCCGCCTTCAGCACCAGGCTCACCCGGGGCGCGACCTCCGCCACGGCTTCCACGGCCCGCTTGACCACGTCCATGACCTCGTCCCAGTCACCCTCGATCGTGGTGAACATCGCGTCGGTCCTGTTGGGCAGGCCGCTGTCGCGGACCACCTTGACGGCGCGGGCGACAGGCTCGGCGACTCCCTCGCCGACGCCCAGCGGGGTGATGGAGAATGCGACGATCACGGCGTGCCCCTCTTGCGGCTCACTAGGACTTTCGATCTTAGCGAGACCATGCGAAAAGCCACGACGCATCCAAGCGTCGTGGCCGCCCGCCGTTCGTCAGGTAAGCCACGCGTCACGCGTGGTCGTGCTCCTCTTCGTCATCTTCCTCGCTCGGCCCTTCGGACGGCTCCACCCCGAGAACGGCCTCACGCGGCTCGATCTCGGTGATGTGCTCAACGAGCTGCAGCACGTGGTCAGGCTCGATCAGCCACTGCAGGGCAGAGGCGCCGCTCTCGTCGGAGCCGACCAGCTCGGCCTGCTCCGTACGCTCCTCTTCGGTGAGATCGGCGTCGGGATGCCTGATCTCAGCCAGCGCCGCCGCCTGCAGCGCGTCCACGTCGAGCACTTCCACGGTCAGCTCGACCGTGAGGCGCAGGAACTTCGGTTCATCACTCATGGCGACGATGCTAGGGCAGCTTCCACTCGACAGGTGCGGCGCCTTGCTGGGTCAGCAGCTCATTGGCGCGGCTGAAGGGCCGCGAGCCGAAGAAGCCGCTGCGGGCCGACAGCGGGGAGGGGTGGGCGGACTCGACGCGCGGCACGTTGCCGAGCATCGGCGCCAGGTTGCGCGCGTCGCGGCCCCACAGGATGGCGACCATCGGCTTGTCGCGGGCCACGAGGGCGTGGATCGCCTGCTCGGTGACCTGCTCCCAGCCCTTGCCCCGGTGCGAGGCGGGCTTGCCGGGCATCACGGTGAGCACCCTGTTGAGCAGCAGCACGCCCTGATCGGCCCACGGCGTCAGGTCGCCGCTGGCGGGGCGGGGGAGGCCGAGGTCGGTCTCCATCTCCTTGTAGATGTTGACCAGGCTGCCCGGCAGCGGCCGCACGTCGGGGGCCACCGAGAACGACAGCCCGACGGGGTGGCCCGGCGTGGGGTAGGGGTCCTGACCCACGATCAGCACCTTGACCTCGTCGAAGGGCTGGCTGAACGCACGCAGCACGTGCGCCCCCGCGGGCAGGTATTGCCTGCCTTCGGCGATTTCCTTGCGCAGGAACTCGCCCATCTGGGAGATCTGCTCGGAGACGGGCTCAAGCGCGTTGGCCCATCCGGCTTCGACGACTTCGCTTAGTGGACGACCTGCCATGGCCGTTGAGCTTAGCCAGGTCTGGTACGGCTTGCGGCCGAAACGTCGGTTCAAGCCGTACCAGAATGATCACAACGACGGCTTGCCGGGCTTGAAGAGCCAGGCGTCGAAGAGGGCGTCGAGCTGTTCGCCCGACACGCGCTCGGACAGGGCGATGAAGGCGGCGGTGTCGGCGTTGCCGTACTTGTGCTCGGCCGCCCACGCGCGCAGGATCGCGAAGAACGCGCCCTCGCCGACGTCGCGGCGCAGGACGTGCAGGGTCATCGCGCCCCGGTCGTAGACGGGGTCGTGGAAGAGGTTGGCGGGGCCGCCGGGGTCGGCGGGCGGCGTCTGCCAGAACTCGTCGTCGGCCGCCCTGGCGTACGCCTCGTCGAACGACGCCTGCACCGTCTGGGTGCCGAGTTTGTCCGCCCAGAGCCATTCGGCGTAGGTGGCGAAGCCCTCGTTGAGCCAGATGTCGCGCCACAGCGTCGGCGTCACCGAGTCGCCGAACCACTGGTGGGCCAGCTCGTGCGCGAGCAGCGACTCGCTCGGCGCCCGCGGGTACAGGGGCCGGGTCTGGGTCTCCAGGGCGTAGCCGACCTCGGGCGCGTCGTCGACGATCGCGCCCGTCGAGGAGAACGGGTACGGCCCGAAGACCGAGCTGAAGAAGTCGAGCACCGGCGGATGCCGTCCGGGCAGGCCCTGGGCGTCCGCGGCCAGCGCGGGATCGACGGCGGTGGTCACCCGGTAGCCGCCGATCCGGCTGTCGGAGAGCTGGAACTTGCCGATCGACACCGTGGCCAGGTAGCTGGCCATCGGCTCCTTGGAGTCCCACACGTACGTCGTGCGCCCGCTCTTGCGCACCTTCGACACCAGGTCCCCGTTGGCCACCGCCACGCGGGTGCTCGGCACGGTGACCGTGAAGCGATAGGTGGCCTTGTCCGTCATGTGGTGGTTGCCGGGGTACCAGGTCATCGCGCCTTGGGGCTCGTTGGCGTTGTACACGCCGTCGCTCGTCCGGATCCACCCGTCCATCGAGCCGTCGGGGTCGAGGACGTGGGCGGGCCGGCCGTCGTACCGGACCACGACGGAGAAGCCGCGCCCGTCGCGCAGCCGGAACCGTGGCGTCACCACCAGCTCGGAGCCGCTCTGCGTGTAGGCGGCGGGCCTGCCGTCCACGGTGACGGACCGCACGGACAGCGTGCTGACGAGATCCAGGTTGAACCGGCTCAGCGCCTGCGTGGCCCGCGCGGAGACGCGCGTGACGCCGGACAGGCGGTTGGAGCCCGGGTCGTAGTCCAGCCCCAGGTCGTAGTGGCCGGCGTCGTAGCCGCCGTTCCCCTGACCGGGGAAGTACGGGTCGCCCGCGCCTGGGGCGCCGGGCGTGCCGTCCTGGGCGACGGCGGGGGTGAGGGGGAGTGCGATGAAGGCTGCTGCGGTGAGAGCGAGAAGACGCTTCATGAAGACTCATCGAGCCCGCGTGAGCAGGTGTTACGGACGCCCGCCCCCTGGAGGAGGCGGGCGCCCGTCAGGTCACTTGACCGATCCGGCCATCATGCCCTGGACGAAGTACCGCTGGAAGGCGAAGAACAGCACCAGCGGAATGATCAGCGACAGGAACGCACCGGACGAGAGGATGTCCACGTTCGACCCGAACTGCCGCATCTGGGACTGCAGGGCCTTGGTCATCGGCTGGTTCTCGGTGTTGGCGAAGACCAGCGCGATGAGCATGTCGTTCCACACCCACAGGAACTGGAAGATGCCCAGCGAGGCGATGGCGGGCTTGCCCAGCGGGAAGACCACCGACACGAAGATCTTCCACTCCGGCGCGCCGTCCATCCGCGCCGCCTCCAGCAGCGAGGCCGGGATGCCGACGAAGAAGTTGCGCAGCAGGAAGATCGCGAACGGCAGCCCGAACGCCGTGTGGAACAGCACCACACCCGGGATCGAGCCGAAGATCCCGACGCCGCCGTAGAACGACGCGATGGGGATCAGCGCGATCTGGATCGGCACGATCAGCAGCCCGACCACGACCAGGAACCCTGTATCCCGCCCGCGGAACTCCATCCACGCGAACGCGTACGCCGCCATCGCCGCGATGCCGATCACCAGGATCGTGGTCGGCACCGTGATGGCCACGGTGTTCCAGAAGGACGCGGTGAAGCCACTGGCCAGCAGGTTCGTGTAGCTGGAAAGGGTGAGCTCGGCCGGCTTGGTGAAGATCGTCCACCAGCCCTCGGCGTTGTTGACCTGCGTCGTACGCAACGAGACGACGAACAGCCCCAGCGTCGGCACCAGCCAGAACAGGCCCAGCAGCACCATCACCACTTGGACGACGCCACTGCCGAGGCGATCGACGATCCTGCCCGCCAGCCCCCTGCGCGGCGCACCCGCCTCCAGCCCGGCAGGCGCCGTAGCCGTCGCGGTGCTCATGCGTTCTCCCTTCTGAACCGGCGGATGTTCATGACCATGAAGGGGAGCACCAGAATGAGCAGGAAGATGGCCAGCGCACTGCCCAGCCCCTGGTTGTTCCCGCCGCCGAACGACACGCGCCACATCTCCAGCGCGACCACGTTCGCCTGCGGCTGGACCGAGGCCGGCGCGATGATGAAGACCAGGTCGAACACCTTCAGCGTATTGATGATCATCGTCACGAAGACGACGAGCAGCACCGGCGACAGCAGCGGCACGGTGATCCTGCGGAACACCTGCCACTCCGAGGCGCCGTCGATGCGGGCCGCCTCCAGAGCGTCGCGCGGGATGGCCGCCAGGCCCGCCGCGATCAGCACCATGGCGAACCCGGCCCACACCCAGACGAACGCGCCGATGATGGCGGGGGTGATGAGCGTGGGGCCGAGCCAGGTCAGGCCGCCGTAGGAGGCCTCGAAGTTCGACTGCGGGAGCCGTACGACGTAGGACCCGGCGGGCAGTCCGTCGAAGCGGAACGTGCCGTCCACGGCCGTCGTGGCGGTGCCGGCGACCTGGCCGTTCTGCACCGCCTCGACGGTCATGCCCGGCAGGCCCTTCTCCGTGCTGTCCAGGGCGCCGCTCTGGCCGCCGCCGCCGGCGGTGAAGTCGAACCAGACGGTCCCGGAGACCCCGGTGCCGGCCGCCGGGGCCTGAGCGGTCTGGGCGTTGCCCGGCATGACCGCCGGCTTGACGCCGACGATCGGGATCAGCACCGGCTGGCCGGCCTGAGCGGGCTGCTTGGTGACGACCGCGCCGTTCTGGGTGGCGACCGGTGACTGGTCGCCTTCGCGCGCTCGCGCCTCGGGGTAGCCCTGCGCGGAGGAGAACGTGTCGTGCACGGTGGTGAGCACCGCGTTCGCCAGGCCCTTGTCCGGGTTCTCCTCGTAGACCAGGCGGAAGATGACGCCGGCCGCCATCAGGGAGACCGCCATCGGCATGAAGACGATCAGCTTGAACGCCGTCGCCCATTTGATGCGCTCGGTCATCACCGCGAAGATCAGCCCCAGCGTGGTGACCACGATCGGAGCCACGACAACCCAGATGAGGTTGTTGCGGATCGTGGTCAGCATGCTCATGTCGGAGAAGATCGTGACGTAGTTGCCCAATCCCACGAATCCGCTGCCGGTCGAGTCGAACAGGCTGCGGAACACGGAGTAGACGATCGGATAGACCACCCAGATGCCCAGCAGCAGCGCCGCCGGGAGGAGGAAGGCGACGGCGACCGCCGGCGATGGGCCGATGCGATAGGTCTTACGGGGGGTTTCAGCCGGTCCGGTGGAGGCCCCACCCGCGATGTCCGCGGGCGGGTCCTGCGGGCCGTTCAACCGTTCGGTCACGGCCTTACCTCTTACTTCCAGGCCTTTTTGGCCTCGTCTTCGAGCTTGGTCTGAGCGCCCTTGATGTCGCTCGGGTTACGCAGGAAGTCCTGCAGGACCTTCCACTCGCCCTTGCCGTCGGTGCCGCCGAACGCGCTCGGCGCCAGGTCCGACATGTCGTAGCGGACGGCGTCGCCGGCCGAGACGATCGTCTGGCCGAGCTGCTTGGTCAGCTCGTCGGGGTAGTTGTCGGGGGAGACGTTCTTGTTGGGCGACAGGTAGCCGGGGAGCTTGGCCCAGATCTCGCCGCCCTCCTTGGAGGCCAGGAACTCCACCAGGGCCATGGCGCCGGGGGAGTCCTTCATCGCCACGGCGACGTCGCCGCCGAGCACGACCGGAGCGGTGTCACCGGCCTTGGGGAACGGGAAGTACTTGGCCTCCTCGCCGACCTTGGCGCCCGACTGGTCGGCCTCGACGGCCACGAAGTCAGCCTCGATGATCATGGCCGACTTCTTCGTGCCATAGACCTTGCTCACGCAGGTGGGGAAGTCGGTCTGCATGGTGCCGGAGGTCCCGTCGACCAGGAACTCCTTCTTGCCCGCGATCTGCGCGATCTTCTCGAGCGCCGTGGTCACCGAGGGGTCGGTCCACGGGATCTCGTGCTTGGAGAGCTTGTCGTAGTTCTCCGGGCCCGCGGTGGACAGGTAGACGTTCTCGAACAGGTCGGTCAGCGTCCATCCGGAGGCCCCGCACAGCGAGAACGGCGGCGTGCCGGAGTCGGCGATCGTCTGGGCGGCCTTGATCAGCTCGTCCCAGTTCGTCGGCGGCTGCACGCCGGCGTCGTCGAACGCCTGACCGCGATACCAGATCAGCGACTTGTGCGCCGCCTTGATCAGCACGCCGTACACCTGGCCGTCGACGGAGCCCAGCTCCTTCCAGTACGGCGTGTAGTTGGCGTCGATCTCCTTGGTGACGGCCTCGGTGAGCGGCTTGAGCGCCTTCTGGTCCGCGTACTGCTTGACCAGGCCCGGCTGGGGCAGGATCGCCACGTCGGGCGGGCTGCCGCCCTGGATGCGCGGGCCGAGGTAGGCGCCGGTGTCCTCGCCGGTGGAGGCGTAGGTGACCTGAGCGCCGGTCTTGTCGGAGAAAGCCTTGAGCACCTGCTCGAAGTTCTTCTGCTCGGCGCCGGTCCACTTGGCGGCCACCTCGAGCTTGACGCCCTCAAGCGTCTTGCCGCCCGCGGCGGGGGCCGAAGCGGAGCCCGAAGCGGTGGGCTGTGTGGTCGTCGGGGCGTTGCCGCAGGCGGCGACGGCTACCGCGAGCCCGGCCAGAATCGCTGCTGCACTGGCTTTTCGCATGGCTGCCTCACTGGGTTCTGATGATCTCTTCGAGTTCGGACTTGATGGAGGCCGCGACGTCGTCGGCGGTCTCGGTGGAGGGGTTGCCCAGGGCCTTGGCGACCGAACTGGCGATCACCAGGCTCAGCTGGTTGTAGTTGGCGCTCGCCGGCCGTGGCTTGGCGGCGAGGATGCTCTCCTTGAGTGCGGGCAGGTACGGGAAGCGCTTGATCAGGGCGGGATCGTCGTACAGCTCTGTCCACACGGGCGGGAAGGAGCCCTCGGTGAGCACCCGGCGCTCGTTCTCCAGGCTGGTGAAGTAGCGGATGAACTCCTGGGCGGTGTGCTGGTGCTTGGAGTAGGCGCTGATGGCGAGGTTGGCCCCGCCGAGCGAGCTGGACCCGGGACCGTTCAGTCCCGGCAGCCTGGTGACCGCGAACTTGGCGCCCAGCTCGGCCCTGGCGGGACCGTACGCGTGCGGCCAGTTGCGGGCGAAGGCCAGCCGGCCCTCCTGGAAGGCCAGGCGCGTCTCCTCCTCCTTGAAGCTCAGCGACTCCTTGGGTATCCAGCCCTCGCGCATTCCCTGGAGCAGGAAGTCGAGCGCCAGCTTGCCCTTGGCGGGGTCGAAGGTCACCTTCGTGCCGTCGCGGCTGAGAATCTGCCCGCCGGCGGACTGCACGGCTTCGGAGAAGTTGACGGTGAGCCCCTCGTACGCCAAGAACTGCCCGGCGTACCCTCCGATGTCATGCTTTTTCGTGATTTCTCGTGACTGGTCGCGAAGCTCGGCCCACGTCTGCGGCGGCTTCTTGACCAGGTCGGTGCGGTAGTAGAGCAGCCCGGCGTTACTGGTGTAGGGGACGGCCCAGAGCTTGTCCTTGTAGACGGCCGTCTCCACGACCGGCGGCAGGAACCTGTCGAGCGGGAACAACCCGCGCTCCAGGGGGATGATCCAGCCGTTCTCCGCGAACTCGGCAGTCCACACCACGTCGAGCCCCAGAACGTCGTAGCGATTGCTCCGGGCCTGGAGGTTGGCCACCATCTGGGCGCGTTGCTCGTCGGCGGCCTCGGGCAGCTCCAGCAGCGTCACCTTCTCGGCCGGGTGGGCCTGGTTCCAGCGATCCAGCAGGGGTTGCAGGTACGCCGTGGTGTCGCGTCCGGTGGCGAACGTGATGGGCCCTGTTCCGCCCGTCTCCGTCTCGCCGCCGCCCTCATTGCTCGAAGCCGCACATCCGGCCGTCGCCAGAAGCACGACCAGTACGAGCGGAAGCGAGCGCAGCACTCTGTTTCCTCCGTATTCAGAGTGGATACATACGTGTTAGGTAGATGCATTCATGTTATGCACACATGTAATCTGTAGGTCAACGGATAACTCCGTAACGCATACGTAACATGAGCGGGAGGTGATGCGGTGCGGCTTCACCTGCTGGCGCTCCTGGCCAAAGAACCCGCGCACGGCTACGAGCTCAAACAGGCGCTGGAGCAGACGTTCGGCAGCGCCTATCCCTCCCCGAACATCGGCCAGATATACGTCACGCTCGGCAGGCTGGAGAAGGACGGCCTGGTCAGAGCGGTCGACGTGGAGCAGTCCAACCGGCCCAACAAGAAGGTCTACTACCTGACCGCCAAGGGCCGCGAGCTGCTCACGGTCTGGGTGGACGAGCCCACCGAGGGCCCCAGGGTCCGCGACGAGTTCTTCATGAAGCTCGTGCTCGCGCCGCTCACCGGCATCGCCGACCGGATGGCGCTGATCAGCAGACAGCGGCGCCACTACCTGTCGCTCATGAGTGATCTCAACGACCTGCTGGAGCGCACGCCGCCGGCGGACCGGGTGGCGATGCTGCTCATCGAGGGTGCCATGCTGCATCTCCAGGCTGACCTTGACTGGCTGGAGCGTTGCCAGGAAGATCTGGCATGAGCGCGGTTGTGAAAACGGTCAATCTGGTCAAAATCTACCAGGATGGCGCGGTGCCCGTGCCTGCCGTGCGCGGTGTGGACCTGCAGGTCGAGCCGGGCGAGTTCGTCGCGATCATGGGTCCTTCCGGCTCCGGGAAGTCCACGCTCGTCCACATGCTCGGCGGGCTCGACGCCAGGACGAGCGGCGAGATCTGGCTCGACGACAAGCGGGTGGACACCCTCTCCGAGAGCGCCTGGGCGCTCCTGCGGCGAAAGAAGATCGGGTTCGTGTTCCAGTTCTTCAACCTCGTGTCCAACATGACCGTGGGCGACAACGTCGAGCTGCCCGCGCTGCTGGCCGGGGCCTCGCCCAAGGTGGCGCGCGAGCGCAGGGAGAGCCTGCTCGGCGCGCTCAACCTGACCGACAGGGCCGACGCCTCGCCCGCCCAGCTCTCCGGCGGCGAGCAGCAGCGGGTCGCGCTGGCGCGGGCGCTGGCCAACCAGCCCAGCCTGCTGCTGGCCGACGAGCCCACGGGCAACCTCGACAGCCGCAACACCCGTGACGTGCTCCGCCTGCTCGGCGAGGTGCACAAGGAGGGGCAGACGATCGTCATGGTCACCCACGACGCCCGCGTGGCGAGCCTGGCGGACCGGCTGGTGTCGCTGTTCGACGGCGAGATCGTGGACGACGGTCGCATCGCGCGCAGGCGCAACCGCACCGCGGGTGAAGTGATCGACCTCAGATGAGCGCGGCGCGGGCGGGAAATCGGTGGATCAGGGCGGACCTGCGGGCCAGAGCGGGTCAGGCGGTGCTCACGGTGCTGGCCGTGGCGGGCATCGTGGCCGCGCTGATCACCGCGGCGACCCTCCTGGAGGACTCCACCAATCCGTGGCGAAGCCTGTTCGCCCAGACCGAGGGGGCCCACGTCTGGCTCTACACCGACGACAGCCCCCAGGTGGCCCTGGGGAACATCGACGGCGTGAGCCAGACCGCGGGCCCCTACCGGTCGGCTCCGGTGACCGTGGCGCAGGACGGCAAGAAGGAGCCGGCCGCGCTGCGCGCGATGCCGGAGGTGCCGCCGCTGGTGGCGCACCCCGTGGTGGCCGAGGGCCGGTGGCTGGACGCCGCCCAGCCTGACGGCGTGGTGGTCGAGCGGTCCTTCGCGGCCTCGCTGCGGCTCAGGATCGGGGCGCCCTTCACGATCATCGCCCTCAGCGGCGAGCGCCACACTCTCTACGTACGCGGCATCGCCGACTCCGCCGAGCAGGGCTTCTACCCGGAGTGGACGCCCGGCCTGGCCTACGTGCTGCCGGCCATGCTGGACCGGATCGAGCCCATGCTGGGCCGCAGCGAGTGGGTCACCGGGCTGCGCCTGGCCGACCCGGACGCCACGCAGGTCGTCTCGCAGCGCGTGGTCGTCATGCTGGAGGACAAGCTCCAGCGGGTCTACAACTGGCGCGAGGTCAGGGCCGCCATGGAGCTGGACAACCGGCTGCTCGGCACGCTGCTGGCGCTGTTCGGGGTGGTCGGGATCGTGGCCGCCGCGCTCGCCCTGGCCAACGCGGCCGGCGGCCGGGTGCTCGGCCAGCTCCGCGACCTGGCCACGCTCAAGTCACTGGGCTTCACCAGGAGCCAGCTCTCGCTGCTGCTCCTGGTCGAGCACGGCGCGCTCGGGCTGCTCGGCGTCGGGATCGGCGCGCTGGCGGGCTGGGGCGTGATGGCCGCGATGCTCGGCGCGACCTCCGTGGCCCCGATCCCCGTGCTGGCCATCGTCGCGGGCACGGCCCTGCTGGTGCTGGCCGCGGTGGGGGTGCCCGCATGGCGCGGCGGCCGCACGCCGCCGATCCCCGACGTGCCCGCCGCGCCGCCGCGCGGCCACCTGTCCAGGCTGGCCAGGCTCGCCCTCCTCGTACGCCTCCCGCCCGCCCTCGTGCTCGGCACCAGGGACGCCTTCACCAGGCGGGTGCCGGCGTTCCTGACGGCGTTCGGGCTCGCGGTGCCGATGATGATGATCACCATCGGGCTCGGCGTGTGGGCCACGCTGGACAACTTCCTCAGCCACCCCGAGCAGGTCGGCCAGCACGCCGGCGTGTACGTCAGGCAGGGCAAGCTGGAGGCGGAGGACGCCAAGCGGATCGCCGAGCAGGACAGAGACGTGGCCGCCGTCTACCCGGGCACCGACGTGAACGCCCTGGCCCCCGGCGAAGCCCGTTCGGTCAAGGTGCGGGCCATCGGCGGCTCGGCGAGACCCTACCCGTTCCCCGTGGTCGAGGGCCGCATGTACACCAGGCCGGGGGAGGCCGTCGCCGGGCAGGGCCTGCTCGACCTGCTCGGGCTCAAGATCGGCGACCGGGTGCGGCTGACCGTGGGCGGCACGCCGCTGATCGTCAGGATCGTCGGCAGGAACATCGAGCCCGACGCCGACGGCGAGGTGCTCTCGGTGGGCCTGGACAGCCTGGCGGCCAAGGACACGGTGCCGCCGGAGTTCTACGCGCTGGCCCTCAAACCGGGCAGCGACCCCGCGGACGTACGCGGCAGGCTGCTGGCCGAGTCGTCGGAGAGCCTGGACGTCCAGATCGCGGTCAACCCGGCGGACCGGCTGTCGATCATCAGAGTGGTGATCGTGGCGATGATCGCCGTGCTGGCCCTGATCGGCCTGGCCAACCTGCTCACCGCCAGCGCGCTCGGCCTGCGTGACCACGCCTTCGACCTGGCGGTGCTGAAGGCCATGGGGCTGACGCCGCGCCAGGTCATGGCCACGCTCGTGACCGGCACGGGGCTGCTGGTGGTGCTGGGCGTCGGTGCAGGCGCCGCCGCGGGCGCGTCCATCGTCACCTGGCTGATCGACCTGCAGGGCTCCACGAGCGGCGTGGGCGCGGGTATCGGCCGCTCGCCGTCGGCCCTGACGCTGAGCCTGGCCATGGTGATAGCCGTGGGCACGGCCCTCGCGGTGGCGCTCATTCCCGCCCGCCGCGCGGCCCGTGCCCAGGTGCCCGTCACGTCACGCTGATCGCCGTCTCCACGCGGATCTCCGCCTGCTTCAACGCGAACCAGTAGAAGCCGTGCCCAGGCAGCGTGAGCAGGTAGGGGAGCTCCCCGATGGCCGGGAACCGCACCCCGCCGCGCGCCTCGATCGGCGTCATCCCCTCGAACCTGCGCAGGTCGAGCTCGACCGGCTGCGGGAACTTCGACAGGTTGTTCACGCACAGCATCACGTCGTCGCCGTCCTCGCGCACATACGTGAGCACGCTCGGGTTCGACGACCACATTTCCGTGTACGCGCCCACGCCGAACACCGGGTGGTTGCGGCGGATCTCCAGCATGCGCCTGGTGAAGTGCAGCAACGACCCCTCGTGCCGCTGCTGGGCCTCCACGTTGACCGCCTGGTAGCCGTAGATCGGGTCCATGACGGCAGGCAGGTAGAGCCGCCCCGGGTCGGCCGAGGAGAACCCGGCGTTGCGGTCGGGGCTCCACTGCATCGGCGTGCGGACCGAGTCACGGTCCTCCAGCCAGATGTTGTCGCCCATGCCGATCTCGTCGCCGTAGTACATGATCGGCGAGCCCGGCAGGCTCAGCAGCAGCGCCGTGAACAGCTCGATCCGGTCCCGGTCGTTGTCCAGCAACGGGGCCAGGCGCCGGCGGATGCCCAGGTAGGCGCGCATGCGCGGGTCCTTGGCGTACTCGTTGTGCATGTAGTCGCGCTCTTCCTCGGTCACCGTCTCGAGCGTGAGCTCGTCGTGGTTACGCAGGAAGATGCCCCACTGCGCGTGCTCGGGCAGCTTGGGCGTGCGCGACATGATCTCGGAGATCGGCTCGCGGGTCTCCTTCTTCACCGCCATGTAGATGCGCGGCATCAGCGGGAAGTGGAAGGCCATGTGGCACTCGTCGCCGCCCGTGGTGGGGTCGCCGAAGTACTCGACGACGTCCTCCGGCCAGCCGTTGGCCTCCGCCAGCAGCACCCGGTCCGGGTAGAGGCGGTCCACCTCCGCGCGGATCTTCTTCAGGTACGCGTGCGTCTCCGGCAGCCCGGAGCACGCGGTGCCCTCCCGCTCGAACAGGTAGGGGACCGCGTCCAGCCGGAACCCGTCGATGCCCAGGTCCAGCCAGAACCGCAGCACCTCCAGCATGGCCTCCTGCACCGCCGGGTTGTCATAGTTCAGATCCGGCTGGTGGTGGAAGAAGCGGTGCCAGTAGTACTGCTTGCGCACCGGGTCGTAGGTCCAGTTGGATTCTTCGGCGCCGATGAAGATGACCGGCGCGTCGGGATAGCCGCCCGGATGGTCGGACCATACGTAGAAGTCGCCGTACGGCCCCTCGGGGTCGTGCCTGGACGCCTGGAACCAGGGATGCCGGTCGCTGGTGTGGTTCATCACCAGGTCCGTGACGATCCGCAGGCCACGTTCGTGGGCGGCCTCGATCAGCTGTACGAAATCCCCCAGGTCCCCGAAGTCCGGGAGGATCTTCATATAGTCCGAAATGTCATAGCCCCCGTCGCGCAACGGCGACTCGTACAGTGGCAGCAGCCACAGGCAGTCGACGCCGAGCCACTCGAGATAGCCGAGCTTCTCGACGAGACCGCGCAGGTCGCCGGTGCCGTCGCCGTTGGAGTCCTTGAACCCCCGGACGAGGACCTCGTAGAACACCGCCCGCTTGTACCAGCCTGGATCCGCCGAGACGAACGCCTCGGAGATCGGCTCTGGCAATGGGGATGCGTTGATCATATGTCGCTCACAGGAAGAGATGTGGGCAGGACGAAGTCACCGGTTATGCCCCGGCGTTGTTATCTGGTGACCGCGCCGCGTGGAGTCGTCATCCCTGCGAACTCCATGCCCTCAGACAAGACCGGATTTGTGATCCGGTGCCCGTTTGTGCGGCGCTTACGGGCCGAACACTACCAGCCCGTTGGCTTTCCGGAACCCGCTTCTGCTGTGCGACGGTTAATACCCGCGAGATCCGTATGTAATCACCCTGTTACCCAGAGTTCACTAAAAAGGTGCTGCGACGTCCCTGAGGTCGTTCTCGTGGTCGTTCAGCCACAGTCCGAACAGCACCAATCCCCGCACCCAGAAACGGTCGTTCCAGCTGTTGAAGCGGGTCAGCGCGTCGGGTCCGCCGGCCACCACCTCGTGCAGTTCGTCCGACAGCAGCCCCGGAACGCGGCTCACCACGGTCTCCAGCATGCTGTGCGCATAATTTCGGGCAGGGGCGGCCGTGGAGCGCAGCGGGATCCGCTGGAGCGGCTGCTTGATCACGTTGGTGGACGGCAGGGCGGCGACGCGGGGATTGGCCGCGTGCAGCACCTCGCGATAGAAGCGGCCCTGGGCCTTGCGCGCCACGCCGACCGACAGCGCGGCGTCGAAGAAGTCCGGGTGGATGAACGGCGCGGCGAACGACGCCTCCGGCCCCACCAGGTTGACCGCCGAGCGCGCGATGCCCCGCACGGTCCTGGTGTGCAGCACCGACAGCGGCAGCTCGGCCCGGTGCCCGTGCATCATGGAGGTGGCGGCGGCGAACTGCTCGCGCACGGTCTCCTCCACCCACTGGGCCGCGACCTTGGACAGGAACGGCTGGGTGGGCGCGCCGAGCGACAGCGAGTCGAGCACGGCCGCCGAGCGCTCGGCCTGCGTCGTGGCCTCCAGCGCGGCCCCGCTGACCATGAAGTTCTTCAGCAGCGGCCCGCCGGCCAGCCCGTCGACCAGGATCCGGCCGGCGCCGTGCACCTCCTTGGCGAAGGGCGCGTACCAGGCGTGGTGCGGGGTCAGGTATTCGAGCCTGCGGGCCACCTCGACCGCGTCGTCGGGGTAGTCGGCGGCGTCCTGGGTGATCACGCGGTGCGGGATGCCCAGCTCTCGGGTGATCGACCTGGCGAACGCGATGTCGGTGTCGTTGCCGTCATCGGGGCTGGTGGTCCACGACTCGACGTCCATCCCGCGGGCCTTGGCCACGCTGGCGAGCAGCCGCGAGTCGTAGCCGCCGCTCACCGGGACGAGCAGCTTGCGCCCGTCGTAGTCCCGGTAGACCTCGTGCAGCAGCTCGACGATCTCCTCCGGGCTGATCCACGACTCGTACGGCTCCGTGCGCAGCCAGCGCGGCAACCGCCGCTCGGTGGTCAGCCGGTCGTGCTCGAACACCAGCGCGCTCGACCCCGGCAGCCGCTTGACCTCGCTGTACGGCGTCGCCTCGCCCAGCGGGAACGTCACCTGGATGATCGAGGCCCAGGCCGACCAGTCGATCGCGACCGGCACCAGGCTGAGCAGCGGCTGGATCAGCGACGAGAAGTAGACAGCGTCGCCGTGGCGCACGTAGTAGACGTCGACCAGGCCCAGGCCGCCCGTGTGCAGCGTGACCCGCCGGCCGTCGCCGATCAGGCCGGGAGCCTCGTACGTCTCCGCGACCGAGATCCACTCCTCGGGACCGGCCGGTCGGCGCTCACCCCAGGCGAACGCGAACGCGCCTTCCGCACGGTGATACGGCGGCAGCGGCGTGGAGCTGAACAAGGCCGCCTCGGCCTGCTGCAGCGCAGGCCGGACCCGAGGGCCCGCGGCGGTCAGTTTGCCCAATATGGCAGTGTCGATCCGGCCGAGAGCACCACATACGTAGGGCCTTACGTTGAACTGCACCGGATCTCATCCCTTCGAGACGCTTCCTGCAGAAGAGTATCCTTTGCCGGGCCGAGGAAGCGGAGGTCCATGAGTGAGCGGGGCGAGCGAGCAGTGAGACACAGCGTCTTTGTCGGCAGGGTGTGCGTTGTCGGAATTGCCGGGTCTGCGTGGTCGGGCCGATGAAGGAGGACCGGTGACAACCGAGCTGGAGAGCACGCGCCGAGCGCTGCGGGATGCCATCACGCAGGCTGAGCGCGCGGCGGAGCTGGCCAGGCTGCTGGACGCCGCCCAGGCCAAGCTGGCCGCGGCCGAGCAGAGCGCCGACGAGGTCAAGGCGCTGGCCGAGCAGCTCGGCGAGGTGGAGGAGCGGCTTGAGGCCGAGCAGGCCGCCGCCGACAAGCTCCGCAGGGAGCTGGCCGAGCAGCGCTTCCAGGCCGAGGTCGCCAACTGGAAGCTGTCCTCGATCAAGGTCGCCCGCTGGAACCGTCTCGGCGACGCCATCAAGAGCGGCAAGAACAACCCGATGCGGCTGGCCAAGGGGCTCAGGGGCGCGGCCAAGCCGGTCAAGCGGCCCATCGCGCCCAAGCGCAAGCCCGTGGCCGCGGACAAGGCCAAGGATGAGCGGCCGGGAGCGGCGTTCCAGGCCACCAGCACCATCAGGACGCTCGGGGGCGCCTCGTTCAAGCTCAGGCCCTTCCGGGTGCCGACGGGCCCGAACACGCGGCCGCATCTGACGGCCGCGGTGATCGCCGACCCGCACGCCGAGGCGCTGCTGCGCTACGAGTGGCGGCAGACGACCGGCTTCACGCCGCGCGACTTCGCCAGGGTGCTCCCGCTGGAGGTGCCCCACCTGCTCGTGGTCGAGTCCGTCACCGAGGGCCCGTGGGTCCAGGAGCTCACCGGCGAGCCGGGCGAGGGGCTGAAGGCGCTGCTGGCGTGGTGCGCCGAGCGCGGCATCCGTACCGTCTTCTGGCACACCCAGGGCGACGTCGCGGACTACGCGGCGGCGGCCGAGCTGTTCGAGCACCGCTTCACCACCGATCTGACGGTGGCCTGGCCGCGCCTGCAGTTCGGGGTGCAGCCACGGGTGCACAACCCGCTGCCGCTGGCCGGCGGGCGCATCGACCGGGTGCTCACGCTCGACCAGCTCCTGCCCGGCCACCTGCGCTACCCCGACGTGCTGACCTCCTACCGCTGGCCGGCCGCGGCCGACTGCCCGCCGGGCACGCCGCAGTGGCGGCTGGCGGAGATCGCCGCCTGCAACACGCCCATCGGCACCGAGGCCGACACGCGGCGGGCGCACGTGGCGCTGCGCAGGGCGTACGGGATGGGCACGATGACCGAGCGCGTCGACGAGCTGCTGGAGGCGATCGGCCTGCCCAGCGCCCGCGCCACCCTCGACACCTCCGTCATGCTGCCGATCCTCGACCCGTTCCTGATGGAGCACGGGCTCGCCCAGGTCGCCAAGCAGTCGGGCGTGAGCCAGCTCATCGTCATCGGGCCGCCGGAGGCCGAGCTGCGGGCCCGCGACGTGCTGCCGGACGTCGAAGTCATCTACCGCCGCCCACACCCGGCGATGACCGAGGGCGCCATGCTCGACGCCGGCATCGACCTGTGCGAGGCCGACCTGGTGGCGGTCATGGACCCGCGCGACGTCTACGGCCCGCACTACCTGTCCGACCTGCGGCGGGCCTTCCTGTTCAGCACCGCCGACATCGTCGGCAAGGCCGCCTTCTACGCCCACCTGCGCAAACCCCAGGCCACGCTGCTCAAGCAGCCCGACGCCGAGTACTCCTACCTCCCGGAGATCAACGGAGCCACCCTGATCGCCCGCAGGAACACGCTGCGCGAGCTGGGCTTCGCCGACCTCACCGAGGGCTGGGACGAGGTGCTCATGCGGCAGTGCCGCACGGACGGGATCAAGGTGTTCTCGACCGACAGATTCGGATATGTGCGGGTACGCGACGAGGACCGCTGGCTGCTGGGCGCGGCCCACCTGGTCGAGTACGGCTCCGCGGAGCCGCACGCGCTCATCTGAGCCCTAGAGTCGCCCCATGACGCCTGGCGAGCTGGCCGAGATCCTGGGGGAGCCGCCGGCGCCCGAGGGCACGTGGGAGCACGAGGCCGTGTACGTCTCCGCGGCGGCCCTGCGGCGGCGGGTTCCGGCCGGGCCGCTGGCGGAGCGGGTGCGGGCGCTGGACGGCGTGGCCGGGGTGGCGGTCGGCGGGCGGGGGCTCCTGCGGATCGTCGTCAGCGTGCCGGGGGAGCTGCTGGAGTCCTTCGAGCCGGTGGCGATCCCGGAGCCCGGCTGGCCGGACTTTCCTCGCACCTGGGACAACCCGGGGTTCGTGGTGCGTTACGGGCACGCGCGGGCCTGCGCGGCCGAGCGGTGGGCCGGCGAGCTGGGGGTGGCGGAGGAAGGGTTCCGGCCGGAGCTGCTGTCCGATCCGTACGACCGCGGGGTGCTGCGGGTGCTGGCCGAGCTGCCCGGGCGGCTGGTCAGCCGGGATCCGGGGTGGGAGACGTACCTGGTGCGGCTGGCGCTGGCCTTTCACGACGCGCACGAGCACGCGCCCGCCGTGCCGGTGGGGGACGAGCGGCCGGGGGCGGTGCACACGGCCCGGGTGCGGCTGGCGCGGGCTGTGCGCGGCGTGCTCATGGGCCCGGAACGGCTGTGATGAATTGTAAAATATCCGGCCAAACGGCGAAAAATCGTAAAAATATCCCTTCTGGAGCTTGATCGCGTCTCGATACGTGGGCACGCGGTCATGGGAGAGCGGCGCTTCCGATAGCCTCGATCGGGTGAGTCGATTCGCCCATCCCGCCGGGGACCGGCACGCCGAGATGCTGCCCCACGAGCGCCCACCGCTGGCGCCCGCCGACCTCAACCGGATCAATCCCGCGATCTGGCCCCGAACGTCGACCCGGACCGATGGCGCGCTCACGGTCGGCGGCATGGACGTGCGTGACCTGGCCCGCGACCACGGCACGCCCCTCTACGTCCTCGACGAGGACGACGTCCGCTCGCGCATGCGCGACTACGCGACCGCGTTCGCCGACTCCGACGTCCACTACGCCGGCAAGGCCTTCCTGTGCAAGGAAGTGGTCCGCTGGCTCCAGGACGAGGGCCTCGGCCTCGACGTGGCCAGCGGCGGCGAGCTGGCGGTCGCGCTCAGTGTCGGGTTCCCGCCCGAGCGCATCACGCTGCACGGCAACAACAAGTCCGTCGCCGAGCTCACCAGGGCCGTGGAGGCCGGGATCGGCCACATCGTGGTCGACTCCTACGAGGAGATCGCCCGGCTCGGCTACCTCGCCGAGCAGCGTGGCCTGCGGCCCAAGGTGATGATCAGGGTGACCACCGGGGTCGAGGCGCACACGCACGAGTTCATCGCGACGGCGCACGACGACCAGAAGTTCGGGTTGTCCCTCAACACGGGGGCGGCGGCCGAAGCCGTACGCAGGATCCTCGCCCTTCCCCAGCTGGAGCTGGTCGGGCTGCACTCGCACATCGGCTCGCAGATCGTCGACACGGCCGGGTTCGAGGTCGCGGCGCGGCGGCTGGCCATGCTGCTCGTGCAGATCAAGGACGAGCACGGCGTGGTCCTGCCCGAGCTGGACCTGGGTGGCGGCTACGGCATCGCCTACGTCGAAGGCGACGAGGCGCCCGACATCAAGGAGCTGGCCGACGGGCTGCGCGAGATCGTCACCAAGGTCTGCGTGGACGCGGGCCTGCCCGTGCCCCGGCTGACCGTGGAGCCCGGCCGCACCATCGTCGGTCCCGGCGGCGTCACCCTCTACACGGTCGGCACCGTCAAGGACGTCGAGGGCCTGCGCACCTACGTGAGCATCGACGGCGGCATGAGCGACAACGTGCGCACGGCGCTCTACGGCGCTGAATACACCGCCGTGCTGGCCAGCCGCGAGAGCCAGGCCGAGCCCATGCTCTGCCGCCTGGTCGGCAAGCACTGCGAGAGCGGCGACATCATCGTGCGCGACGTTCACCTGCCCGCCGACCTCGCCCCCGGCGACCTGATCGCCGTGGCCGCGACCGGCGCCTACTGCCGTTCGCTGGCCAGCAACTACAACTACCTGCCCAAGCCCGCCGTGGTGGCGGTCGCGGACGGCGCGGCCCGCGTGATCGTGCGTGGCGAGACCGAGGACGATCTCTTGAGGGGGCAGCTGTGAAACCGCTGAAAGTGGCTCTTCTGGGCTGCGGAGTCGTCGGCTCGCAGGTCATCAGGCTGATGCACGAACAGGCCGGTGACCTGGCCGCGCGCATCGGCGCGCCCCTGGAGCTGGCCGGGGTGGCGGTGCGCAGGCTGGGCCGCAAGCGCGACATCGAGGTGGATCCCGCGCTGCTCACCACCGACGCCGAGGCCCTGGTCACGCGCGACGACGTGGACATCGTGATCGAGGTCATCGGCGGCATCGAGCCGGCCCGCTCGCTGATCGTCGCCGCCCTGTCCAAGGGCAAGTCCGTGGTCACCGCCAACAAGGCGCTGCTGGCCGAGGACGGCGCCACCCTGCACGAGGCCGCGCGGACGGGCAACGGCGACCTCTACTTCGAGGCGAGCGTGGCCGGCGCCATCCCGCTGCTGCGCCCCCTGCGCGAGTCGCTGGCCGGCGACCACGTCAAGCGGGTGCTCGGCATCGTCAACGGCACCACCAACTACATCCTCGACAAGATGGACTCCACGGGCGCGTCCTTCACCGACGCCCTGGAGGAGGCCCAGACGCTCGGCTACGCGGAGGCGGATCCGACGGCCGACATCGAGGGCTTCGACGCCGCCGCCAAGGCCGCCATCGTGGCCGGGCTCGCCTTCCACAGCCGCGTCACGGCCGCCGAGGTGCACCGCGAGGGCATCACCGACATCACCGCCACCGACGTGGCCTCGGCCAAGGCGATGGGCTACGTCATCAAGCTGCTGGCCATCTGCGCGCGCTCCGACGACGGCCGTTCGTTCGGGGTGCGGGTGCACCCGGCGATGATCCCGCGCTCGCATCCGCTGGCGGGGGTGCGGGAGGCGTACAACGCGGTCTTCGTCGAGGCGGAGTCGGCGGGGCAGCTCATGTTCTACGGCAAGGGCGCCGGCGGGGCCCCCACGGCCTCGGCCGTGCTGGGCGACCTGGTGGCCGTCGCCCGCAACCGCCTGGCGGGCACGCGCGGGTCGGAGGAGTCGACGTACGCGGATCTGTCGGCGCACCCCATGGGCGAGACCGTGACGCGCTGTCACGTGGCGCTGGACGTGGCGGACAAGCCGGGCGTGCTGGCGCGGGTCGCGGACCTGTTCGCCCAGCACGACGTGTCGATCCAGACCGTCCGCCAGGAGGGGCACGGCGACGACGCCCAGCTCGTCATCGTCACCCACCGGGCCACGGACGCCGCGCTGTCGGCGACCATGGACGGGCTGCGTGACCTGGACATCGTGCGTGCGATCGCCAGCGTGATGCGCGTGGAGGGCGACGACTGAGCCGAGCGCCGCGGCGCCGCCCGCCTTCGAGCGGCGCCCGCACGGGGTCTCAGTTGCCGGGGATGGCGCGGCCGCGTACCGGGCGTCAGCTGTCCGGGATGGCGCGGCCGCGTACCGGGCGTCAGTTGTCGGGGAAGGCCAGGCCCCGGACGCGGCGGACGGCGCGTTTCAGCACGGTGCGGTTCTGGGCGCGGGCGAGCCTGACCGCCTCCTTGCGCCAGGCCTCCGCCTTCTCCTGCCAGCGGGCCGCGTCCCTGCCGTTCTTGCCCGACTCCCTGCGCAGCTGCGCGAGCTCCGCCCGTAGCGCGGCCGTGCGCTTGCGGTAGAGGGCGATCTCCTTGTCGTGCTCGGCGGCGAGCCGGTCGATCTCCGGGACGGGCTTCCTGCGCGGCGGGTAGACGGCCGGGCGGCGCTTGAACCCGTAGGTCTCCCCGTCCACCCACTCCAGGCCGAACAGGGCGTCGATCAGGTCGTCCAGCCGGTCCCCCGGAGCGGCCACCAGCGCGGCTCTGGACAGGGCCGCCGTACGCTCCAGGCGGGCGACCGTCACGCCCTCGCCGGTCTCGTCCAGCGCCACGCAGAGCGCCCCGAGATCGTGCTCCTCCATGTGGGCCACCAGCCGCTCCAGCGTGTCCTTCGCGGGCGTCCAGCCCGGGGGGAGCGACAGGCGGAACGGGGGCGTTCCCGGCAGCGGGGCGTCTTGGTCTCCGGCGAGGTGGACGCGGGCGTCGTGGTCGAAGCAGGCCTGGATGAGGCGCAGGTCGAGGTGCGGGTCGGTGAGGGGGGAACGGCGGGTGGCGGTCAGCGCGTCCCACTCGCCGGTGACGGTGACCCGGACGTCCGGGACAGAACCGGCCAGGAGGGCGTCCACCGTGGCCCGTACGTCCTCGTACGAGCCGGCGGGCAGCACCGCGTCCACGTACGGCACCAGCCACTGACGCCCCGCCTCCGTGCGCAGATAGCGGCGGTAGGGCACGCGATCGGCCACGTAGGGGTCGTTGTAGCGCTTCAGCGCCCGGAAGTCGCGCATCGCGGTGGGCAGGCCGATGTGCCACGCCCTGGACTGCGGGTCGGGGACGAAGACCACGCCCGCCTGGGTCAGCCGGTAGCCCAGCTCCGTGTCCTCGGCCAGCACCAGCGAAGTGTCCAGGCCGCCGATCGAGCGCAGGAGCGCGGCCGGGTACGACGCCGTGGCGCCCACGTGGATGCGGGTGGCCAGGGAGCTGGCGGCGGTGCGGAGGCCGTCATGGTCGGCGATGATCTGCTCGGCCCAGTCGTGGCGCTGCGGCGACAGGGGGAAGAGCTCCGCCTCCGCGCCCGTCTCCAGGGCCTGGCGGACGTTCTCCTGCGTCGGCAGCTCGGTGGCCGCGGTGAAGTCGATCCAGCCCAGCGCCACCACGTACGGGGCCAGGTGGTGCCAGCGGAGCTGGGCCTCCACGTGCTGCCGGTGCGGGACCATGTCGGCGTCCAGCACGAACAGGACGTCGCCCGCCGCCGCGTCCAGCCCCGCCTGCACGGCCCAGGCCCGGCCCCAGCCGCCCGGCGGGCTGGAGATCAGCTTCGTCCTGGCCGGGACGAGCTCGGGCAGGCGGAGCGGCGTGCTGCTGCCGTCGTCCACGACCACGACGTCGAGGAGGCGCTCGGGGTAGCTCTGGGCGGACAGGGCCGCGAGGGTCAGGTCCAGCGTCTCCTGGCGGTCGTGGGCCGGGATGACGACGGTGACGGTCAGCGTGGGCTCCCAGTCGCCCAGCGCGGGCGGAGTCAGGGAGCCGAAGTCGTTGCGGCGGATGCGCGGGATGCCGGTCATGGGTGCAGGAGTCCGTCCATGGCCATCAGGGCGTTCGGGCGGAAGCCACGCCACTGCTGCCTGTTGCGTTGCAGGAACGTCCCGATCGGCTCCTGCCAGGTGTGGTTGGCCGCCGGGCCTCTGCGCAGGATGTAGCCGAGCCCGTGCGTACGGTAGATCTGCCCGCCCGCGGCCTGCAGCGCCTCCTGGAACTGGGTGTCCACCGACCGCCGCAGCGGCCTGAACCCGCCCACCGCCTGGAACGCCGAGCGCTCCACCAGGATCGTCCCGCCCGCGACGAAGCTGGTGATCTGCTCGGTGACCTGCCTGCGGTGCACGGTGACGTCGATGGAGGACAGGTAGACGAACTCCGGCACGGTGCCGACCACCTGCGCCCCCGAGTACGAGTGCGCGAGCAGCAGATCGGCCAGGAAGTCGGGCCCGTACCAGTCGTCGTCGTCCATCTTGAGGAGGAACGACCCGGAGGCCCTGGCGGCGGCCTCGTTCAGCACCTCGCCGAAGACGGCCTGGCGGTCGGCCTCGAACACGGTCAGCGGGCCCTCGAACCCGGCGATCGCCGCCGCCACGTCCGGATGCCCCTGCGGGACGCCGTGCAGGGCGAGGATCACCTCCAGCTGGACGCCGCGCTGGCGGGCGATCTGGTCGAGCGCGAAGGCCACCATGTCGGTGCGGCGGGTGGCGAGCAGGACCGAGGTGAGCGGCGGGGCGGGCGCGGGCGCGCCGAGCTGCTCCCATCGGGCCGCCACGCCATGGATACGGAGGGCGGCGCGGCGCAGGCGGATGCTGTGCTCCTCCCGCCGGAGATCATCCGAAATATCGGGGCGAAGCTCGATAAGTCCGATGATTTCCTCGCCCAATGCGCCCGCCCATCGCGGCACCGCGTCCGCCACCAGCGGCACCCCCGCGGTGGCCAGCCCCGCCAGAACCCGGACGGCGGCCAGCGGGCCACTGTGGGCGTGGTGCCAGTCCACCTCGACGCCGCGGATCTGCCGCAGCCTGGACACCTCCGCGTCGGTGACCCCGCCGGACTCGGCGAACGACGTCACGACCTTGCCGTCCAGCAGCACCGACCAGCGGCCGTCGCGCTCGGCGAGCGACGCCGTGCCGCGTGACGGCGTGGTGATGAAGCCCTGGGGGTTGACCATGCGCTCGTCCACGGGCGGCACCATCGACGGCTCGCCCAGCACGTCGGGGTCGGCCAGCGGCGAGTCCGCCATGCCGGGACGGCCCAGCCGCTCCCAGCTCGCGGCGGCCAGCGCGGGCCGCTCGATGGGAGTCTGATCCCCGGCCCACTCGACCGACTCCCCGTCCGCGCCCCACCCGAACACCAGGTTCCCGTCGGCGGCGGGCGCAGGGACGTCGGCCGTCTCGCTCCCGTCAGCGTTTCCGGCGGTCGCCTCGGAGGAAGATTCGTCGGAGGTGTGGTCGAGCGTGCGCAGCACCATGTCGCTGCCCGGCGCCCCCACGCGCTCCGGCACCGGCCCGGTGACCTCGGCCGGCGTCGCGTTGGGGTCACCGGGACGCCAGGCCGCCGCCCCGACGCCCGCGATCGCCGCCGCCGGCGCCGCGATCACGTCGAGGCGATGCCCCGCGAAGGCTCGCGCCGTGGCCGCGACCGTGCGCCCGGCGGGCGTGGGCCCCGAGAAGCGGGCGTCCACCACCCAGACCCGGTTCTTGGGCTGGTACACCCGCAGATCCGTCAGCGACCGCCACCGATGGGCGGGCGTCGGGGTGGGCACGGGCGCTGGATGGGAGGCGGGCGTGTCGAGCACGGCCACCACGACCCGCTCGGCCTCGGGCAGCAGCTTGTGCAGCGTCGCGATCCTGCGCAGGTCGGCGGGCGTCCTGGCGAGCACGAGCACCTCGCGGGCCCGCTCGACCGCGGCGGGCGGCTCCAGCAGGTCCCGGTCGAGGTCGATGACGCTCGCTCGCCCGCCCGCGCCGGCGTACACGGGCTCGATGTCGTCGATCCCGGCGAGGAACACCGGGGCGCCCCGCAGCTCCGCCAGCAGTTCCCGGATCATCCGGCGCTCCGCAGGTGCCTGATGAACGACCGCAGCGCTCCCGGCGGCTCGTCCGCGTCCGGCGGCGGCTCGGTGGTGAGCCGTTCGACCTCGGCCGTCAGCCTGGACACCTCCGCTCGCAGCTCCTTGACCTCGTCCAGGCGCTGCGTGGCCACTCCACGCCACTTCGCGGGGTCCCCGGCCAGCGGCTCGGCGTCCTCCGCGGTGGCGAAGCCGTACTCGCTCCCGCTGATCCACTCCGTCCCGAACATCTCGTCCACGAGATCGTCGGCGTTCCCCTCGAACAGGGCGGCGCGGGCGAAGGCGGCCGTGCGCTCAAAGCGGGCGGCCACGACGCCTTCCGCGCCTTCCGCCAGCGCCACGCAGACCAGCCCGAGCAGGTCCCGGTCCGCGTGCCCGACCAGCTTGGCGAGCGTGTCCGCGCCCAGCACCCACCCGGCGGGCAGGCTGAGCTGGAAAGGCGCGGGGGCGGCCGTGGCGGGTACGCTCTCCGCGAACACGACCCGCGGCTCATGCGCGTAGAGATGGTGCAGCAGCCGCAGGTCCAGCAGCGGGTCGTCGAGGTTGGAGCGGCGTTCGCCGGTCAGCTTGCCCCACGGGCCGACGAGCGTGACGGCGGCGTCGGCCAGGGTGCCCGCGAGGGCCGAGTCCACCGTCGCCCGCGTCTGCTCGTACGTGGTCGCCGCCACCACGACCCGCAGGTACGGCACCAGCCAGTGGCGGCGCGGATGGTTGCGCAACCAGCGCAGGTCGGGGATCAGATCGCCCAGGTAGGACCAGTTGTGCCGGTGCACCTCCTTCTCCCGCAGCATCACGGTGGAGGGCCCGACGTGCCACGCCCTGGCCTCGGCGTCGGGGATGAACACCGCGCCCGTCTGAGCCAGCCGGTAGCCCAGCTCGGTGTCCTCGGCCATGTTCAGGGAGACGTCCACGCCGCCGGCCGCGCGCAGCAGCTCGGCGCGTACGGAGGTGGACGCGCCCGTGTGCGACAGGTACGCGCTCGCCCCCGCGTCCCTGAGCCGCCTGGTGGACTCCAGGGTCTTGCTCGTGTACTCGGACTGGACGCCCTCCTCGCCCGGCTCGTCCACGAACCGGGTGTCGCCGATCACCACCGCGTAGCCGATCAGGTGGTGCCAGCGCATGTGCGCCTCAAGGTGGTCCTCGGCCAGCAGCATGTCGGCGTCGAGCCAGTGGATCACGTCGCCGGTGGCCGCGAGCTGCCCCGTCTGCCTGGCCGCGCCGCGCCCCCACCCTTCGGTCACCCGTACGACCCGGGCGCCCGCCACCTCGATCGGCGGCCGGCTGCCGTCGTCGGCGATCACGATCTCGACCAGCTCCGACGGGTACGTCTGCCGCGCGAGCGCGGGAACCGTGCGCTCAAGCGCGTCCGCGCAGTCGTAGGCCGGGATCACCACGGACACCCGCAGCGACGGCTCCCAGGCCCCGATCGCGGGCGGCCGCAGCGTCCCGTAGTCGTTGTGCCTGACCCGCGGCACAGATTGCCTGGCCGGCGTCATACGGCGTCCTTGGCCAGCGCGCGAACCTCCGCGCGCAGTTCCTCCACCTCTCGTGCCCGTGCCATGGCGTTCACCCGGTCCTCACCGAGCGAGGCCAGAATCGCGCCCAGGTCGTCGGCCCGCCGCGCCGCCGAGTCCTCGACGGCCTGCACCAGCAGGTCCATCCGGGTCTCGATGCGCTTGAGCGCCGTGGTGGTCCTGGCCAGCTCGGTCTCGTGCTTCTTGACCCGCAGGTCGATCCGCTGCGCCTTGCCGTCGAGGCGGCGCACGGCCAGCAGCAGGACGGCCAGGGCCGCCAGCGAGACCAGGAACGCCGCCGTGGCCGCCGCGGCGCCGAACGTGATCAGATCTGCGAGTACGAGAAGCGCCAGCACACAGGCGGCCAGGACGGCGAGGAGTGCGACGGTCGCTGCCAGTCGGCGGGGCGATAGCATCCGCGCATACCTTTCGTAGATCACGCCTTGCTCGCACCTAGTTGGACATCGCAGGCGTCACGGACATCAAGGGATTATTGACACCTTAGTAAACTCGGGCCCCCACCGTGACATAAGTTCCTGGAGGAAAACTGGGAATCTCTGCGGGCTTCCTCCCGAAAGTGACCGACGCGTCTACTGGCTAGTAAATCCGGCGTAAGGTAGGCGCCGACTGAGTCCCACGCGGTCAAGGAGAGCGCCACCCATGTCCGTCACCCCTAGCGGCTTCGCGCGTACGCCGGAGAAGGGGCTCGCCCGCCTGCACTGGGCTGAGAGCGGCTGGGTGATCGACGGCGAGCCGCTCGACATCGCGGCCTTGCGCCCGCTGCGCGGCCTGGAGATCGAGTGGCCCGCGGCCCAGGTGCCGCTCGACGGCCTGCTCGGCCTGGCCGCCGCCGGGATCCCACTGACGGCCGATCAGGCCGCGCCCTGGGTGCCCGGCGACCTCGCCGCGCTGCTCACCGACCACGCCTGGCGCGGCCACACCGCCGACGGCACCGCGCGCTGCGTGGCCGACCTGAGGCGCGAGGAGCACAGCGTGCGCCTGCGCCGCCTCGCCCACCGCCGCGCCAAGCCGAAGGTCAGCATCGTCATGTCGACCAAGCGGCCCGGGCTGGCCGGCGCGGCGCTGGCCCAGATGGCCCGCCAGCGCGACGTCGAGGCCGAGGTGCTGCTCGGGCTGCACGGCGTGGCCCACGAGCAGGTGCGCGAGGCGATCGGGTCCTGCCCGCTGCCCGTGCGGTGGATCGAGGCCGAGGCGTCCGTGCCGTTCGGCGAGGTGCTCAACCGGGTCGCCGCCCTGGCGAGCGGCGACTACCTGGCCAAGTGGGACGACGACGACTGGTACGGCCCCCGCCACCTGGCCGACCTGTTCATGGCGCTGTCGTACGCGGAGGCCGACGTGGTGGGCACGACGGCCGAGTTCTTCTACCTGGAGCCGTTGCGGGCGACGATCAGGCGCACGACGTTCGCGAGCGGGGCGAGTTATCCGAGCGAAGTGTGGGCTGATCACGTGGCGGGCGGCACGATCATGGTCCCCCGAGCGAAGTTTCACGAAATAGGCGGATTTCCTGGGTTGCCGCGCGCCGTAGATCTCGAATTCCTGAAAGCGGCGCAGAAAGCCGGCGCCCGCGTCTACCGCACCCACGGGCTGGGTTACGTCCTGCGCAGAGGGCTCAGCGACGAGCACACATGGCAGCTCCCGCTGGCCCACTTCCTCAAGGTGGCGGCGAACCAGTGGCGGGGCTTCCGCCCGAGCCTGCTGATGGAAGCCGCATGAAGCTGGGCGGCGACCCCCTCACGAACACGTCGAGAGTGCGCGGCAACGACTATCGCGTGCTCACGCCCGCCGCCCGGCTCACCCCCGAGCTGACCGTCAGCGTCGTCATCCCGGCCTACGGCGGCCAGGACAAGCTGGACCTGGCGCTGGCCGGACTGGCCAGGCAGACCTACCCGGCCAGGCTGACGGAGGTCATCGTCGTCGACAACGGCAGCACGCCGCCGCTGCGCCTGCCCGCCACCCGGCCGCCCGGGACGCGCCTGATCGTGTGCGCGACGCCGGGCAGGGCCAACGCCCGCAACGCCGGCCTGGCCGCGGCCACGGGCGACGTGATCCACTGGCTCGACTCCGACGTGGTGCTGACCCCGGGCGCGATCGAGGCCCACATGCGCTGGCACCACGCGGCGCCCTACCTGGTCGTGACCGGCTACATCAGGTTCACCGGCGCGGAGCTGCCCGCCGAGCTGCCGGACGACCTGGAGAAACACTTCGAGCCCGCCGAGCCGCACGCCTGGATCGTGGACCTCGTCGAGCGCACCGACGGGCTCACCGACAACCCGCAGCGCCCGTTCAGCCTGCACGTCGGGGGCGCGACCTCGGTCAACGCCCGGCTGATCGAGGCGGCCGGGCCGATGGACGACGAGCTCATCCTCGGCCAGGACACCGAGATGGGCTACCGGCTGAGCCAGGCGGGCGCGGTCTTCGTCCCCGAGCCCGCGGCCCGCGCGTACCACCTCGGTCCCACCATGCGGATGCGCGACAAACAGTCCATCGACCGGGTGAGCCACGCGTTCGTGGCCGACCGCATCCCGGCCTACCGCTGGCTCCGCGGGCATCCGGGGCGGCAGTGGAAGGTGCCGTACGTCACCGTGGTGGTGGACGGCACGGCGGGCTACGAGAGCGTGCGGGCCACGGTGGACGCCCTGCTGGCCGGCACCGTGCCGGACATCTCCGTCCTCCTGCTCGGACCATGGGACGCCGTCGAGCGCGAGCGCCGCGCGCCGCTGAAGGACCCCGACCTCGATCTCGTGCTGGTCCAGGGCCACTACCAGCACGAGGGCCGGGTACGCCTGGCCGCCGCCGAGGACGTCGACCCGGCCGTGCCGTTCGTGCTGCGCCTGCCGGCCGGCTGGGTCCCCGGCGAGGACAGCCTCGCCCGGCTGCTCGACCTGGCCCGCGACGAAGGGCTCGGGCTGGTGAACGTGCTGCTCCAGGAGTCGTCACAGGGCGTGCTCGCGGCCCGGCTGGAGCGGACGTCCGCGCTGGCCAGGGCCCGGATCGTGGCCGCCGACGGCGAGGACCTGGACGACGTGGTCGACGCCGTGTCGGGCGTCTCCTGGGTCGAGGCCGAGACGTACGGGTTCGGCACGGACGCCGCGCCGCCGCTCGGCCGGCGCGGGGCGTACCGGGCGCGGGTGGAGGCGCAGGCCGAGGCGGCCAGGCAGGCCAAGGAGGCCGAGCGGCTGCGCGCCCAGGTGGCCAAGTGGAAGGAAGAGGCGGGGCGCTGGCGCAAGACGGCCGTGGAGCTGCGCCGCGAGGTGGGCGCCCTGCGCCGCCAGCTCGCCGCCGCCAACCGCGCCCAGCAGAGCCTGCGCGCGCTGGTGTCCTCCACGATGAAACGCGCCCTGCGCAAACGCCTGCGCGGCTGAACGCGCCCCGCCCGAACGCCTGCGTGACGGACGCACTCTGCGCGCAGGCCTGCGCGGCCTGAATGCACCTGCGGAAGCCGTCAGGGGGTCAGTTCGGGCGGAGGGCCGACTTCAGGCGTCTGAGCAGCGTCTTCTCCGGCGATTCCACGGGCAGCGGCACCGGCGCGGGAATGGTGACCGGCCCCGGTTGCGCGGGTGCGGGCCAGAAGCGGTCCGGCGGCTCGTGGCGTACCCCGTGGGTGGTGTCGATGAGATCGTCCAGGTCGGCTCCGGGGCCGGCGAGCAGGGTGGCGCGGCCGAGCGCCGAGGTGCGCTCCAGGCGCGCCGTGCGCCCGTCGGGCAGGTCCACGACCAGCACGCCCGCGAGGTCCTTCTGCACCGACTCGATCATGCGCTCCAGCGTCGCCTTGTGCAGCGGCACGTCCACCGGCCCCCGGTAGCGGAACGGGGTGGGCGCGGGCGTCGGCGCGGCCTCGTCGATCAGGCGGATGCGTTCGTCGTGCGCGAACAGGTCACGCAGCAGCCGCAGCTCGAAACACGGGTCGGACAGGGCGAAACGCCGCGAGTCGTCCAGCCGCGACCACGGCCCGACCAGCGTCACCACGACGTCCTGCAGCTTGCCGTCCAGCGCCGCCGACACCGCCTGCCGCACGACCGACTCGGAGGTGTCGGTGACGTCGAGCACGATCTCCACGTACGGCACCAGCCACCGCCGCCCCCGCTCCTTGCGCAGGTCTCTGCGCAGCGGGATCCGATGCGCCAGGTACGGCTCGACCGCCCGCACGGCCCGCTCCCTGTCGCGATGCTGCGCGGGCAGCCCCAGGTGCACCGCCTGCGCGTCCAGGTCGGGCACGAACACCACGCCGTGCATGGCCAGCCGGTAGGAGAACTCGGTGTCCTCGCCCCTCGCCACGGTCGGGTCGAGCCCGCCCACGGCGTGGAAGACCTCCCTGGGCAGCGCGAAGGTCGGCCCGGTGCACACGTGGTACGGGTTGCGGCTCTTGCGCAGCCCGTCGGTCTTGGCGATCGTCGCCTCGGTCGAGCTCGACACGGCCTCGGCCAGGTCGAACACCTCGCTCAGGTGCCGCGCCTCGAAGATCTGCCGGGGGCTGACGGGCGGCGCGTCCACGAACTTCTTCATCCCGATCGTGACCAGGTAGTCCGTGACGTGGTGCCAGCGGGCCAGCGCCTCGATGTGCTCGCGGCAGGCCACCATGTCGGAGTCGAGCCGCTGGATGATCTCGCCGTCGGCGGCCTTGGCGCCGGTGTTGACGGCGTTGGAGATGCCCCAGCCGTCGCGCACGCGTACGAGGCGGGTGTTGACCGGCCGGAGCTCGGGCAGCCGGAGCGGCGGCGCGCTGCCGTCGTCCACGACCAGGACCTCCATGAGGTGGTCCGGGTACGTCTGCGCGGCCAGCGCCGCCAGCGTCAGTCCGAGCTTGTCCTGCCCGCCGTGAGCGGGTATCACCACGCTCACGGAAAGGGCGGGTGACCAGGCGCCGAGCTGCGGTGCCGCGATTGGTGAATAGTCGTTCTGCCTCAAAGCAGGACGCGCGTTCATCGTGGTGACCCCCTGCTCAGACCTTATCGGGAGATGCTGAGAATTTCCTGAATAGTGGCCCTGTCCAACAGGCGTGGTCCGGGGCGCCGGCTGACCATAGACTGAGATCCGGTGTCCGACCAGTGGACGCCGCTCCTCGGCGGCCGCCCACACCCCGTACACTCGGTGCCCAACACCGCAGGTAGGGAGTCATCATGAGCAGGTCGTGGCGTGGCCTCATCGAGGAATACCGCGAGCGTCTTCCTGTGACCACGAAAACGCCTGTCATCACGCTGCTGGAGGGCGGCACGCCGCTGGTGCCCGCGCACCGCGTCTCGGCCCTCACGGGGTGCGACGTCTACCTGAAGGTCGAGGGAGCCAACCCGACGGGGAGCTTCAAGGACCGCGGCATGACGATGGCCATCAGCAAGGCGGTCGAGGAGGGGGCCAAGGCGGTCATCTGCGCCTCCACCGGCAACACCTCGGCCTCGGCCGCGGCCTATGCCGTCCGCGCCGGGCTGACCTGCGCCGTGCTGGTGCCGAAGGGCAAGATCGCCATGGGCAAGCTGGCCCAGGCGCTCGTTCACGGGGCCACGCTGCTGCAGGTCGAGGGGTCGTTCGACGACTGCCTGGAGATGACCCGCAAGCTGTCGTCCAGCTACCCGATCGCGCTGGTCAACTCCGTCAACCCGTTCAGGCTGCAGGGGCAGAAGACGGCGGCGTTCGAGATCGTCGACACGCTCGGCGACGCGCCCGACATCCACTGCATCCCGGTGGGCAACGCCGGCAACATCTCGGCCTACTGGATGGGCTACCAGGAATACGCGGCCGACGGCGTGTCGTCGAAGCTGCCGCGCATGTTCGGTTTCCAGGCCAGCGGCTCCGCGCCGATCGTCGAGGGGGCGCCCGTCGCCCATCCGCACACGATCGCCACCGCCATCCGCATCGGCAACCCGGCGTCCTGGGAGCTGGCCACCTCGGCCCGCGACGATTCCGGCGGGGCCATCCAGGCGGTGACCGACCGGCAGATCGCGGCCGCGTACAAGCTGCTGGCGCAGGAAGAGGGCGTGTTCGTGGAGCTCGCGTCGGCGGCCAGCGTCGCGGGCCTGCTGCAGGCGCACGCGCAGGGTCTGGTCGAGCCGGGTCAGCGCATCGTCTGCACGGTCACCGGCAACGGCCTGAAGGACCCCGACTGGGCGATCTCGGGCGCGCCGGCGCCGGTCGTCATCCCCATCGACGTCCACGCCGCCGCGGCGGCGCTCAACCTCGCCTGACGCGTGCGCGCGCGGGGGCGCGCGCGAGCGCAGGCGCGCGGGCGGGTGCGTGGGGAGAACACGTGTGTGTACGGGGAGTGAGAAGTGATGAGGGAAACGTGAGTGCATGAGGACCGTTGAAATCCGGGTGCCTGCCACGTCGGCGAACCTCGGACCGGGGTTCGACGCGCTGGGCCTGGCCCTGAGCATGTACGACGAGGTCGAGGCCGAGCTCACCGCCGAGCCGGGGGTGCGCGTCACGGTCGAGGGCGAGGGCGCCGGCGAGGTCGACACGGGCGAGGGTCACCTGGTCGTCAAGGCCATGCGCAAGACGTTCGCGCGCATGGGGGTGCCGCAGCCGGAGGGGATCCGCCTGCGTTGCCGCAACAGGATCCCGCACGCGCGCGGCCTGGGATCCTCCTCGGCGGCGGTGTGCGCGGGCATTCTCGCGGCGCGCGCTTTGGCCGATGGCGAAATCTCGGACGACGAGGTCTTCGCGCTGGCCACCGAGATGGAGGGCCATCCGGACAATGTGGCGCCCTGTCTGGCCGGCGGACTGACCGTGGCCTGGTCCGACCACGCTGCGTCACCCCATATGGTGAAGCTGGCTCCCGACGAGCGCATCCGCCCTGTCGTCGTCATTCCATCGACGCGGCTGGCCACGGAGACCGCACGGGGGCTGCTGCCGAAGGACGTGCCCCACAAGGACGCTTCCTTCAACGCCGGCAGGGCCGCGTTGCTGATCGCCGCGCTGACCCAGCGTCCGGAGCGAGAGCTGCTGCTCGCCGCCACAGAAGATCGACTCCACCAGCACTACCGCGCGCCTGCGATGCGGGAGAGCGCGAATCTGGTAGAACGTCTCCGTGCAGTGGGCGTGCCCGCGGTCGTTTCGGGAGCGGGTCCCACGGTTCTTGCGTTTTCGACCTCGGATACGCAGGATTTGATCGCGCCAGAAGTGGGTAATGACTGGCACATCCAGCTTATGGACGTCGACCCGGTTGGTGCGAACGTTCAGTTCCCCGAGACACGCTGATGCCTCTTTAGACCTTCAGGGAATAGCCGTGTGCGCTGGTGATGTTAGGCTAATAGCCGCACCAGATGCCCCCTTGGTGGGTGCGTGCTTGTCAGCCATACATCGCTGCATCATGCTTCACGTCGCGAGGCGTGAGCAGCGCGGCTGTCTCCCCGGAATCCGTTGCCTCCGGTTGGCCCACACCCGGTTGGCTCAACGTGAGGCGGCGTGGACGGGGACCTGCGCGTTCGAATCATCTCGACGTCTGGTTGGCGACAGCAATCTGGGGGGTGTCAGCCACGCGCCACGGTCCTGTGGCGGCTTGGACGAGCCCCTCCCCAAGAGTGGCGGCCGTCTCCAGCGACAGCCGAAGATCGCAAAGTGCACCCCGACCCGGTCTGTCCCGCCGGATCGCAAGCACCTCCGGGACGTCCGGCAGAACAAAACCGGCGCCCGACCCCTGGGAAGGACCTTTTAGTTGAGCGACACCACCGAACTCCTCTCCGACGCATCAGGCGCTGAGCCGGCGTCCGGCGACACCCCCACCCGCGCCCCGGCCAAGCCGCGTGCGCGTCGCTCCGGCACCGGCCTGTCCGCCAAGGTGCTGCCCGAGCTGCAGAAGATGGCCGCGGAGCTGGGCATCAGCGGGACCGGGCGCATGCGGAAGAGCCAGCTGATCGCGGCCATCCAGGAGAAGCAGGGTGGCGGTTCCGGAGATGGCGCACCTGTAGCCGCACCCGTGGCGGAAGCACCCGCCACGACCGAGGCGGCACCGGCGGCCGAGCGGCCCACGCGTACGCGCAGGGAACGTTCCCGCACCAAGACCGTGGAAGAGGCGGCTCCGCAGGCCGCCGAGCCCGTGGCGGCGGCGCCTGAGCCCGTGGCCGCGCCGGCGCCCGAGCCGATCGCCGAGCAGCCCGCCGTGGCCGCCCAGCCCGTGGAGACCGGGCAGGGCGACGTGCGCGCCGAGCGCGGCGAAAGCCGTCGCGAGCGCCGCAGCCGCGGTGAGCGCCGCGAGCGTGGCGACCGCACCAGCACCAGCACCGACCGTGTCAGTGACAGGGCCGGTGACAGGGCCGGTGACCGCGTCAGTGACCGGACGAACGACCGGGCCGGCGACAGGGCCAATGACCGGGCCAATGACCGGACTGGCGACCGCGTGAGCGACCGCGGCGAGGGCGGCAGCCGCGACCGTGACGGCGGTCGTGACAGCGGACGCGACGGTCGTGACAGCCGGGATCGTGACGGCCGCGACGGCCGCGACGGTGTCCGGGGCGACCAGCGCGAGCGCGCGGCCGACTCGGGCCGTGGTGAACAGCGCGGTGATCAGCGGGGCGACCAGCGGAACGACCAGCGGAACGACCCGCGCAACGACCCGCGCGGCGGCGACGACGACGACCGCAGCGGCCGTGGCCGCAGGGGCCGTTTCAGGGAGCGCAACCGTGGCCGTGGCCGCGACCGCTTCGACAGCACCGAGCCGGTCATCGGCGACGACGACGTGCTGATCCCGATCGCCGGCATCCTCGACATCCTCGACAACTACGCGTTCGTCAGGACCAGCGGCTACCTGCCCGGCAGCAACGACGTCTACGTCTCGCTGGCCCAGATCCGCCGCAACGGCCTGCGTAAGGGCGACGTCATCACCGGTGCCGTCAGGCAGCCGCGTGACGGCGAGCGGCGCGAGAAGTTCAACGCTCTGGTCCGCCTCGACACCGTCAACGGCATGGACCCGGAGCAGGCCCGCAACAGGCCCGACTTCAACAAGCTGACGCCTCTCTACCCGCAGGAGCGCCTGCGCCTGGAGACCGAGCACAACATCCTGACCACGCGGATCATCGACCTCGTGGCGCCGATCGGCAAGGGCCAGCGCGGTCTCATCGTCTCGCCGCCCAAGGCCGGTAAGACGATGGTGCTGCAGGCGATCGCCAACGCGATCACCCACAACAACCCCGAGTGCCACCTCATGGTCGTGCTCGTGGACGAGCGGCCTGAAGAGGTCACCGACATGCAGCGGTCGGTGAAGGGCGAGGTCATCCACTCGACCTTCGACCGTCCCGCCGAGGACCACACCACGGTCGCCGAGCTCGCCATCGAGCGGGCCAAGCGTCTGGTGGAGCTGGGTCACGACGTGGTCGTCCTGCTCGACTCGATCACCCGCCTCGGCCGCGCCTACAACCTGGCGGCCCCGGCGTCCGGCCGCATCCTGTCGGGTGGTGTCGACTCCACGGCGCTCTACCCGCCGAAGCGGTTCTTCGGCGCCGCCCGCAACATCGAGAACGGCGGCTCGCTGACGATCCTCGCCACGGCCCTGGTCGAGACCGGGTCCAAGATGGACGAGGTCATCTTCGAGGAGTTCAAGGGCACCGGCAACGCCGAGCTCAAGCTCAACCGCGGTCTGGCCGACAAGCGGATCTTCCCCGCGGTGGACGTGGACGCGTCCGGCACGCGTAAGGAAGAGATCCTCATGGCCAAGGACGAGCTCCAGATCGTCTGGAAGCTGCGCCGCGTGCTCCACGCGCTGGACATGCAGCAGGCGCTCGAGCTTCTCCTGGAGAAGATGAAGGAGACCAAGTCCAACGCGGAGTTCCTCCTGCAGGTCCAGAAGACCACGGTGAGCAACGACCGCGACTAGCGGCTCCAGCTTGAGGGGCGGCAGGGTGTTTCCTGCCGCCCCTTTCGCTTGTCCTTCCCCGGGGTGGGGTTATCCCCACCCCGACGACGGAAGGCTGCCGGATTCACTCCCGCCTGCTTGCCGGGCAGGCTTGACGCATGCGATCCGTGGCGTTGAAAGACCGCGTGCCGTTGGGGCCGAACGGCCCTCTGGGAGTTCTGGCCGATCCGATGACCTGGCGGGCGGCACCGTACTTGCTGGTCAGCGTGGCGTTCGGGTTCGGCTGGTACCTGGTGCTGGCCTTCGCGGTGCCGATCTCGCTGACGCTGTCCATCGTGTGGGTGGGCGTGCCGCTGGCGATGGCGACCGTGCTCGTGTGGCGCGGCGGCGCGATGCTGGAGCGGCGGGTGCTGCGGGTGGCGTTCGGGATCACGATCGCCGACCCGTACCGTGGCCGTCCCGAGCGCGGGCTGGGCGCGCACATCCGGTGGCTGATGTCGGATCCGGCGACCTGGAAGGACCTCGGCTACCTGCTGATGCTCGTCCCGCTCGGGCTGGTCGAGGCGGCGGTGTCGATCTTCCTGTGGGCGGTGACGACGGTGCTGCTGTTCGCGCCTGTGTGGCTCGCGCTGCAGGAGTGGGGCGGGGTGTACAGCGACATCGTCATCGACGACGTGCTGGGCGCCTGCGTCGCTTCGGTCTTCGGCGCCGGGGCGCTGGTGCTGACCGCGTACCTGGTCAGGGGGATGGCGTGGCTGCACGGGACGCTCGCGGTGGTGCTGCTGGGGGGCAGCGAGGAGGAGCGGCTGCGGGCCAGCAGGGCCAGGGGGATCGACGCGGCCGAGGCCGAGCGGCGCAGGATCGAGCGGGACCTGCACGACGGCGCGCAGCAGCGGCTGCTGTCCGTCGCGGTGGATCTGGGGCGGGCGCAGGCCAAGTTCGACCACGAGCCCGAGGAGGCCAGGATGCTCATCGCCCAGGCGCACGCGGGCACGAAGTCCGCCATCGCCGAGCTGCGCAACCTGGCCAGGGGCATCCATCCGGCCATCCTGAGCGACCGCGGGCTGGACGCCGCGCTGTCGGGGCTGGCCGCGCGGGCGCCGATCCGGGTGGACGTGTCGGTCGAACTGGTCGAACGCCCGCCCGCCGCGGTGGAGAGCATCGCGTACTTCATCGTGGCGGAGACGCTGGCCAACATGGCCAAGCACTCGGCGGCGACCGAGGCCGCGGTCACCGTCGTCCGGGACTACCGCGGCGTGGTCGTGGACGTGTGGGACAACGGCATCGGCGGCGCGGTGGTCAGTCCGGGCGGCGGGCTCGCGGGCCTGGCGGACCGGGCGGCCACCATCGACGGCGTACTGGTCCTGCACAGCCCGATCGGCGGTCCCACGCTCGTGCGTGCGGAGCTGCCCTGCGAGTGGTAGTCATGTGCACATGCGCGTGGTCATCGCCGAGGATTCCGTACTGCTGCGCGAAGGGCTGGCGCGACTCCTGGCCGACGGGGGCATCGTCACCGTCGCCGCCGTCTCCGACGGGGCCGCGCTGGTCGCTGCCGTGCTGGAGCACGACCCCGACCTGGCGATCGTCGACGTGCGGATGCCGCCGAGCCACACCGACGAGGGTCTGCGGGCGGCGCTGCGGGTGCGCGCGGTCCGGCCCGACTTCCCGATCCTGGTGCTGTCGCAGTACGTCGAGGAGCGCTACGCGGGCGACCTGATCGGCAAGGCCGTCGGCTATCTGCTGAAGGAGCGGGTGGCCGACGTGGCCGAGTTCCTGGAGACGGTGCGGCAGGTGGCGGCCGGCGGCACGGTCATCGACCCCGAGGTCGTCGTGCAGCTGCTCAGCCGCCAGCGCCGCGGTGCTCCGCTCGACTCGCTCTCCCCCCGGGAGCGCGAGGTCCTGGCCCTGATGGCGGAGGGCCGCTCCAACACCGCCATCGCCTCCAGGCTGGTCGTCTCGGAGGGCGCGGTGGAGAAGCACATCTCCAGCATCTTCGCCAAGCTGGCCCTCGGGCCGGCGCCCGAGGACCATCGGCGGGTGCTCGCCGTGCTCACCTATTTAGGCCGCTGACGTCATCTGACGTCGACGAACTCCTGCGGTGACAGCGAGCTGCGCGTCTTGCTCGTGCCCGTCACCTTCACCTGGAAGTAGCCGTCCCTCTTGGCCTTGTACGTCTTGGTGTACCTGCCGGTCGAGGTGGCCTTGGCGAACCCCAGGAACTTGTAGGTCTTGGTGCCCTTCGCCTTGAAGTACACCTCCAGCTTCTTGCCCTTGTACGCCTTGGAGCCCCGGTACACCTTGCCGTACACCTTGAACGTCTTGCCCTTGCGCACCTTGTTCGGCGCGGCGATGGTGACCCTGGACTTGGCCTTCTTGGACGCGCCTCCCTCGGCCGCCACGACCGAGAACCCGGCCTCGCCCTTGAGCGTCTGGCCGCCCTTGTGGGCGTAGACCTCCAGGGTCCACTCGCCCGCGCCGGTGTCGTCGCTGAAGTAGGTGACGCCGCGGTAGTAGCCGTCGGACTCCTTGGCCAGGTCGCCGAGGTCGTAGTACTCGCTGGTCGTGTCGCTGACGAGCTTGGCCGACACGGTGGTCGCGTCCTTCACCGACGCCTCGACCGCGACCTTGACGTCCTCGCCCTTGACGAGCTGCACGGGGTCCGGGCTGACGTTCGCGCCGCTGATGCCCTGCTTGCCGGAGACCTGGACGACGAACGGGGTGGTGTTCGTGCCGGTGTCGCGGGCCACGACGACGCTGAGCTTCCAGTCGCCGGCCGGGTCGTCCTTGGTGATCGGCCAGGTGCCGGTGATGGTCTGCTCGGTGGCGGTGCCGCCGGTCCTGAAGTCGAACGTCACCGTCTTGGCCGACTTGCCGGGTGGTTCGATGCTGCCCGTGACACTCGTCACCTTCGACGGGTCCTTGAGCTTGAGCGTCACGGTCCCGTTGACGTCGCTGCCGACGGGGACGGATGCGCTGGCGGAGGCGTCGCCCGTGAAGTCGTCCGCCATGGCGAGCGCGTGCTGTGCGGCGTACGCGCCGGTGGCGGTGAGTCCTGTGCCTCCGAGGAGAACGGCGGCCCCCGTGGCGGTCGCCAGGAGCAACCGCACCTTTCTCTTCATGGCGTTCCTTTGAATAGGGGGTGAAATGTACGGTTTGTGCGAGGGGAGCCTAGTGTGACGCCAGTGACCGCGTCATAAAGATCGGGGGAATGCCCGATGGCCTGGGATGGTTGCACGATCTGGCACACTGGTAGCTGACCGATTTTGCGGTTCCGGTTCACGCCATGCGTGACGGCGACCCGGCGGCCGCACCCCGAAAGGACAGCGATGAAGCGCGACATTCACCCTGACTACAACGTGACGCAGGTGTCTTGCTCCTGCGGCGCCACGTTCACCACCCGTAGCACCGCGAAGAACGGCGTCATCCACGCCGACGTGTGCTCCGCCTGCCACCCGTTCTACACGGGCAAGCAGAAGATCCTCGACACGGGCGGCCGCGTTGCTCGCTTCGAGAAGCGCTTCGGCAAGAAGGCCACGGGCAAGTAGCTTCACCGACGCCGACCCGGACGCACCCCGGTGCGCCGGGTCGGCGTTGTTGGTGGAACAGCCACACCCAACCGAAGGAACGCACGGTGAACCTCGACGAGTTGCTCAAGGAGTATTCCGAGCTGGAGCTGCAGCTCGCCGACCCCGCCGTGCACGCAGACCAGAACAAGGCCCGCACGCTCGGCAAGCGGTATTCGCAGCTCACGCCCGTCGTCGGCACCTACCGCGAGCTGGAGTCGTCCAGGGAAGACCTGATCGCCGCCAAGGAGCTCGGGAGCGAGGACGAGTCGTTCGCCGCCGAGGCGGCCGAGATCGAGGCGCGCATCCCGCAGCTCGAGGAGAAGCTCAGACATCTGCTCATCCCGCGTGATCCCAACGATGACAAGGACATCATCATGGAGATCAAGGCGGGCGAGGGCGGCGAGGAGTCCGCGTTGTTCGCGGGCGACCTGCTGCGGATGTACCTGAGATTCGCCGAGCGGCTCGGCTGGAAGACCGAGGTCATCGACAGCCAGCCCTCTGACCTGGGCGGTTACAAAGACGTCACGGTCGGCATCAGGGCCAAGGGCGACGAGGGCGTGTGGTCCAGGCTCAAGTTCGAAGGCGGCGTGCACCGCGTGCAGCGGGTGCCCGTCACCGAGTCGCAGGGCCGCATCCACACCAGCGCGGCCGGCGTGCTCGTCTATCCGGAGGCGGAGGAGGTCGAGGTCCAGATCGACCCCAACGAGCTGCGCATCGACGTCTATCGCTCCAGCGGCCCCGGCGGCCAGAGCGTCAACACCACCGACTCCGCGGTCCGCATCACCCACCTGCCCACCGGCGTCGTCGTCTCGTGCCAGAACGAGAAGAGCCAGCTCCAGAACAAGGAGTCGGCCATGCGCATCCTGCGGGCCAGGCTGCTGGCCGTCGCGCAGGAGCAGGCCGACGCCGCCGCGCAGGCCGAGCGCAAGTCGCAGATCCGCACCGTCGACCGTTCCGAGCGCGTACGCACCTACAACTTCCCGGAAAATCGCATCTCCGACCACCGGGTGGGCTTCAAGGCGTATAACCTCGACCAGGTTCTCGACGGTGAGCTCAACGCCGTCACCCAGGCCCTCATCGACGCCGAAATGGCGGAGAAGCTCGCACAACACTCATGACATTTCTGCTGGACGAGATCGCCCTCGCCACCGCCCGGCTGGCCGAGGCAGGTGTGCCCTCACCGCGCACGGACGCGGAGGAGATCGCGGCGTTCGTCCACGGCGTGCGCAGGAGCGAGCTCCACACGGTCAAGGACGCCGACTTCGACGCGCTGTTCTGGGAGGGCATCGCCAGGCGCGAGGCCCGCGAGCCCTTGCAGCACATCACCGGCCACGCCTACTTCCGCTATCTGGAGCTCGCGGTCGGGCCCGGCGTCTTCGTGCCCAGGCCGGAGACCGAGGTGGTGGCCGGCTGGGCCATCGAGACGCTGCGCGAGATGGACGTGAACGCGCCGCTCGTCGTCGATCTCGGCACCGGCTCCGGCGCGATCGCGCTGTCCATCGCCCAGGAGGTGGCGCTGGCCGAGGTGCACGCCGTGGAGGTCGATCCCGAGGCGTACACGTGGGCCAAGCGCAACATCTCCGAGCACGGCCAGGGCCGTACCCACCTGCATCCAGAAGACCTGGCCGAGGCGCTGCCCGAGCTCAACGGCAAGGTGGACCTGGTCATCTCCAACCCGCCCTACATCCCGCCCGGCGCGATCCCGCGCGACCCCGAGGTGCGCGACTACGACCCCTCCAGGGCGCTCTACGGCTCCGGCGCCGACGGGCTCGGCGAGGTGCGCGCGGTCGAGCGTACGGCCAGGCGGTTGCTGCGCCCCGGCGGCTGGCTCGTCGTCGAGCACGCCGACGAGCAGGGCAGGGCGGTCTACCTGACGTTCCCCGAGGACAACGGCTGGCGGGACGTACGCCTTCGCCAGGACCTCACCAGAAGAGACCGCTTCGTCACCGCCAGGCTGGGCCAGGACTAGGATGCACGCGAGCGGCGCGGCCTTCTCCTGACCACGAGAAAGGCGGCGAAGCCACCGAACGAGGAGAACGGAGGAGGCCTCGAGAGCGCCGCTCGCCGTCGAGCGGAGCGAGGCGACAAAACCGTGGGTAAGCGCTTTGACTGCTCCGACCTTGAGCAGCGGACCGAGGGACTGACCGAGGCCGCCGCCGCCGTACGCCGCGGCGAGCTCGTGGTCCTCCCGACCGACACCGTCTACGGCATCGGCGCCGACGCCTTCACAGCGGCCGCGGTCACCGCGCTGCTCGACGCCAAGGGGCGCGGGCGCGAGATGCCGCCGCCCGTGCTCGTCGGCACCGTCAGAGCCGCCACAGCGCTCGTGGACGACATGGGGCCGTACGGGCAGGACCTGATAGACGCCTTCTGGCCTGGGCCGCTCACGCTGGTCTGCAAGGCCAACAGGGCCCTTTCCTGGGACCTCGGGGATACCAAGGGGACGGTGGCGGTGCGCATGCCGCTCCATCCGGTCGCGCTCGACCTGCTCAAGGAGACCGGGCCCATGGCCGTCTCCAGCGCCAACCGCTCCGGCGCCCCCGCCGCCACCACGGCCGCGGAGGCCGAGGAGCAGCTCGGGGAGTCGATCGCGGTCTATCTCGACGGCGGCAAGACCACCGACAACACGCCCTCGACCATCCTCGACATCACCACGGCCGTGCCCAGGCTGCTGCGGCGCGGGGCGATCCCCGTGGAGAAGCTGCGCGGCATCATCGGCTACGTCGCGACCGACGACTGACGTATACCGGCTGCTTATTCCGGCTGCGGGCGCGCTGCGGCCGTGATTACGGTGAGGCCCGGAGCGGAGATACGTCCGGGAGTGGCCGATGGGCAAGTTCGACGGCATGGATCCGAAGCTGGTCCGTGACCTGCTGGCCGAGGTGAAGAACGCGGCCGCGCAGATGCGCGCGGTCGAGGACCGGGTCAGGCTCGTCATGGGCCGGGCCGGGCTGGCGACCCAGACCACGCACCGTCCCGCCCAGGTGGCGGAGGCGGCCGACGCGATGGTCAAGGACGTCAACGTCCGGCTCGGGGTGCTGGAGAAGCGCGAGGACCAGCCGCGGGCCGGGGCCGACGTTCCCGGGATGGGGGACGACCCCAGAGGGGTGCGCGGGGACCAGGACAGGTACGACAATCCGCGGGCCGATGACGAGCCCAAGACGGGCGAGGACGCCAAGGACGGCGGGGCCGGGACCGACGCGGGCAAGGACACCGGCACCGGCACCGATACCGGTAAGGACGGCGGGGCCGGCACGGACGCGGGCAAGGACACGGATACCGGCAAGGATGGCGGGGCCGGGACCGACGCGGGTAAGGACACCGATACCGGCAAGGACACCGACACCGGCACCGACGTGGGCAAGGACACGGACACCGGCACGGACGCGGGCAAGGACACGGACACCGGGACCGACACGGGCAAGGACACGGACACCGGGACTGACAGTGGGGCGGATGAGAGCCCCTGTGAGCAGCCGGCCGATGATCCCAAGGACGGCGACCTGGACAGCAGGCGCGATCGTGGCGCCGAGGTGGACGCGGGCGCGACCGGGACCCCGGCCGAGGACCAGCCGGCCGCGACCGACCTGACCAAACCGAGGGTCGTGGAGGTCGATGGCGTCAAGGTCCTGCAGGTGCCCATCGACCCGCCGACGGCCGAGCAACTGGAGGCCCTGCTCAAGGACACCGGCAGTGTCCCGCCGGCGGAGATGCCGAAGGTGTCCGCCGACACCACCGGCGCCGCGAACGTCAACGCCTGGGCCAACGACGGCAGCGACGTGGTCTCCGCCGACACGACCCCGCCCAGCCTCGACGCGCTGAAGACCGTGGTGGAGAGCCACGGGGACATCCAGCCGCTGGACATGCCGTCGGTCGAGGTCCCGGCGGGCGAGTACGGCAAGGGGGAGTGGGTCGAACGCGACATCCGCCCGGACGGTCCCCAAGGCTCGATCGACCCCAGCAGGCCGACCACCGGAAGCGGCGACGGGCTCACGACCCCGCCGCCCGCGACCACCTCCGACGGCACCGCCCCCATCTCGTACGGCGGCCCCACCACGACGGACGGCACCCCCACCACCTCGTACGGCGACTCCACGACGTACGGCGACACCACCAGGCCGGACGGCACCGCCACCACGACGGACGCGTCCACCACGACGGGTGCCACCCCCGCCGACGACGGCTCCTCGACCGCGGCGACCGACGACGCCTGCGCCGCGGACAAGACACCGGACGGCACCGACACCAGCCCGGATACCGGCGACACGGGCACGACGCCCGGCACTGGGGACACGACGCCGGGCGACACCTACCCGACGCCGGACGGCAAGGACACCACGCCGGACACCACGCCGGACGGCAAGGAGACCACGCCCGACGGATCGACGGGAGACCGCCCGGACCAGGGCGTGGAGGACGGCGACCGGGCGACCGGCGACCGGGAGACTGGCGACCAGGGGACCGGTGATCAAGGGACGGGTGACCAGGGCAAGCCGGTCACCATCCCGCCGACGAATCCCAGCACCGAGCCCCCGGCCGGCACCGCCACCGCCGACGCACCGCCCACGACGACGGTCGCCGAGACGGAGTACGGCGCCGACGGCGAGCAGCGCACGGGCGGCGCACAGGGCGCCGACGGCAATCCGGGAACCGCCGACGGCAATCCGAGGACAGCGGACGGCAGTCCATACGCTGCAGACGGCAATCCAGGCACAGGGGCCCGCTACGGGGCGGAGTCGGCGGTGCAGGTGCAGATCGGCTACGAGACTGGGCCGGAATACGAGTCTGGGCCGAAAGGGGCAGCCTATGAGGCCGGGCCAGAGGCAGCAGGCTACGAGGCCAGGCCGGAAGCAGCGGGCTATGGGGCCAGGCCAGAGGCGGCAGCCTACGAGGCCGGGCCAGAGGCGGCTGGCTACGAGGTCGGGCCAGAGGCGGCTGGCTACGCGGCCGGGCCGGAAGCGGCGGGCTACGAGACGACGATGGCGGTGGGATCGGGGGTCGAGGCGTGGGCGAGTGACGGCACCGACGTGGTGTCGGTGGACGTCACCCCGCCTGCCCTCGACGCCCTCAAGACCGTCATAACCGACCACAGCGAGATCCAGCCCCTCGACATGCCCTCCGTCGAGGTCCCGCCCGGCGAGTACGGCAAGGGCGCGTGGGCCGAGCGCGACATCCGCCCGGACGGCCCGCCAGGATCGATCGATCCGGGCTCGCCGGAAAGGAGCGCGTGATGTACGTAGACCCGCCGGCCCCCAAAGCGTTCGTCAAAGGCGAGGTCCCGCCGATCAGCGCCACCGACGCCCTGGACACCCCGGCCACCGCCTGGGTGTTCAACGAGGACTACGAGCGGCTGGTCCTCGCGTGGGAGACCGTCATGCCCCAGCTGGAGACGCTCAGAACGGCGCTCGACAAGGCCTACAGCCTGGCCAGGAGCCCTCAGACGTGGGACGCGGCCGTGGCCGAGCGCTACGTCAAGGAGGTGCGCGAATGGCGTGCCAGGCTCGCCGTCTACCGCCACTCCGTGCTGACCGCCATCAGCGACGAGGCCGCCGATACGCCGCGCTGGGTGAAGACGACGGCCGGCGCGCCGCACGCGTTCTGAACGAACTTCCGCCAATCGCCACATATGGGAGAAATGGACACTAGGCCGTACAGTGAGGAAATGGGTGCACAGCCCTACTACGGTCCGGATTTCAGCCTGCTACAACGCCAGGATCCCGAGATAGCGCAGGTTCTGCTCGACGAGCTGGACCGGGTGCGCGGCGGGCTCCAGCTGATCGCGAGCGAGAACTTCACCTCGCCCGCCGTACTCGCCGCGCTGGGCTCGACCCTCACCAACAAGTACGCCGAGGGCTACCCCGGCCGGCGCTACTACGGCGGCTGCGAGGTCGTGGACCGGGCGGAGCGGCTGGCGATCGAGCGGGCGCGCACGCTGTTCGGCGCCGAGCACGCCAACGTGCAGCCCCACTCGGGCGCCACCGCGAACCTGGCCGCCTACGCCGCCCTGCTCCAGCCGGGCGACACCATGCTGGCCATGGCGCTGCCGCACGGCGGCCACCTGACCCATGGCTCCAAGGTGAACTTCTCGGGAAGATGGTTCGACGTCGTCTCGTACGGAGTGCGTCGAGACACCGAACTCATCGACTACGACGAGGTCAGGGCTCTCGCGCTGAGGCACCAGCCGAAGCTCATCGTGTGCGGCGCGACGGCGTACCCGAGGCTGATCGACTACGGCGCATTCCGCGGCATCGCGGACGAGGCCGGGGCGTGGCTGCTGGCCGACGTGGCGCACCCGATCGGGCTGATGGCGGGCGGCGCGATCCCGTCGGCGGTGCCGTACGCGGACGTCGTGACGTTCACCACCCACAAGGCGCTGCGCGGGCCGCGCGGCGGCGCCATCCTGTGCACCGCGGAGCTGGCCAGGAAGATCGACCGGGCGGTGTTCCCGTTCATCCAGGGCGGGCCGCTGATGCACGTGGTGGCGGCCAAGGCGGTGGCGTTCGCGGAGGCGGCGCGGCCGGAGTTCGCCGGCTACACCCGGCGGATCGTCGCGAACGCGCAAGCCCTGGCGGACGCGCTGGCCGTCGAGGGGATGCGGGCCGTGTCCGGCGGCACGGACACCCATCTGGCGCTGATCGACCTGCGTGACGTGGGAGTGTCGGGAGCCGAGGCGGAGCGCCGGTGCGCGGCCGCGGGCATCACGCTCAACCGCAATGTCATCCCGTACGACCCCGAGCCCGCCGCCGTGACGTCGGGGATCCGCGTCGGCACACCGTGCGTGACCACGCAGGGGATGGGACCTCAGGAGCTGAAGGAGGTGGGCACTCTGGTGACGCTGGCGGTGCGGGATCCGGGCAGCGTGGCGGAGGTTCGGGAAAGAGTTTCGGCGCTTCTGGCCATCCATCGCCCATATCTCAGCGAATATTAAGCTGGTCTGAGTCGTTTTCCGGTCACAGCTGGCCGGAGCATCCGGGAAACTAGGTTCGTGCGCGAATACCTCTTCATGGCGCTCATCTCAGCAGCGGTGACGTATCTCCTGGTCCCGCTGGTGCGTCGCTTCGCCATTCGCATCGGCGCCATGCCCGAGGTCCGCGCGCGAGACGTGCACACCACGCCGACGCCCAGGCTGGGCGGCCTGGCGATGTACGGCGGGCTGGTCGTGGGGCTCCTGGTCGCCGGCAGCCTCACGCACACGGGTGCGGCGCTGGCCGAGTCCGACGGCAACGCCGTGACGGCGCTGATCGTGGCGGGCGGGCTCATCACGCTCACCGGGTTCCTGGACGACTGGTGGGGCATGGACGCCTTCATCAAGCTGGGCGGCCAGATCGCGGCGGCGGGCGTGCTGGTCTTCTTCGACCTGCGGCTGCTCTACATCCCGCTCCCGCAGGACTGGGGCGGCTCCACCAGCCTCGACTACACGCTCAGCACCGTGATCACCATCCTGGTCGTGGTCGTGACCATCAACGCGGTCAACTTCGTCGACGGGCTCGACGGGCTCGCGGCCGGGATCGTCTGCATCGCGGGCATGGCCACCTGGGCCTACTCCATCTTCCTCGCCGACAACATCAGCGGCGGGCGCATCACCACCACGGCCGCCATCGCCGCCATCCTCATCGGCACCTGCCTGGGCTTCCTGCCGCACAACTTCCATCCGGCGAAGATCTTCATGGGTGACACGGGCGCGATGCTGATCGGGCTCGTGCTGGCCTCCTCCATCGTCACCGTGACGCCGCTCGACCCCGCGATCATCGAGGGCATGAACAAGGTGCCCGTGCTGCTGCCGATGCTGCTCCCGGTGGCGGTGCTGGTGCTGCCGCTGGTCGACCTGATCACCGCCGTGGTGCGCCGCACGTCGCAGGGCCTGTCGCCGTTCTCTCCCGACCGCGGCCACCTGCACCACCGGCTGATGGACATCGGCCACTCGCATCGCAGGTCCGTGCTGATCATGTACGCGTGGGCGTTCCTGTTCGCCTTCGGCATCGTGGGAATGTCCACGATCGGCGTGCCGGTCCTGCTGTTCCCGGTGGTCATCGTGCTCGCGCTGGCCGTTCTCGTGCTGATGGCCCTGCCGCGCTGGCGGGGCAGGGGCGGAGCGCACGCCGCCCCGCGCAGCAAGGACCCCGACGACGACGGGCCGCCCACCGGGCCGATGCCGCCGATCCTGCCGGAGCCCCAGGTCAGGCGGCCGATGCCGCCGACGGACGGCCCCGCGCATGGGCGCGCGACCGCCGAGGGAAATCCGGTCATACCGGTCTTTCCCCGTAGTTCTTGATCGCCAACTGGAAACGGCAGGTAAAAGCGGTCTTCCATGAGCTTGTGATATCTTTCACGAGCAGGGACTCCAGATGCACAGCTTCTGGAGGTAGCAAACGCTCGCTTGATAACATGCTGATGGAGCACCGATGCAGGCCAACGACGTGCGCGTACTCAAGAGCGCCGCGATTCCTACCGTCGCGGTTGGGGTGGTCGCCGTTGTCGTGGCGTTGCTGCTGGCGGGTGGCAAGGGCGCGCTGGGCGCGGGTCTCGGCACTTTGCTCGTCGGGGTTTTCTTCAGCATCAGCGTGGTAGCGGTGTCCTATGCCGCACGCGTGTCCCCTCAGATGATGGCGATCGCGGCGATGGGCAGCTACCTCATCAAGGTCATCGTCATCATGGTGGTGCTGGCCTCGTTCCGCGACACCACGGCCTGGAACACCCAGGCGTTCGCCTGGGCCGTCGTGGTCTGCACGCTGGTCTGGACAGGCTTCGAGGTGCGCGCCTTCATCAAGACCAAGATGCTGTACGTCGACCCCGACGCCAAGGTTCCCGGTAGAGGCGACTCATGAAGCCGGTTTCCGGGCGGGGCCCGATATGACTAGTCCTCCACTCGCCTGCTATCGTCAGGGCCGCGATGAGCGCACAGGAACGCCGACCGGAAGAAGACGGTCGCGACTTCGCCGATGCCATGTGGTCTGTCCCCAGCTATTTGCTCGCCGGGATGGCCTTCTATGGCGGACTCGGGTGGTTGCTGGACCGGTGGCTGGACATGTCCGCGTTCTTCCCCATAGGCATCGTCCTGGGGCTGGTGCTCGCCGGCTATCTGGCCTACCGGAAGTTCGGCCGCTAGCCCTTCGTGGCGAAGACTCCGCCGAGGAAACCCTTGTGATCCACACTACGACGTTGAAGGGAACGCCGCGTGACTGCGCTGACGGTCCTCGCTCCTGAAGACCAGTTCCGGGCACCATCGCCTGACGAGCTGTTCAACTCCTTTACCCCGATCATTCCCGGGGTCGACTGGTTCACCAAGCCGGTTCTCCTCGCCCTTCTCAGCTCGGTCCTGGTGATCGGTGTCTGCTGGGCGGCCTTCGCAAGCCCGAAGATCGTCCCCAGGGGTGTGCAGAACGTCGTCGAATACGGCTACATGTTCGTCCGCGACCAGGTCGCCCGGCCCTTCCTGGGCAAGGACGCCGAGCGGTGGATGGGCCTGCTGCTGACCCTGTTCTTCCTGGTCCTGGTCTGGAACCTCATGGGCGTCGTCCCGGTGCTCCAGTTCCCGGTCGCCTCGCACATCGCCTTCCCGGCCGTGCTGGCCGTCTCGATCTACGTGCTCAAGGTCTACCTGGGCATGAAGCACCAGGGCCCGGTCGGCTACTTCAAGAACATGATGTTCCCCCCGGGGCTGCCGAAGTTCATCTACGTGCTGCTGGCCCCGATCGAGTTCCTCTCGAACCTGATCATCGCCCCCTTCACGCACGCGGTCCGGCTCTTCGCCAACATGTTCGCGGGTCACATGCTGCTGGCCTTCTTCAGCATGGTCGGCTTCTGGTTCCTCTTCGAGAAGCTGACGCCGCTGGGCGCGGGCGTGGGCGTCCTCGGCGTCGTCATGACGATCATCTTCACCGCCTTCGAGATGTTCATCCAGTTCCTGCAGGCATTCCTCTTCGCGATGCTGGCGGCGATGTACATCGGTAACTCTCTGCACGCAGAGCACTGAGAACCACATACCGGAATATCCATGACCGGTGAGACACCGATTCACCGGCCGTCCAGTAAAGGAATACAGCAATGAGCGTTCTCGCTGAGGTCTCCGGCAACGTCACCGCCATCGGTTACGGTCTCGCCGCCATCGGCCCCGGCATCGGCGTCGGCATCATCTTCGGTCAGGGCGTGCAGGCCATCGCGCGCCAGCCCGAGGCTTACCCCCTGATCCGCCAGAACATGCTCCTCGGCTTCGTCCTCACCGAGGCCCTGGCCCTGCTGGGTCTGGTCGCCCCGTTCATCTTCCAGACCATCTGATTGCCCCCCACTGACGGAAGGCTGCACCCATGAAAACGGCAGCTACGCTCCTCGCGGCGGAAGAGGGCGCCAACCCTCTCATCCCGCACACGTATGAGCTCGTCGTCGGTATCTTCTCGTTCCTCGTCGTCCTCGTTGTCGTAGGCAGGATCCTCGTACCGCGTATCCAGAAGACTCTGGCTGAGCGGACCGACGCGATCGAAGGCGGGATCAAGAGGGCTGAGGAGGCCCAGGCCGAGGCGCAGGCTCTGCAGCGGCGCTACACCGAGCAGCTCGAAGAGGCCCGTCGCGACGCCGCCAGGCTGCGCGAGGAAGCTCGCGAGCAGGCCGCGCAGATCAAGGCCGAGCTCCGTGAGGAGGCGCAGGCCGAGGCCCGCCGTCTCGTGGAGGCGGCGCACACCCAGATCGAGGCGGACCGCCAGGCGGCCTTCGCCCAGCTCCGCACCGAGATCGGCCGTCTGTCGACCGACCTGGCCGGCCGCATCGTCGGCGAGTCCCTTGAGGACGAGGTCAGGCAGACCCGCATCGTGGACCGGTTCCTCGACGAGCTCGAAGGCTCGAACGCGCAGGCGGTGCGCTGATGCGTGGTCTGAGCAGGACGTCGCTGGCCGAGGTCGAAGAGCGGTTCAACGCGGTCGCCGCTACTGCGGACCTCGGCACGCTCTCCGACGAGTTGTTCGCGGTCGCGGCTCTGCTCGACCGCGAGCACGGCTTGCGCCGTGCCCTGTCCGACCCGTCCAGGTCCGGCGAGCAGAAGGCGCGCGCCGCGCGCTCCCTGCTCGACGGCAAGGTCAGCGAGGCGGCGATCGCCACCACCGAGTCCGCGGTCGCGGGCAAGTGGTCGCGCGCCGGTGACCTGGCCGACGTGCTCGAACGGCTCGGCGTCGTCGCCGCGTCCGCGGAGGCGGAGAGCCACTCCAGGCTCGACGAGGTGGAGGACGAGCTCTTCCGCTTCGGCCGCATCGTGGCCGGCAACGCCGATCTGCGCCGCGCGCTGGTCGACCCGGCCGCTCCCGAAGAGGGCAAGCGGCAGCTGCTGAGCGACCTGCTCGGCGACAAGGTCGCCACGACGAGTCTGCGCCTGATCGCGCAGCTGGTGGTGCACCCGCGTGGGCGTAGCCTGGAGAAGGGCCTGGAAGAGGTCGGCCAGCTCGTGGCTCAGCAGCGCCAGCGCCTCGTGGCGGTGGTGCGCAGTGCGGTCGAGCTGTCCGAGGGGCAGAAGCAGCGCCTGTCGGCGTGGCTGCGCTCCTCCTACGGCCGTGACGTGCACCTGAACGTCGAGGTGGACAAGCGAGTGCTCGGTGGGTTCTCGGTCCGCATCGGCGACGAGATCATCGACACCACCATTGTGGGACGAATCGAAGAAGTCCGCCGCCGGTTGGCCGGCTAGGCGAATAGGGAGACAGAGTAGAGATGGCGGAGCTTACGATCCGGCCGGACGAGATCCGGGACGCGCTTGAGCGCTTCGTCCAGGCGTACGAACCGGAAGGCGCCGCGCGCGAGGAGATCGGGACCGTCGTCGACGCCGGCGACGGCATTGCCCATGTCTCCGGCCTTCCCTCGGCGATGGCGAACGAGCTGCTCGAGTTCGAGAACGGCACGCGCGGCCTGGCACTTAACCTCGACACCCGCGAAATCGGCGTCGTGGTCCTGGGCGACTTCAGCGGCATCGAGGAGGGCCAGACGGTCCGCAGGACGGGCGAGGTCCTGTCCGTGCCCGTCGGCGACAACTTCCTCGGCCGCGTGGTCGACCCCCTGGGCAACCCCCTCGACGGCAAGGGCGCCATCGAGTCCGAGGGCCTGCGTGCCCTCGAGCTTCAGGCCCCCTCGGTCGTCGAGCGGCAGCCGGTGAAGCAGCCGCTGCAGACCGGCATCAAGGCGATCGACGCCATGACGCCGATCGGCCGTGGCCAGCGCCAGCTGATCATCGGTGACCGTGGCACCGGCAAGACCGCGATCGCCGTGGACACCATCCTCAACCAGCGCGAGAACTGGGCCTCGGGTGACCCCGAGAAGCAGGTGCGCTGCGTCTACGTCGCGGTCGGCCAGAAGGGCTCGACGATCGCCCAGGTGCGCTCCCGCCTCGAAGAGGCTGGCGCCCTGGAGTACACCACGATCGTCGCCGCCCCGGCGTCCGACCCCGCCGGTTACAAGTACATCTCCCCTTACACCGGCTCTGCCATCGGGCAGCACTGGATGTACCAGGGCAAGCACGTTCTGATCATCTTCGACGACCTCACCAAGCAGGCCGACGCCTACCGCGCCGTCTCGCTGCTGCTTCGCCGCCCGCCGGGCCGTGAGGCGTTCCCCGGTGACGTCTTCTACCTCCACTCCCGCCTGCTGGAGCGCTGCGCCAAGCTTTCCAGCAACATGGGCGGCGGCTCGATGACCGGCCTGCCGATCATCGAGACCAAGGGCAACGACGTGTCGGCGTTCATCCCGACCAACGTCATCTCCATCACCGACGGCCAGTGCTTCCTGGAGACCGACTACTTCAACGCCGGCATCCGCCCGGCGATCAACGTCGGTATCTCGGTCTCGCGAGTCGGCGGTTCCGCGCAGGTCAAGGCGATGCGCAAGGTCGCCGGCACGCTGCGTCTGTCGCTGTCGCAGTACCGCGACCTGGAGGCCTTCGCGGCCTTCGCGTCCGACCTGGACGCGGCCTCCCGCGCCCAGCTCGACCGCGGTCAGCGCCTGACCGAGCTGCTCATCCAGCCGCAGTACGCGCCGTTCTCCGTGGAGCGGCAGGTCGTGTCGGTCTGGGCCGGCACCACCGGCGAGCTGGACGACGTCCCCGTCGAAGACGTCCGCCGCTTCGAGCAGGAGTTCCTCGACTATCTGCAGAGCGCGCACAAGGGCATCCTCGACAGCATCCGCGAGACCAACGATCTCAACGACGACACGGTGACCACCCTCAAGGACGCCATCACGGAGTTCAAGAAGGGCTTCACCACGTCCTCGGGCGAGCTGCTGGTCAAGGATGAGCCGGTGGCGCCGCTCGAGGCCGACGAGGTCGGCCAAGAGAAGATCAAGAAGGTCGTCCGGCCGGCGGAGAAGAAGTAGCGGATGGGTGCCCAGCTAAGGCTGCTGCGGCGGCGGATCAAGTCGGTCAAGTCGACCGCCAAGATCACGCGCGCCCAGGAGCTCATCGCTTCCTCGCGCATCGTGCGGGCGCAGCAGCGGATGCATGCGGCGTTGCCGTACGAGCGCGAGATCACTCGCGCCGTCACGGGCGTCGTCAGCAACGCCGCGAGCGTCGACCATCCGCTGACGGTGGAGAAGGAGAACCCCACCAAGGCGGGCGTCCTCATCGTCACCAGCGACAGCGGGTTCTGCGGCGGCTTCAACGCCAACGTGCTGCGCGAGGCCGAGGCCCTGCGCGGTCTGCTGCAGAGCCGCGGTCTGACCGTGGTGCCGTTCGTGACCGGGCGCAAGGGTGTCACCTGGCACACCTTCCGCCAGCGGGACATGGGCGGCCAGTGGGTCGGATTCTCCAGGAAGCCGGCCTACGCCGACGCCAAGGAGATCGCGCGGACGCTGATCGAGTCGTTCAAGGAAGAGGACGGGATCGACGAGATCCACATCGTCTCGACCGAGTTCGTCTCGATGCTGACCCAGAACGTCGTGGTCAAGCGTGTCCTGCCGCTGGAGGTCGAGGAGACCGAGGCGACGGAGTCCACCGCGATCCCCCCCTATTTCGAGTTCGAGCCGACCGCGGGCGACGTTCTCGAGTCGCTGCTGCCGCGTTACGTGGAGTCCCGCATCTTCACGGCGCTGCTGCAGTCGGCCGCCTCCGAAGAGGCTGCCAGGCGTCGCGCCATGAAGTCCGCTACGGACAACGCCAACGAGCTGATCCGCGTGTTCACCATGCAGATGAACCAGGCTCGCCAGGCCGAGATCACCCAGGAAATCAGCGAGATCGTCGGTGGCGCCAACGCGCTCGCTGACGCCGCAGCGGGGAAAGAGTGAAATGACTGCAGAGGCTGTTGAGACTGTTGAGACCCCGTCGGCCGGTGCCGGCCGCGTGGCTCGCGTCACAGGGCCCGTCATCGACGTGGAGTTCCCCGTCGATGCGATGCCCGAGATCTACAACGCGCTCACCGTCGAGGTCATCCTCGGCGGCGAAACCAAGATGCTGACCGCCGAGGTCGCCCAGCACCTGGGTGACAACCTGGTCAGGGCCATCTCCATGCAGCCCACCGACGGCCTGGTCCGTGGTGCGGCGGTCACCGACACGGGTGCGCCGATCTCGGTGCCGGTCGGCGACGTCGTCAAGGGTCACGTGTGGAACACGCTCGGCCAGGCGCTGGACGTGCCGACCGCTTCTCTCAAGATCACCGAGAAGTGGGGCATCCACCGGCCGTCGCCGCCGTTCGACCAGCTCGAGTCCCGTACCGAGATGCTCGTCACGGGCATCAAGGTCATCGACCTGCTCACCCCGTACGTGCAGGGTGGGAAGATCGGCCTGTTCGGCGGCGCCGGCGTGGGCAAGACGGTTCTCATCCAGGAGATGATCCGCCGGGTCGCCCGCAACTTCGGTGGCACCTCGGTGTTCGCCGGCGTCGGCGAGCGCACCCGTGAGGGCAACGACCTCTGGCTGGAGATGGAGGAGGCGGACGTCCTCAAGGACACCGCGCTCGTCTTCGGCCAGATGGACGAGCCGCCGGGCACCCGTCTGCGGGTCGCGCTGTCGGCGCTGACCATGGCCGAATACTTCCGTGACGTGCAGAAGCAGGACGTGTTGTTGTTCATCGACAACATCTTCCGCTTCACGCAGGCCGGTTCCGAGGTCTCCACCCTCCTCGGCCGCATGCCGTCCGCGGTGGGTTACCAGCCGACCCTGGCCGACGAGATGGGTGTGCTCCAGGAGCGCATCACCTCGACGCGTGGTCACTCGATCACCTCGATGCAGGCGATCTACGTGCCCGCCGACGACATCACCGACCCGGCTCCGCACAACGCGTTCGCGCACCTCGACGCGCAGACCGTGCTCTCGCGGCCGATCTCGGAGAAGGGCATCTACCCCGCGGTGGACCCGCTCGACTCCTCCTCCCGGATCCTCGACCCGCAGATCGTGGGCGAGGAGCACTACCGGGTGGCCCAGGAGACCAAGCGGATCCTGCAGAAGTACCGCGAGCTCCAGGACATCATCGCGATCCTCGGTATCGACGAGCTGTCCGAAGAGGACAAGGTCACCGTGCAGCGGGCCCGCCGTATCGAGCGGTTCCTGTCGCACCCGATGTACGCCGCCGAGGCGTTCACCGGTCAGCCCGGCGAGAACGTTCCGCTGGACGAGACCATCGCCTCCTTCAAGGGCCTCTGCGCGGGTGAGTACGACCACCTGCCCGAGCAGGCGTTCTTCATGGTCGGCGGCATCGAGCAGGCCGTGGCCAAGGCCGAAGAACTCCAGCGCCGCTAAGTCGCCCACAACTGAGGGCGAGCCCTACGGTGGTGGTACGGCTTCCCGGCCGTACCACCACTTGATCGGAAAGGAACCTACACAAGTGGCGAAGCTACGCGTAGGGGTTGTCTCACCCGAGCGTGAGATCTGGTCGGGCGAGGCCGACATGGTGATTGCCAAGACCGTGGACGGCGAGATCGGTATTATGCCGCAACACGCACCTGTGCTCGGCGTGCTCGTCGAGGGCGGCGTGCTGCGCGTGAAGCGGGAAGGTGAGCCTGAGCTCGTCGCGGCCGTTCACGGGGGGTTCATCTCCGTGGCCGATGATGAGGTCTCCGTGCTCGCCGAGGTTGCCGAGCTCGGTTCCGAGGTCGATGTGGCGGCTGCCCGTGACGCTCTCGACCGGGCCCAGGCCTCGATCGAGGCTGACCAGGAGGACGCTGACGCGGCGGTTGAGGCCAAGCGTGCGAGGGCTCGGCTGCGCGCGGCGGGCGAAGAGGTTTAATAAAGTTCATACAGGCTCTGGGGGGCGGCAGCATGGTGGCAACGGTTGTGTTTCTCATATTGCTGCTCGCCGCCCTCATAGTGTTGCGGGGCGTGGTGCTGGCTCGCTCTCGTGGGAGCGTTCCCTGTCGCCTGCGCGTAGGGGAGGGCGGCTGGCAGAGCGGAGTAGCTCGCTATGCCGACGGGGAGCTCCACTGGATTCCGCTCCTGGGCGTCCGACTGAGGCCGCGCCACGCGATCGCGAGGCGCGGCCTCGTCGTTTCCGCCCGTCGCGCGGTCGAGGGCGATTTCTACGCCGTGGACTTCAGCGGGACGACGAGCGGGCTGTCGCTCGCCATGAGCGCCGACGCGCTGACCGGCTTCCTGGCCTGGCTGGAGTCCGCGCCGCCGAGCGCCTACCTGGACGTCGCCTGAGCTAGCGGGTGCCGCCGGGCTTCCAGAGGATCTCCTGGCCGGCGTGGGCGACCCGGCAGAGGATGAAGAGCAGGTCCGACAGGCGGTTGAGGTATTTCGCCGTCAGGTCGTTCATGTCGTCGTGGGTGTGCAGGGCCGACCAGGTCGTACGCTCCGCGCGCCGGACCACGACCCGGGCCACGTGGAGCGCCGCCGTGGCGGGGTCGCCGCCGGGCAGGATGAAGCTGCGCAGCGGCTTTAGCTCGGCGTTGAAGAGGTCGCACTGCTCTTCGAGCCAGTCGATGTAGGACTGCTCCACGCGCAGCGGCGGGAACTCCGGCTCGGCCACCACGGGAGTGGCCAGGTCGGCCCCGAGGTCGAACAGCTCGTTCTGGACGCGTACGAGCACCGCCACGAGGTCGGCGGACAGCGTCCCGTGCGAGAGTGCGACGCCCAGCTGGGCGTTGGCCTCCTCCACGTCGGCGTAGGCGGCCAGCCGGGGGTCGGTCTTCGAAGCGCGGCTCATGTCGCTCAGCGCTGTGGTGCCGTCGTCGCCCGTGCGGGTGTAGATGCGGGAGAGAACGACCGGCTTGTCCTTGTCGGCGCGCGTCATGGCTTCAGCGTAATGACAAATGTCATCCAGATCGGACGCGGGATCCATATGCGGCCCATGATTTCGGCGACTGGCTGCACGAACCCCGCAAAGGCCACTATTGACCCCATGATGAAGGAGAGGACCTGATGCTCGAGATCAGCGAACTGCGTAAGCGCTTCGCGGGCGGGCCGGACGCCCCAGCCGGGAAGATCGCCCTGGACGGGGTCAGCTTCGCGGTACGTCCTGGTGAGATGTTCGGGTTCGTCGGCGCGAACGGTGCCGGCAAGACGACCACCATGCGCATCGTCATGGGCGTGCTCCAGGCCGACTCCGGTTCGGTGACCTGGCAGGACAGGCAGCTCGGCTACGACGACCGGCGGCGGTTCGGCTACATGCCGGAGGAGCGCGGGCTGTACCAGAAGATGCGGGTCGCCGAGCAGATCGAGTATTTCGGGCGGCTGCACGGGCTGAGCACGACGGCCGCGAAGAAGGCCACGGACGACCTGCTGCAGCGGCTCGGGCTGACCGAGCGCAGAGGTGATGCGGTGCAGGCGCTGTCGCTGGGCAACCAGCAGCGCGTGCAGCTCGCCGTGGCGCTGGTGCACGATCCCGAGGTGCTGGTCCTCGACGAGCCGTTCTCCGGGCTCGACCCCATCGCGGTGGACGCGCTGGCCGAGGCGCTGGAGGAGCGGTGCAGGGGCGGGGTGCCGGTCATCTTCTCCAGCCATCAGCTCGAACTGGTCGAGCGGCTGTGCGACTCCGTCGGCATCGTCTCGGCCGGGCGGATGGTGGCCACCGGCGCGGTGGCCGACCTGCGCGCCGCCGAGGGCAACACGCTGCGCGTGGTGGTGCGCGACCCGTCGCCCGGCTGGGCCGACGGCCTGCCGGGCACGGTCACCGTCTCCGGCGACAGGCACGTCCTGCGCACCTCGGACGGCGACGACCAGGAGATCCTGCGCCGTGCCGTGAAGGCGGGGCACGTCGAGCACTTCGGGGTCGAGCAGCCGACCCTCACCGAGATCTTCAAGGAGGCCGTGGCGTGAACGGACTGATGCTGGTCGCCCGGCGCGAGGTCACGACGCAGGTGCGGACGAAGGCGTTCCTGATCGGCCTGGTCATCACGGCCGTGCTGGTGGCGGTGGTGCCGTTCGCGTCCCAGCTCATGGGCGGGCCGGACTCGTACACGCTGGGCACGGTCAACTCCCAGCAGCTGCCGCTGCAGGGGGCGGCGCCGGACGCCGACTTCGAATGGCGCAGCTTCCCCGACGAGGCCGCCGCCAAGCAGGCGGTGCTGGACGGGGACGTGGACGCGGTCCTCGTCAACGGCACCAAGGTGCTCACGGACGGGGAGATCGACGGCCAGCTCGGCGTCCTGCTGCAGAGCGTCAACCGGGAAGCCAAGCTGGGCGCCGCCGGCGTGTCGATCCCGCCGCTGCAGATGGAGTCCGTCGGCGCGGACACGCGCTACGAGGCGGCGCGCACCGGGATCGCCGTGGTGCTCGTGCTCGTCCTGTTCATGCTGCTCATGGGGCAGGTCATGATGGTCGCGATGGGCGTGGTCGAGGAGAAGGGCAGCAGGATCGTGGAGATCCTGCTCTCCACGCTGCGGCCGTGGCAGCTCCTGGGCGGCAAGATCGTCGGGCTGGGCGCGCTCGGCCTGATCAACCTGGTCACGATCCTCGTCGTCGGCCTGGTCTCGTCCACGGCCTCCGGGCTCGCGTCCGAGTTCCCGCCCGGCATCCCGGGGCTGGTCGCGGCGGTGCTGGTGTGGTTCGTGCTCGGGTACGCCTTCTTCGCCACACTGGCGGCCGCCTTCGGCTCGCTGGTCTCGCGGCAGGAGGAGGTGAGCAGCGTGATGACGCCCCTGACCATGCTCATCATGATCACCTACTTCGTGGCCTTCTACGCCACCAACGACGCGACGGGGACGCTGGCCACGGTCATGTCGTACATCCCGCCGTTCTCCGCGATGGTCATGCCGGTCAGGATGGCGGCAGCCGAGATCCCGCTGTGGCAGGTCGGGGCGTCGATGGTGGCGATGGTCGCGGCCGTGCTCGTGGTGCTGGCCTTCGGCGCCAAGGTCTACGAACGTGCCGTGCTGCGGACGGGTGCCCGGCTCAAGCTCGGCGACGTGCTGCGCGCCAAGTAGATGGACCCGGTCAAGCGGGCCAGGCTGCTCACCCGCGCGCTGCTCAACTCGGCGCTGCTGGTGATGTGGTTCCTCGTGGCCGCCTGGTTCGTGATCGTGATCGGCGAGGGAGAGGTGTACTGGCCGCTCGGGGCGCTCGCGCTGATCGCGGCCGGCTGCTTCACCTGGCTCTACGTGCGGATCGTGAACGCCGTGATCGAGCGCCGGTACCCCACCAGGGAGATGGTGTGGGCCGGCGCTCTGGCCTTCCTCGCGGCAGGTGCGGGCGGGGGCGAGCCCATCGGCACGGGACTCGTGCCCGTGGTCTGGGCGTCCATCGCGGTGGTGGGCACGTCGCGGCGGACCGCCGTGCTCCTTTCGGCCTCGACGTTCGCCGGTTGCGTCGGGGTGGGCGCGCTGGGCCTGGCCACGGGGACCGCCGCCATCACCGACGGCGATCGGTTCTTCCTCGCCTCGCTGCTGATCCAGGCCGTCGTGTACGCGCTCTTCTGCATGACGATGCCGCCGACCAACCGCCTGTGGGCCTGGATCTGGATGCTGGCCGTACAGGCTTATGAGGGGCGGGCGGCGCACACGCGGCTGGCGCTGGCCGAGGAGCGGCTGCGGTTCGCCAGGGACCTGCACGACCTCGTGGGGCACCAGCTCTCCGCCATCGCCGTCAAGACCGAGCTGGCGGTACGGATGTCGGACGTGGACACGAAGGCGGCCAAGGCCGAGATGTCCGAGGTCAACGCGCTGACCAGGAAGGCGCTGCGGGAGCTGCGGCAGGCCGTGCGCGGCTATCGCGAGCTTGACTTGGCGGCTGAGCTGGATAGCGTGAAAGGAGTGCTCGAAGCGGCCGGCGTCCGTTGCGAGGTGCATCTGCCCTATCGCGACCTCCCCCAGGAGATGGCGCCCGTGTTCGCCTACGCGGTGCGCGAGGCGGTCACCAACGTGCTCAAGCACAGTGACGCGACCTCCTGCGACATCACGCTTCGCTTCACCGGGAAGCAGGCTGAGCTGCGCGTCGTCAACGACGGGGTGGCCCGGCGGCAGGCCGCCGACCTGGGGTCCGGCCTGGCCGGCATGCGAGAGCGGCTGGCCGCCGTGGGGGGCATGGTCGACGCCCGTCCGACCGCGGATGGGCAGTTCATTCTCAGCGCAGTCGTGTCACTCCCGATAGGTGGGTAGGGATGACATGCGGGGGGTTTACCTCGGCAAGCGCTATGCGCAGAGGTATGACTACGCTGTGTGCGTAACTGAGGAGGTGGCATGCGCGTCCGGGGCAATCCGAGGGCCCAGGTGGTGCGGATAGGCGCCCGGCTGGACGCCGGAACGTCCGCCGGAGTGCGCGAGCGGCTGCACAAGGCTCTCGACTCAGGCGAAGGCGACCTCATCCTGGATCTCTCCAAGCTGGAGATGATCGACGCCACCGGTCTCGGGGTGCTCGTGGGCTCGCATCGGCGCGCGATCAGCGTGCAACGCCGCCTCGTTCTTCGGGGGGTGCCACCGCGGATCATGCGGATTCTCGCCGTGACCCGGCTGAATCGGGTCCTGCACGTAGAGGTTCCGGCGGCCGCGGTGGCCTGATGACATATCGGGGCGGGCGACGATCAGCCGTTGCCCGCTCTTTCCCGACTTAGACAAAATGTAGATTTCGGTTGTCCGGCGGAGTACTGAAAACTGCCGGTGAATGGCCGTCGATTATCCGCGATCAGCCCGCGCCGAGGCTCCTGATGAAGATGTGCACCGCGACGTCCACGAGTTGGTCGATCTCCGGTTGATCGTCGGAGAGTAGCCATTCGATGAGGAGCTCTTGTAGTGCTCCAATTACACCGAGTGCTACCAGCCGCCGATTCAACGGGGCGGCCTGCGGGAAATCCGCTGAGGCGTCCTCGATGAGTCGCGCGAACGCGTCCACCGCGCGCTGCCGCGACAGCGTCAGGACATCGCCTGATCTGCGGACCTCCACATGCATGATGCGAGCACGGCGCCAGTCCGCCGTGGTGAACTCGATATAGGCGCGAATCCCCGCTTTGACTCTGTCGTCAAGCGTGTTAGGCGCCTCCTGTAACGCTTTGGCCACGACCGCCAGGCTTTCCTCCACGCAGCGCTCGTGCAGCGCCTGGAGGAGCTCCTCGCGGCCGCCGAAACATTCGTAGAAGGCGCGGTTGGAGATCCTGGCCTCCGAGCACAGCCTTTCGATGGTCGTCGCCGTGAAACCCGGCTTCGCGTATAGCGTGTAGGCGGCCGTCATCAGCCGCTCCCGTCTGTCTGCCAGCCTTTGCTCAGCCGACATTCCCCGGTAAGACCGGTTCACATTCCACCCGTCCAACATGATCGTGGCCCCCAGAGCACACAATTATGGACGGATGATCGGTTTTGGGAAAGGGTGCGAAGATTATCTCTTACGTCGCCCGTGCAAGAACGTGACAAGTCTGATCAGCCGCTCAAGCTCTTCAGGGCCCCGGGTGAACGAAGTCAGGTTCATCCCGGGCAACGCGAAGCGCTGTCGTGAGATGGCCTTGGGCCTGGCGAACTCGCGTAGACCGTCGGCTCCGTGAATCCTGCCGAACCCGGAATCGCCTACTCCGCCGAACGGCAGCGCCGGGACGCCGGCGAAGGAAATGACGGAGTTGATGGCGGTCATCCCGGTACGCATCATGCGGGCCAGCTCGGTCGCCCTGCGCCTGTCGCGCGCGAAGATCGTGCCGCCCAGCCCGTACGCGGAGGCGTTGGCCAGCTCCAGTGCCTCCTGCGCGTCGCGCGTGCGGCGCACGGTGATGGTCGGCCCGAACGTCTCCTCGCGCACCGACGGGGAGTCTTCCGGCACGTCCTCGACGATCACCGGATCCACGTACGCCCCCCGCACGGAATCCGGCCCGCCGGTCACCACCCTGCCCGACTTGGTGGCGTCGTCGATGTGCCGCTTGATGATGTCGACCTGGCCGGGCATCGTGATCGGGCCGTAGTCCTCGCCCGCCTTCACCTTGGTCACACGCTCGGACAGCTCGCGCATGAAAGTTTCATAGACGGAGTCGACGACGTAGACGCGCTCGACGCCCGCGCAGGTCTGCCCGGCGTTGGACATCGCGCCCCAGAGGCAGGCGTCGGCGGCGGCCTGGAGATCGGCGTCGGCGTCCACGATGAACGCGTCCTTGCCGCCGCACTCGGCCACGAGCGGGGTGAGGTTCTCGGCGCAGGCCGCCATGACGCGCTTGGCGGTGGCGGTCGAGCCGGTGAAGGCCACCTTCCGCACCCGCGGGTCGGCCGCCAGCGCCGCGCCCGTCTCGCCGAGCCCCGTCACGGTCTGGAACACCGGCTGCTCGGGCACCGACTCCTTGAACAGCTCCGCCAGCCGCACCCCGACGCCGGGGGTGAGCTCGCTCGGCTTGAACACGATGGCGTTGCCCGCGGCCAGCGCGTACGCGATGGAGCCCATGGGGGTGAAGACCGGGTAGTTCCACGGGCCGATGACGGCGACCACGCCGAGCGGGAGGTATTCGAGCGTGGCGGCAAGGTTGACGCCGATCATGCCGGTCGAGACGCGGCGGCGGCCGAGGACCTTCGCCGCGTTGCGTGCTGCCCAGTCGAGGTGGTTGACGGCCAGCACGATCTCCAGCGCGGCGTCGCCCGCGGGCTTGCCGGTCTCCTCCTGGACCAGGCCGGCCAGCTCCCTGAGGTGCTGGGTCAGTACGGCCTTGTAGTCGAGCAGGCGCGTCCTGCGCTCGGCGGGGGCGAGCGCCGCCCACCAGGCGGCGGCCTGCTCGGCCCGGCCCACGGCCTCGTGGACGGCGTCCGCGGTGTGTTTGGGGTGACTGCCGACGATCGCGCCGGTAGCCGGGTTGAGTGAATCGAACGTCAGCGTCGTCATGGCGCCACGATAAACCGGTAAGCCATCGCTTACTAGGGTGCGACGCCCGTGTGCTCAGTCGTCCGCGAGCCAGGATCCGTGGAAGCCCGCGGGGACGCGGCGGGGCAGCCGTACGGAGGCCACGTCCGACAGGTCGCGCGCGTCGAGCACCAGCAGCTCGGAGGAGTCGCCCGAGGTCACGACGGACAGCAGCCAGCCCTCGTCCTCGCCGGCGCCGCCCGCCGCGGGCACGAAGACCGCCTCCCCGGTGTCGCCTCCCGTCTTCCTCGTCAGAGCGGCGCCGTCGCGCTGGTCGTACTTGACCACCGCGTCGTCCCCCACGGTGTAGAGGTAGCGGCTCTCCCGCCCGAGCAGGTCCTCGTTGAACGTGGGGAACTCGACGCCGCGGTCGTCCAGCGGCTCCTCCTTGACGGCCCCGGACGCCGGGTCGAGCGTCCACCGGTGCAGCACGGCGTCACCGGACGCGGCGGCCTGCCTGGCGGGGTCCGTGGAGCCGCTGATCTGGCCCCAGGCGGAGGTGAAGGCGCCACGGGTGTACCGGGCCGCGTTGAGGACGATGCGCCCGTGAGCGTCCTCCCAGGCGTTCCCGACATGGAAGACATAGCAGGGGTCGATGTCGAACCACCGGGTCGGCCCGCCGGCCCTGGGCGTCACGCCGATCCGCGCGCCGTAGCCGTCCTCCCAGTCGTACGGCATGCCCCCGCGTGCCAGGTCGAACACCACGGGCAGGTCCAGCCAGACCAGGTGGTGCTCGGTGACGGCGAAGTCGTGCATCATCGTCGACCCCGGCACCTCGATCTCCCTGCTCTCGACCAGCTCGCCGGCCGCCGACAACCGGTGGTAGGTGAGAAAGGGCGGGAGGAACCCGTAGCCGAAGAAGTGCAGCTCGCCGGTGACGGGGTCCTGCTTGGGGTGGGCGGTCATGGCGGTGGTCAGCCGACCGCCGAAGTCGCAGGGGCCCACGGTCTCCAGCTCCGGCGTCACCTCGTAGGGGAAGCCGTTCTCGACCAGGGCGAGGATCCGCCCGGAGTGCCGGATCACGTGCGTGTTGGCGGAGACGGCGCTGTGGTCGACCCCGGTCTCGCCGACGAACGGCGCGGACTCGGTGAACATCCTGGTGCGCACCCACCGGTTCCGGTACCACTCGGCGCGGCCGTCGCGCAGCCGCACGCCGTGCAGCATCCCGTGGCCGCCGAACCAGTGGCCGGGGTCCTCTCCTGGGCGCGGGTTGGGCCCGTTGCGGAAGTAGCGCCCGAACAGCTCGGGCGGCAGCGCGCCGGTGACGGGCAGGTCGTGGGCTTCGATCTCGTCGGGAACGGGGGCCAGGTAGCCGGTGAGGTAGTCGGGCAGGGTCATGGGAGACGCTCCAATCGTGATAGGTCTAAACTAGAACGTTCACGGTAGACCTGTCAATAGTGGAATGTCGGGGCATGGGTCACCACGGAGCTGCGTAACCTGGCGCTTCGTAACGGCGAACGGCCGCTGACGGGTCAGCGGCCGTTTTCCTGGAAGGTCACCAGCCCCGTGCGGGGGGTGGCTGACCTGGAGACACGTACAGGATCAGAAAAGGGTGGGATTTTCCGGCTCGATGCCGCGGAGAGCGGCGTAGTCGAGGGTGACGCAGTCGATGCCGCGGTCGGCGGCCAGCACGCGCGCCTGCGGCTTGATCTCCTGCGCCGCGAATACCCCGCGCACCGGCGTCAGCAGCGGGTCGCGGTTGAGCAGCTCCAGATAACGCGTCAGCTGCTCCACCCCGTCGATCTCGCCGCGGCGCTTGATCTCCACCGCCACGGTCGCCCCCACCCCGTCGCGGCACAGGATGTCGACCGGCCCGATCGCCGTCATGTATTCGCGGCGGATCAGCGAATAGCCGGCCCCCAGCGTCGTGATGTGCTCGGCGAGCAGCTCCTGCAGGTGGGCCTCCACCCCGTCCTTGATCAGCCCGGGGTCCACGCCCAGCTCGTGGCTGGAGTCATGGAGGATCTCCGCCATCGTCAGGACCAGCTTCTCGCCGGTCTTGCCGTGGGTGACCGTCCAGGTCTCGCCGTCCTCCTTGAGCTTGCACGGCGGGTTCATCCAGTTGAGCGGCTTGAACGCGCGGTCGTCCGCGTGGATGCTCACGCTGCCGTCCGCCTTGATCAGCACAAGCCTCGGCGCCATCGGCAGATGCGCCGTGAGCCGTCCGATGTAATCCACGCTGCATCGCGCGATGACCAGCCGCATGACGCCCAACCTTAGCGGCTCTGGAAAACTGGACGCATGGCGTTTGAACGGGTGGGAGTGGTCGGGCTCGGCACGATGGGTGCCGGGATCGCCGAGGTCTTCGCGCGGGCCGGGCTGCGGGTGATCGGAGTCGAGGCCGATGCCGAGGCGCTGGCCAGGGGGCGCGGGCATCTAGAGCGCTCCACCGGCAGAGCGGTCGACAGGGGCAGGCTGACCCGCGAGCGGCAGGCCGAGATACTCGGCCGCGTCACGCTGACCACCTCGCGCGAAGACCTGCGCGACGCGGACCTGGTGATCGAGGCGAGCCCGGAGATCCTGCGCTACAAGGTCTCGCTGTTCGAGGAGCTCGACCGGATCTGCAAGCCGGAGACCGTGCTGGCGACCAACACCTCCTCGCTGCCGGTCACCGCCATCGCGGCCGCCACCGGGCGTCCCGGGCGGGTGGTCGGGATGCACTTCTTCAACCCCGCGCCGGTGATGAAGCTGGTCGAGGTCGTCGGGACGGTGGTGACGGCGCCGGGCGTGGTGTCCGGCATCGCGGAGCTGGCGGGCCGGCTGGGCAAGACGGCCGTGGCGGTGGGCGACCGGGCGGGGTTCGTGGTCAACCGGCTGCTGCTGCCCTATCTCAACCACGCCGCCGTGCTGGTCGACCAGGGCATGGCCGGGCGCGACGACATCGACGCCGCGATGAAGCTCGGCGTCGGGCTGCCGATGGGGCCGTTCACGCTGCTCGACCTGATCGGCCTCGACACCGCGTACGAGGTCATGGGGGTGCTGTTCGACGAGACGCGCGACCGGCGGCACGCGCCCGCGCCACTGCTGCGCGAGCTGGTCACCGCCGGGCTGCTCGGCCGCAAGTCCGGGCGCGGCTTCTACGGCGATGAGGCGCAGGAGGAGCAGCGGCCGATGTCGGGGGCGGTCACGTTCGACGTCGCGGGCCCGGGGTCGGAGGAGCTCGCCGGGCGGCTGCGGGCCGCCGGGTTCAAGCCGTCCGATGATCCCGGCGTCGTGCTGCGCCCGACGGACCGGCCGGTGATCGAGCACGCCGTACGCCTCCAGGACCCCTCCAGGATGGTCGGCGTCCACCTCGTCGGCGACCGGGTGGCTGAGCTGGCCGCCACCGCGCTGACCTCGGACGCCGCCGCCAGAGCCGCCCGTGACCTGATGAAGGTGGCCGGCCTGACCCCGGTCCCGTGCAAGGACAGGGCGGGCTTCGTGGTGGACGCGCTGCTGTTCCCCTACCTCAACGACGCCGTCAGGATGTACGAGTCCGGCTACGCCTCGATCGACGACATCGACGCGGCCATGCGCCTGGGCTGCGGCTACCCGTCGGGCCCCTTCGAGATGCTGGAGTCCCTGGGGCTCGCCCGGGTCAGAGACGGCCTGCGAGCGCTCTACGCCGAGCACCGGGAGCCCTCCTACGCCCCTGCACCCCTACTGGACCAGCTCGTCACGGCCGGCCTGAGCGCTTTCCCCCGCGGATGAGCCCCCGCCGCGCCCGCCGGAGGGAGTCCTCCCGCCCTTTCGGCTTTCCGACCAGCCTGGACAAGGTGGAGGAATGGCCGGACGGCGAGTGGAAAGTCCGCATGCTCAACGGCTCCTCCTCGACGAAGAACTACCGGTGCCCAGGCTGCGACCAGGAGATCCGCGGCGGTCAGCCGCACCTCGTGGCCTGGCCCAACTGGACGGGCGGCGACGAGGAGCGCCGCCACTGGCACACCGCCTGCTGGCGTAAGAGACTCGACCGCGGCCCCGGCCGCAGCCGCTACTGACGGCCGTGGCGCACGCCGCGGCGGCAACTGAAGGGATCCCTGTGGAGATTCGCGCGGCCACGGTGCTGCCCGCCCGGCGAGAGCCGATCGAGCTGCACACGGGCGACGGCCTGACCCTGGTCGGCGAGCTGGCCCTGCCCCTCGACCGGCCCCCCGTGGCGACGCTGGTGACGCTCCACCCGCTGCCCACCCACGGCGGCTTCATGGACAGCCACGTCTACAAGAAGGCGGCCAACCGCCTGCCCGCGCTGGCCGACCTGGCGGTGCTGCGCTTCAACACCCGCGGCACGTCCTCGGAGCGCGGCACCTCGGAGGGCGCGTTCGACGGGGGAGAGGGCGAGCGGTTCGACGTCGCCGCGGCGCTTGAATACGCCGAATACCACGATCTGCCGCACGTCTGGGCCGTCGGCTGGTCGTTCGGCACCGAGCTGACGCTGAAGTGGGCGCACGATCCTCTTGTGGAGGGCGCGATCCTGCTCTCGCCGCCGCTGCACCGGGCCACCGACGACGACCTGGACGCCTGGACGCGGTTCGGGCGGCCGCTGGTGGCGCTGGTGCCCGAGTTCGACGACTACCTGCGGCCGGAGGAGGCCCGCGCGCGCTTCTCGCGAGTGCCGCAGGCCGAGGTCATCGGGGTGGACGGGGCCAAGCACCTGTGGGTGGGCGAGCCGTACGTGCGCATCGCGCTCAACGAGATCGTCAAGCGGGTCAACCCGGCCGCCCATCCGTTGCCGGTCGAGGTCTGAGGTGGGACGACCTACTGGTCTGACGGATATTTTTGGACTTGTCAGGTTTATGAAGGAAACTTTGAGCAGAATGACCAAAACCTGGACGCGGGCACTGACGCGGGTGAGAATCCGATCGTCAACCGAAGATCGTGGAGACGCCGGGTACGTCCCGTCCCGCGCGTAACCCCTGCTCACCATGGGCGAGGATCGATGCGGGTAGTGCGTGGGTTGGTCGCGGCAGTGTTGGCGTTATCGATCTCGGCGGTGCCTGATACGGCAACCGCCGAGCCCGAGCCGGTGACACCAGTGAAAACGACGGTACAAAGGGCGGCTCCACCTGAGGAGAGCGCCATCGCGCAGGCCCGCTCAGCCGGTCAGCCGGTCGAGGTCGAGTCCCTGCGCAGCGAGACCCGCCAGGTCTTCGCCAAGCCCGACGGCGCGCTGACCATGGAGCAGTACGTCCGCCCGGTGCGCGTACGCCAGGGCGACCGCTGGGTCCCCGTGGACACCACCCTGCGCCTGCGCCCCGACGGCGCGGTCGAGCCCGTCGCCGCGGCGGTCGGCCTGGCCTTCTCCGGCGGCGGCAGCGCCCCGCTGGCCCGCCTGGCGCGCGGCAGCAAGACCCTCGAACTCGGCTGGACCGGCACCCTGCCCAAGCCCACGCTGAACGGCGACACCGCCACCTACGCCGAGGTCATGCCCGGCGTGGACCTCCAGGTCACCGCGGACGTGGACGGCTTCTCCCACCTCCTGGTGGTCAAGTCGCGGGCCGCCGCGCTCAACAGCGCGCTGAGCGAGCTGACGTTCCCGCTCTCGGCCACCGGCCTGTCGCTGGAGTCGGACAAGGCGGGCAACCTGGAAGCCGTCGACGACAACGGCGGCACGATCTTCATCGCGCCGACCCCGACGATGTGGGACTCCGAGGGCGCCCCGAGCCGGCAGGCGGTCAAGGAAGGCCGCGCGCCCGAGGCCCGCCAGGCCCAGATGGGCGTGGAGCTGACCGGCAGGACGCTGCGCCTGCGGCCGGACAGGAAGATGCTGTCCGACCCGAAGACGCGCTTCCCCGTCTACCTGGACCCGTACTTCTCGGCCGCGCGCGGCGCGTGGACGGCCGTCTGGAGCAACTGGCCCAACTCCAACTACCTCAACTCCAGCGACGTCGCCAGGGCGGGCCACGTCAACTCGCAGACCAACCGCTCGTTCTTCCAGATGAACACCGGCACGACGATCCACGGCAAGCAGATCATCAAGGGCACGCTGCGCATGTACGAGACGTGGTCGTACTCGTGCAGCGCCCGCAAGGTCGAGGCCTGGGCGACGAACACGATCAGCAAGACCACCACCTGGGCCAAGCAGCCCACCTGGGTCACGAAGCTGTCCACGGTCAACGTGGCCAAGGGCTGGGGCGCGTCCTGCCTGCCCGGCGGCGTCGAGTTCGACGTCACCCCGCAGGTCGTGAACGCGGCCGCCAACAAGTGGGCGAACATCACCATCGGCATCCGGGCCACGAGCGAGACCGACGTGTACGCCTGGAAGAAGTTCAAGAACAACCCGAGCCTGGTCATCGAGTACAACTCGCTGCCCGCCGACCCCGTGGCCGCCGACGCCTGGTCCGACCCGGGCGGCCCCTGCGTCTCCGGCGACGGCCGGCCGGTCATCAGCACCGCCACGCCGAAGCTGTGGGCCAAGCTGAAGGACGCCGACAACTCGGTCAAGGGCCGCTTCGAGTGGTACAACGCGGCCGGCACCAAGACCGGTGAGTACGTCACCGCCCTCGGCTCGACCGGCACCGCCTTCTACGCGACGATCCCGCTGAGCCTCTACGCCGACGGCGCGCTGATCCGCTGGCGGGTCCGCGGCGAGGACGGCAAGGCCAACAGCGCGTGGAGCCCCTGGTGCGAGGCCACCGTGGACGCCACGGCCCCGGGCAGGGAGCCGATCGTCACCTCGCCCCAGTTCACCGAGAACGGCTGGAGCGACGGCGTCGGCCTGGCGGGCTCGTTCACGTTCGACCCCAACGGCATCACCGACGTGGCCGCCTACGTCTACGGGCTGGACACCACGCCCAAGACCGAGGTGGCCCCCGGCACGGACGGCAAGGCCACGATCCAGCTCACTCCGCGCCACGACGGCCCCAACGTCCTGTCGGTGCGCAGCAGGGACCGCGCGGGCCAGCTCGGCCCGATCCGCACCTACGTCTTCAACGTCAACTCCGGCCGCACCGCCGCCGGCCACTGGGCACTGGACGAGGGCCAGGGCACGGTCGGCGCCGACAGCGCCGGCACCCACCCCGCGACCCTGTACGGGGCCACCTGGACGAGCGGCAAGACCGGCACGGGCCTGCGCCTGGCCAACACCTACGCGCAGACCACCGGCCCCGCCGCCGACACCAGCCGCAACTTCACCGTCACCACGTGGGCCCGCCTGACCGGCACGACCGCCTCCGCCACCGCCGTCACCCAGGAGGGCGGCAGGACGGGAGCCTTCGCCCTGCAGTACTTCAAGACCGACGGCCGCTGGGCGCTGGCCGTGACGGGCTCGGACGCGGACGGCGCGACGTCGGTGCGCGCCCTGTCCGCGGCCGCTCCGAGGCTGAACGAATGGACCCACCTGACCGGCGTCTACGACTCCGCGGCCGGCCAGATCTCGCTCTACGTGAACGGCAAGCTGGAAGGCACGGCCGCCGTCACGGCTCCATGGAAGGCCACAGGCCCCCTGACCATCGGCCGAGGGAAGGTCAACGGGGCGGCTTCGGATTACTGGCCCGGGGACGTCGACGAGGTGCGGGTGTACGGCCGCGCCATGTTCGCCGACGAGGTAGCCGATCTGGTCAACAGCGCTGCCACGCTGGTGGGCCACTGGACGCTGGACGAAGAGTCCGGCACGTCGGCCGCCGACTCCTCGGGCCGGGCGACCGCCGCGACGCTGTCCGGAGCCGCCTCGTGGACATCGGGCTGGCTGGACGGCGCGCTCGCGCTCGACGGCGTCAACGGCTACGCCCAGACCACCGCGCCCGTGCTCAACACCCAGTCGGGCTTCACCGTGAGCGCCTGGACCCAGCTCGACTACCTGCCCACCGCGGACACCTCCGCCGTCGCCCAGCCGGGCACCCGCGCGGCCGGTTTCCAGCTCGGCTTCGACAAGGCACAGGGGCGCTGGGTCCTCGGCATGGCCGCCGCGGACACCGACGCCGCCGCCCTCGTACGCACCCGATCCGATGCCATTCCCGCGCCGCTGGAGTGGACGCACGTGGCCGGGGTCTACGACCCGCTGGCCGGCGAGCTCCGCGTCTACGTCAACGGCCGGCTGTCCACCACCACCGTCACCCCGCACGTCAGCGCGTGGAAGGCCACCGGCGCGCTGCAACTGGGCCGGACCAAGACCGCCGGCGTCTTCACCGGCTACTGGCCGGGAACCGTGGACGACGTCCGCACCTATGACGGCGTCCTGAGTGCCGAGCAGATCGCCCAACTAGCCGCTCAATAAACCCACCAAGTGTCCCAGTAACCGTCCCGTTAGCACCCCCGACTGGGAGAGGTCATGGACCTGCCGAGTGAGTTAGACCTGCCCGAATCCCGCTGGAACCGTTCCCAAGTTCCCGACGAACCAGACATTCCAGACTCCCGCTGGAATCTCCTCCAGGATTTCAAGCCCGAGTCTCCCTGGCCCCGGCGACTGGCCACCGTTCTGTCGGTCGTCCTGATGATCCCGATGGCGTACGCGATACCCGCGTCCGCCGCCGCCCGCCCGGCTCCTGCCACCCAGAAGGAGACGCCGGTCAAGGGCGGGAAGGTGCCCGTACTGCCGCCGCTGGCCGATCCCGTACAGAAACAGGCGTGGAAAGCGCCGCCAGGGACGGCCTGGCCGAAACCACAGACCGCCGAGCTCGGCGGCGCCGCCGCGGCCACGACCCTGGCCACCGGATTCCCGGTCCGCCTGGCCCCGCAGCAGGGCGTGGCCGCCAAGGCGGCGGCGCAGGACCCGGTGCGCGTCGAGCTGCTCGACACGGCCAAGTCCGGCCGCCTCGGCCTGGCGATGCGGGTGTCGCCCGGCCAGGGCCTGAAGGCCGCCGACGCGGCCGGCAAGACCCGGCTGGAAGTCGACTACTCCGGCTTCCGCTACGCCTACGGCGGCGACTACGGCTCCCGCCTGCACATGGTGAAGCTGGAGGAGTGCGCGCTCGACGCCGCCGCCACCAACTGCCCGGCGCCGCAGCCGGTGAAGGGCGACAACAACGCCACCGCGGGCACGCTGACCGCGGAGGTCGCGACCTCCGGCCTGTACGCGGTGACCGCCGCGGCAGCGGGCCCCTCGGGCGACCACGCGGCCACCTCGCTGGCCCCTTCAGCGAGCTGGAGCGTCGGCACCCAGTCCGGCGACTTCAACTGGGGCTACGACATGCGCACGCCCCCGGCGCTGGGCGGCGACGAGCCGGAGATCTCGCTCGACTACTCCTCGCAGAGCGTGGACGGCCGCACGGCCTCCACCAACAACCAGCCCTCCTGGGCCGGTGAGGGCTTCGAGCTGAACCCCAGCGGCTACGTCGAGCGCCGCTACAAGTCCTGCATGATCGACGGCAAGAAGACCGGCGACCTGTGCTGGGACGGCGAGAACGTCACCCTGTCGCTCGGCAACTCCGCCGTCGAGCTGGTCAAGGACGCCACGACCAAGCTGTGGCGGCCCAAGCGCGACGACGGCACCCGGATCGAATACCTCACCGGGGCCACGAACGGCGACAACAACGGCGAGTACTGGCGGGTCACCGCGGCCGACGGCTCGCAGTACACCTTCGGCCTGAACCGGCTGCCCGGCTGGGCCACCGGCAAGGCCGAGACCAAGTCGGTGCAGACCGCCCCGGTCTTCGGCAACAACAGCGGCGAGCCCTGCTACAGCAGCACCCCGGCCAACGCCTGGTGCCAGCAGGCCTACCGGTGGAACCTCGACTTCGCCGTGGACACCCACGGCAACGCGACCACCTACTGGTACGCCCAGGAGAAGAACTACTACGGCCGGAACATGAAGCCCGAGCTGGGCACCGTGTACGACCGCGCCGGGTACCTCACCCGCATCGACTACGGCTACCTGCAGAACGAGCTGTTCACCAAGGTCCCCGCTTCCCGCATCGTCTTCGACGTGGCCGAGCGCTGCCTGCCCAGCGGCACCATCACCTGTGCCGCCGACCAGCTCAAGAAGGAGACCGCCAGCAGCTGGCCGGACGTGCCGTTCGACCAGATCTGCGACTCCGGGGTGAAGTGCACCGACCGGCTGTCGCCGACCTTCTTCACCCGCAAGCGGCTGGCCAAGATCACCACGCAGGTCCTCAACACCGACACCGCCAAGTGCTCGGGCGCGCAGTACTGCGCGGTGGACTCGTGGACGCTGACGCACCAGTTCCCGGCCTCGGGCGACGGCATGAGCCCGTCGCTGTGGCTGGCGTCGGTCCAGCAGACCGGTCACGTGGGCGGCACGCTCACGCTGCCCAAGACCACGTTCATCGGTGTCCAGCTGGCCAACCGGGTGGACGCCAACGAAGGCCGCGCCCCGCTGGTGAAGTGGCGCGTGCAGGCCGTGAACAACGAGAGCGGCGGTGAGCTGCGCGTCAACTACGCGGCCGCCGACTGCAAGCCGGGCGACGTGCCCACGGCCGACAAGAACACCAGGCGGTGCTTCCCGCAGCGCTGGGCGCCGCCCAACGAGGGCGAGGTCACGGACTGGTTCCACAAGTACGTGGTCACCCAGACGATCGAGGTCGACCGGGTGGCGGGCTCGCCGAACGTGGTCACCGACTACGAGTACCTCGACGGCACCGCCTGGCACTACGCCGACAACGCCCTCGTCAAGGCCGAGCACCGCACGTGGTCGGACTTCCGCGGGTTCGGCAAGGTACGGGTGCGCCAGGGCGACGGTCAGGACGCCAAGCGCACGCTCACGGAGTACAGGTACTTCCGTGGCATGCACGGTGACAAGCTGGCCGACGGCACCAAGCGCACGGCGCAGGTCGAGGACACCGAGGGCGTCAAGCTCGACGACCTGGACCAGCTCGCGGGCTTCGAGCGCGAGGAGATCCTCTTCGACGGCGACGGCGGGACCCTCCTGACCTCGACCGTCGAGGAGCCGTGGTCGCTGAAGACCGCGGAGTCCACGCAGGGCGGCGTCACCAAGGCCGCGTACGTGGTCGAGCCCAAGACCATGGCCACCCGCACCGCGCTGGAGGGCGGCAAGTGGCGGCGTACCGGCGAGGAACGCGCGTACGACGCCAAGGGCCTGCTCACCCAGGTGGATGAGAAGGGCGACCTGACCAGCACCGCCGACGACCAGTGCACCCGCTACACCTACGCACGCAACGACACGTCCTGGATGCTCGACTACACCAGCAGGATCCAGAAGGTCGCCGCCGGTTGCGGCACCGCCGTGTCCACGCTGGCCGCCGGTGAGGTGATCTCCGACGAGAAGGTCCAGTACGACGGCAAGGCCTACGGCCAGGCGCCGACCAAGGGTGACGTGACCCTGGTCCAGCACACCGTCTCCGGGGACGGCGCGACGATCACCGAGAGCACCCACACCTTCGACGCCTACGGCCGCGAGACGAGTGAGACCGACGCCGTCGGCACCAAGTCCGTCACCACCTACACCCCGGCCGCGGGCGCTCCCGCGACCGAGATCACGGAGACCAACCAGCTCGGGCACGTCGAGCGCACCCAGCTCGAACCGGCCTGGGGCGAGCCGATCGCCGAGGTCGACGCGAACAACCGCCGCGTCGACCTGGAGTACGACGCGCTCGGCCGGCTGGTGAAGGTCTGGCAGGCCGACCGCAGCAAGTCGTCGGGACAGTCGCCCAGCACCGAGTACGCCTACACGATGCGCACCGACGGCCCCAGCTTCGTCACCACGAAGACGCTGGGCGCGGACGGCACGTACAGCTCCAGCCACGAGCTGTACGACGGCCTGATGCGCAAGCGCCAGACGCAGGAGCCGGCGCCCCGCGACGACCAGGCGGCCGATCCCGCGCTGCGTGACGGCCGCACGATCACCGACACCTTCTACAACTCGCAGGGCGAGCAGTACAAGTCGAACACCGGCTACTTCGCCGTCGGCACACCCGCCACGGACCTGCTGGCGGTGGCCGACACCGACGTGCCCAACCAGGTCGTGTCGACCTTCGACGGCAGCGGTGACGTCAACGCCCAGATCCTGAAGACGAAGGGCGCGGAGAAGTTCCGGATCAGCACCACGCAGCAGGGCGACCGGATGCACGTGACGCCGCCGCCCGGCGGCACCGCCACGACCCGCATCGGCGACGCCGAGGACCGGCTCATCGAGCTGCGCCAGTACAAGGGATCCACCCCGACCGGCGAGTACGAGGCCACCAAGTACGCCTACGACCACGCGGGCCGGCTGTCCACGGTGACCGATCCGGCGGGCAACGTCTGGCGCCACCACTACGACATGCGCGGTCGCGAGATCAAGCTGGAGGACCCCGACAAGGGCGTCACCACGATGACGTACAACGACGCCGACGAGCTGGTCAGCACCACTGACGCGCGCGGCAAGACGTTGTGGTACGTCTACGACGAGCTCGGCCGCAAGAAGGAGCTGCGCGACGGCTCCGCGACCGGCACGGTGCTCGCAGAGTGGAAGTACGACGCGCTGGCCAAGGGCCACATGAACGCCAGCATCCGCTACGTGGGCGGGCAGGCGTACAAGGCCGAGATCAACGCCATCGACACCGACTACCGCGCGCTGCGCCAGACCGTGACCGTCCCCGACCGGGAGGGCAAGCTGGCCGGCTCGTACGTGCTCAACACCCGCTACACGCTGGACGACCAGGTCCAGTCCGTGAGCTTCCCCGCGGGCGGCGGGCTGGCCGAGGAGTCGGTCGTCTACAGCTACGACGCGCTCAGCCAGCCGACCAAGGTCACCGGCCTGTCGGCGTACGTGAGCGCGACCCGCTACTCCAAGCTCGGCGAGACCCTGCAGTACGAGCTGGGCGAAGGGACCAAGAAGGCCTGGCTCACCTACACCCATGACGAGGGCACCCGCAGGCTGAACAGCATGCGCCTCGACCGGGAAGGCGCCGCGGCCACCGACCTCGACATCAACTACACCTACGACGCGATCGGCAACATCACCAAGATCGCCGACAAGGCCGGCGGCCAGGACACGCAGTGCTTCAAGTACGACCATCTGCGCCGGATGACCTCCGCGTGGACGGCCACCGACGACTGCGCCAGCGGCACCCCGACGGCCGGCAAGATCGGCGGCGTGGCCCCGTACGCGGTCAGCTACACCTATGACGCCACCGGCAACCGGACCAAGGAGACCAAGCACGCCTGGGGCGGCGCGCCCGAGACCGTGCGCACCTCCGCCTACCCGGCGGCGGGCGGCAAGCAGCCGCACGCGCTCCAGACCGTCGGCTCCGACCTGTTCGAGTACGACGCGGCCGGCAACACCACCCGGCGCAAGGTCGGCACCTCCGACCAGGCCCTGGTCTGGGACGCCGAGGGCAACCTGGAGTCGGTGACGGAGGCGGGCAAGACCACGTCCTTCCTCTACGACGCGGACGGCGACCGGCTGATCCGCAAGACACCGACCGACTCCACGCTCTACATCGACGACATGGAGCTGCGTTTCGACTTCGCCAAGGACGCGGTCGAGCAGACCCGCTACTACACCATCGGCGGCGAGCCCATCGCGGTGCGCACGCCGGACAACCAGGTCTCCTTCCTGGTCAACGACCACCAGGGCACCTCGCAGGCCGCGGTGAACGCCACGACCGGTGAGCTGGCCATGCGGAGGACGACTCCGTTCGGCGAGAACCGGGGCTCGCCACCGGCGTCCTGGCCGGGGCAGCGCGGGTTCGTGGGCGGCACGCAGGATCCCACGACCGGGCTCGTCCACCTCGGCGCCCGCGAGTACGACCCCAAGAACGGCCGCTTCCTGTCGGTCGACCCCGTGATGGAGGACGAGAACCCGCAGCAGCTCAACGCCTACGCCTACGCCAACAACAGCCCCGTCACCATGAGCGACCCCGACGGACAGCTGTTCTGGTTCGCCGTGGCCATCGGCGCCAGGATCGCGGCGCAGATCATCGCCAGGAGGCTGGCCGCGGCCGCCGCCAGGCGAGCGGCCATCGCGGCGGCACGTGCGGCGGCCAGACGGGCCGCTCTCGCGGCGGCGCGTCGCCGGGCGATCGCGGCGGCCAAGAGGAAGGCCGCGGCGGAGGCCAAGAAACGGGCCGCGGAGGCGGCGAAGAAGCGGGCCGCGGCTGCGGCCAGGAAGAAGCTTCAGGAGCAGGCCAGGAAGAAGGCCGCAGAACGGGCCAGGAAGGCGGCGACGGCGCGGGCGCAGCGGCGGGCCGCGGCGGCAGCGAGAAGAGAGGCGAAGCGCAAGGCCAAGGACGCGGCGGCGGCCAGGCGGGCTTCGGCCGCGGCCAGGGCGCGCAACAGGCGGGCCGGGCGGGTCCCGAACGGGACCGCGCGGGCACGGCAGCGTCCGGCGCAGCGGCCGACGAGTCATCGGGCGCAGCAGCGGCAGTCCCCGCCCAGGGACAGCAGGCAGCCGATGCAGCCACGGCCGAGCCAGATCTACCGCAACGACGGCACCACCCAGCCGACCCAGTCCTACACCGTTTACCGCAACGGCCGGACGTACCCTGACGGTCCGCCACCGGCACCCCGGTCCGGCGGCTCCGGCCAGGGGGAGAGGCAGATCTACCGGCCCGAGCGAGTGGAGCCGGAGAACACCAGGACGGGCACGGTCGCCGAAGCCGGCGGCAGGGTCACCAACTGGATGGACAAGAGTGGATTGGGCGACGCGATAGACATCATCATCTGGGGATTGGGCGGCTGACGCCCTCCCCGCGTTGACCCGCGAACCGGCGCGGAGCCCTCGTGGCTCCGCGCCGGTGGCGTTTTTACCGGGGTCCCGCGACGGTGGCGCTCGGGTCCCGGCATCCATAGAATCTTGTTCGGTTTCGACAAGAGGAGGCGGCGTGAGCGCGTTCGATCTCAGTGGCAAGCAGGCCCTGGTCACCGGGGCGTCGAAGGGGATCGGACGGGCCATCGCGCTCGCGTACGCCGAGGCGGGGGCCGACGTGGCACTGGTGTCCAGGTCGGCCGACGCCCTCACCGAGGTCGCCAAGGAGGTCGAGGCGCTGGGCAGGCGGGCCGTCGTCATCCCCGCGGACCTCACCGACCGCGAGGCCGCCGCGGCGTCCGTGACGGCGGCGATCGCCGGGCTCGGCCATCTCGACATCGTGGTCAACAACGCCGGCGGGTCGAACTTCCTCGTCGAGTTCAAGGATCTGCGGTTATCCGGGTGGGACAAGCTGATGCGGCTCAACCTCGACTCCGCCATGATCGTCTGCCACACGGTCGCCCCGCACCTGCTGGGCCGCGGCGGCGGCACGGTCATCAACGTGGCGTCGGTCGCCGCCCTGGGCGCGCCGTTCCTGGCCCCCTACGCGGCCGCCAAGGCCGGTCTGGTGGCGCTCACCAAGACGCTGGCCGTCGAGTGGGCCGCGGCGGGGGTGCGGGTCAACGCCCTGTGCCCCGGCTGGACGGCCACCGACCTCAACCGCAATCTCTGGGACGACGAGACCTCCGGCGCGGCCACGGTGGCCACCGTGCCCATGCGGCGGTGGGGGACCGTGGCGGAGATGGCCGCGCCCGCCGTGTTCCTGGCCAGCCCGGCGGCGGCGTACATGACGGGTCAGGTGCTGTTCGTGGACGGCGGGGCCACCGCGATCTGATCAGGCGGGCAGGACGTTCTCCGCGTGGCCGCCGCCGGCGTTGCCCGGGGGCTCGAACACGAAGACGATGTACGTCTCGAAGTGCTCGGAGCCCTGACCGGCCACGCGTCCCGCGCCCATCCTCGTGGTGCCCTTCCAGACGAGCTGCGTGAAGTGGCCGCTCGTGCCGGCCCCGTCGTAGGCCGTGGCCTCGGCGTACCAGGTGGCGACCGCCTCCCCGGCGCCGCTCATCTCGGAGCCCGCGGCCCAGAAGAGGTTCTCGCCGGTGTTCGCGCGCAGGCCGTCGTGCCCGGCGCCCAGCTTCTCGTGCTCGGAGCGGGAGGCGGCTCTGGACCTGGCGTACTCGACCAGCAGCGGGTCCATGGCGAGCGGCGGCGCGTGGTGCTTGGCGCGGTAGGCGTTCGCCTCGGCCAGCGCCTCGGAGAGGAAACCGCCGTTGGTGGCGTCGGGCAGTGCGGGACGGGTTCCGGCCATCACGTCACCTCGTTGCGAGCGGACTGTCCCTTTGAGTGTGCGCGGACAGGATCTGCCGGGCAATGTCAGATTTCTGAGCATGAACGGCTAATTGCACGCTTTATCGGGCTGCGAGAGAAGCGGTCAGGTTTGTCGGAGATATCGGGATACGCCTTTGAGTGATTGTCGCCGCCAACCGGGCTAACGTGTGTCCGTGCAGCTCTACACGAGATCGGCCGGGACCGGGCTCCCGGTTGTGCTGCTTCACGCATTCCCGCTGTCGTCGGCCATGTGGCTGGCCCAGCGGGAAGGGCTGGCCAGAACCTGCCGGGTCATCACTCCTGACCTGCGCGGTTTCGGCGGTTCGCGGCTGGGCGATGACGAGCCGTCACTCGACCTGATGGCCGACGACGTCGCCAGGCTGCTCGACGAGGAGAGCATAGACAGGGCAGTGATCGGCGGACTGTCGATGGGCGGCTATGTGACCATGGCGTTCTGCCGCCGGCATCCCGACCGGATGCTGGGCGTGGTGCTGGCCGATACGAAGGCGGGCCCCGATCCGCCGCCGGCGCGGGAGAACAGAGAGCGGATCGCGCAGGCCGTGCTGTCGGGCGGCAGCGAGGTGCTGGTCAGCGAGGTGCTCCCGGCGCTCATCGGGCCCACGACCAAGGAACGGCGGGCCATGGTGTTCGGGCGGGTGAAGGGGCTGGTGCAGTCCGCGCCGCCCGGCGCGGTCGCCTGGGCCCAGCGGGCCATGGCGGCGCGACCTGACTCGTTCGAGACGCTCGGGGCACTCAAGGTGCCGTTGCTGGTCGTCGTGGGCGAGGAGGACGAGCTGGCGCCGCCCTCCGACGCCGAGGCGATGGCCAGGGCCGTACCGGAAGGCCGGTTGGAGATCATCCCCAAGGCCGGTCATCTGAGCGCGGTCGAGCAGCCCGAGGCGTTCAACGCCGCCGTGACCGAGTTCCTCAAGACCGATCTTGGCGGGGGAGCACGACCTCGCGGATGATCAGCGAGATGGCGGCGGCCACCGGGATGGCCAGCAGGGCGCCGACGATGCCGAGCAGCGCGCCGCCGAACAACGCGGCGATGACCGTCACGGCCGGCGTCACGTCCACCGAGCGTTTCATCACCCTCGGATAGATGAGGTAGTTCTCGACCTGCTGGTAGATGAGGAAGAAGATCGCGCAGGCGATTCCGGCGGGCACGGACTGCAGCAGCGCGACCCCCGACACGAGCACCGCGCCGATCGTGGCGCCCACCAGGGGGATCAGGTCCGTCAGGGCCACGACCAGGGCGAGCGCGAGCGCGTACTGGACACCCATGATCGACAGGAAGATCCACGTCAGCAGGCCCGCGATGACCGAGATGAGCACGTTGCCGGCCACGTATCCGCCGATGCCGCTCAGGATCTGCTCGCTCATCGCGCTCGTCCGCGACCTGCGGGAGGCCGGTACGAGCTTGATCAGGTACACCTTGATCGTGTGCAGCGAGCCGAGGAAGTAGAGCATGAGCACCAGCAGCGTCACCGTGGTGAACAGGCCGTTCAGCACCACCAGCCCCGCGCCCATGATCCCGCTGGCCAGCGACGGCCCGAGGGTGTTCGTCACGAACGAGCGCAGCTGCGAAAGGATCCCGTAGTCGGCGTCGAGCTGGCGCAACGTCGGATTGTTGCTCAGCTCGGTGATGTAGCCGGGCACCGCCGCCACGAACTCGGTGAGCTGCTTGCTCACCGGCGGCACCACGGCCAGCCCGAACAGCACGAACGCCACGATGACCCCGGTGAACACGATCGAGATCGCGCCACGCCTGGCCAGGCCGCGCCGCTGTAAGGCCTCGACGGCCGGGTTGAGCCCGACGGCCAGGAACATCGCCACGACGACCAGGATGATGGTGCTCAGGGAGTTGACCACCATCTGGGCGATCGCGATCGCGGTCAGCACGCCCAGGCCGCCGACCAGCCCGAACAGGAACGGGCCGCGGGCGAGCGGCTTGCCCGGCAGGCCGTACGGCTGGTCGGACTCGCCTGCGCCGTCCTTGGGCGCGCCGTCCTCGGGACTGACGTTCTTGGGGCGTTCGGCCGGCGGGGATTCGGCCAGCGGGGGCTCGACGTCTGCGGACAAGGGGGCTCCCCACGATCGGTGGCATCACACGACGGGCTCGTACGGGCCCGTCAACAACAAAGAGAGAGCCTAGCGACCATCGGATCGCCAGACTCTCTCCAGCCGTCAAAACAGCCGTTGTTCAGCCCCCGTGAGCCCGCGCGTGCCTGCCCCTAGCACGCGCTGCCGCTGCGGCGGCCGTTACTCCTGCCACCATTCGGCGTCGTCCTCGGACTTGGCCTGTGCCTTGGGGGCGGGCGTCGCGGCCGGGGCCGGGACGGGGGCCTCGATCACCGGAGCGGCGATCGCGGGCTTCGGCGGGGCCGCGGTGACCGCGGGCTCCGGCTCCAGGCCCGGCAGAGCGGCGCCGCCCAGGAGCTGGCGCAGCTGAGCGAGGTGGCTGGTGATGCTGTCGCGCTGGCGGGTGAGCTCGTCGACCTGGCGCTGCATCGCCGAGCGGGTGCGCTCGGCTTCGTTCTTCGCCTCGGTGACGATGGTGTCGGCGCTCGACTTGGCCTCGGACACGATCGACTCGGAGCTCTTGCGTGCGTTCGCGACGAGCTGCTTGGCGTGCAGATCGGCCTCGCGGCGGGTCTGGTCGGCCTGCTGCGTCGCCTTCGTGGCCCTCGACTCGGCCGTTGCGGCGCGCTGCTCGGCCTCGGCGACCAGCTTCTGCGTGGCGGCCTGCGCGGTGGAGTGGCGCTCGGCCTCCTGGCGCTCGGCATCCTCGCGGCGGGAGGCGAGCTGGATCTCGAACTCCGCCTCGTCCTGCGCCCGCTTGGCCTCCGACTCCTCCAGCACCCGCTGCGCCTGCGCGCGCATCTCGTCGGCCTGCCGCTTGGCGGTGGTCAGGACCTCGTCACGCTCGCGCTTGGTCGATGCCCTGAGCTGGGCGACCTCGCGCTCGGTGGTGGTGCGCAGCTTGGCGATCTCGCGCTCGGCGTCGGCCCGCTTCTCCGCGACCTCGTGATCGGCGGTGGCCCGCAGCTTGGCGGCATCGCGCTCGGTGGTGTTGGTCAGCTCGTCGGCCTCGCGGCGGGCGGTCGAGCGGATCTCCTCGGCCTCCCGCTCCGCGGTCGTGCGCATGTCGTCGCTCTCGCGCGTGGCCTGGGCGCGCTTGTCGGCCGCCTCAGCCTCAGCGGCGGCACGCAGGTCGGCCGCCTCGACCTTGGCCGCGGCCTTGATCTCGTTGGCCTCGGACCTGGCGGCCTGCACGAGCTCCGTGGCCTGCTCCTCGGCCAGGCGCAGCAGCTGCTCGATGCGCGCGCCGAGACCGGAGTAGGTGGGACGCTCCTGCTCCTGTAGCTGGCGCTGGGAGTCGGACAGATCGCGCTGCAGGCCGGCTAGCTGCTCGCGGGACTGGCGTAGCTCTCCATCGAGCTGCTTCAGATGATCGTGGACCTGATGCCGGTCGTAACCGCGAAGCACCACGTCGAACTCGCGCGCTGGAGCGTCTTCGAAGAAATTGTTGAGCTGGGCGTCGATGTCGGACTGCATGGAGGCTCGATCCTGGGTTGTCGAGACGGCTACACGGGCCGGACGGGGGGTTCGGGGCATCCGAGCCAGAAGCCTGTGCCTCTCGGCAGGCTCCTTGTCCGGTGGAAGGTCAAGCGTACTCCGCTGGTGCCGCCTGCGAAGCCCCGTCCAACTTTCTGCGTGACTAGTTACATATGACCGATTTTGCGTGTTTTCAGCGCTCAGCCGCCTGGACCAATTCCGTCAGCACTCCCCCTACATCCTTGGGATGCAGGAAGGCGATCTCCGAGCCCATCGATCCGTGCCTCGGGTGCTCGTCCAGCAGCCGCACGCCCTTCTCATTGATCTTAGCCATGGTTTGCGTGACGTCGCGTACACCGAATGCAACATGATGGACGCCCTCGCCCCGCTTCGCCAGGAATTTTCCCACAGGTGAGTCTTCGGAGAGAGGCTCCAGGAGCTGAATGTAGGAGCTCCCGCCTTCGCCGTCGGCGATGTGCAGCATGGCCTCCTTGACGCCCTGCTCCTCGTTCACCTCGCGGGTCACGACGGTCAGCTCGAACGTCTCGGAGAAGAAGGCGATCTTCTCCTCGAGGTTCCTGCAGGCGATGCCGATGTGGTCGATCCGCATGAACATGTGTGGCCTACCTCCATAGCGAGCGGCGTACTACTCGTGGGTATGGTGTCAAAGAACCCGACGCGAGCACAGGAGGCCGTTGTCATGTCCAGTTCCGTCATCGTGGCCGGAGCTCGCACCCCCATCGGCAAGCTCCTCGGCGCCCTGTCCGGCCTGCAGGCCGTGGACCTCGGGGGCATCGCGATCAAGGCCGCGCTCCAGCGCGCGGGGGTGGCGCCCGAGGCGGTCGAGTACGTGATCATGGGCCAGGTCCTCCAGGCGGGCGCCGGTCAGATCCCCTCCCGCCAGGCCGCCGTCAAGGCGGGCATCCCGATGACCGTCCCCTCCGTCACCATCAACAAGGTCTGCCTGTCGGGGCTGGACGCCATCGCCCTGGCCGACCAGCTCATCAGGGCGGGCGAGTTCGACATCGTGGTGGCCGGCGGCATGGAGTCCATGACCAACGCCCCCCACCTGCTGCCCGGCCTGCGCAAGGGCGTCAAGTACGGCTCGTCGGACGTGCTCGACTCGATGGCCCACGACGGCCTGTTCTGCGCGTTCGACCAGTGCGCGATGGGGGAGTCGACGGAGCGCTACAACGCGAGGCTCGGCATCGGCCGCGAAGAGCAGGACTCCCTGTCGGCCCGCTCGCACCAGCTCGCCGCCGCCGCCATGAAGAACGGCGTCTTCGAGGACGAGATCGTCCCGGTCGAGATCCCGCAGCGCAGGGGCGAGCCGGTGGTGGTCAAGGAGGACGAGGGCGTACGCGGCGACACGACCGTGGAGACGCTGGCCAAGCTGCGCCCGGCCTTCGCGGCGGACGGCACGATCACGGCGGGCTCGGCCTCGCAGATCTCCGACGGCGCCTGCGCCGTGGTGGTCATGTCCAGGGCCAAGGCCGAGGAGCTGGGCCTGACCTGGCTGGCGGAGATCGGCAGGCACGGCAACGTCGCCGGACCCGACGCGTCGTTGCAGTCGCAGCCGGCGAACGCGATCAAGCACGCGATGGCCAAGCAGGGCGTGACGGCCGGCGACCTCGACCTGGTGGAGATCAACGAGGCGTTCGCCAGCGTCGTGCTCCAGTCGGCGAAGGAGCTCGGCATCGCGCTCGACAAGGTCAACGTCAACGGGGGCGGCATCGCGCTGGGGCACCCGATCGGCGCTTCGGGGGCGAGGATCGTGCTGTCGCTGGCGTACGAGCTGAAGCGCAGGGGCGGCGGCCTGGGGGCCGCGGGCCTGTGCGGCGGCGGCGGTCAGGGCGACGCGCTGCTCATCCGCGTTCCCTAGGGCTGCTCGCGGCGCTGGATGTTCGTGGCGTCGTCGCCGGTGGAGACGATGCCGCTGTTGTCGCCCCCGATGGCGATCGAACGCGGCCCCGAGGCCGACACGTCCGGTCGCGGGGGCGGCGGCGTCTCCTTCTGTGGTGGCTCCGGTTGCGCGGGCGGGCGGCCGGTGATCAGCCCGTACACCGAGACGCCCAGCCCGGCCAGGGCGACGAACACCCCGATCACGCTGGCGAGCTGGTCGGCGTCCGCCAGGCCCACCCGCGCGAAGTAGATGCCGAGCCCGACCAGGGGCGCCACCGCGACGACGGCCCCTGTCCACACGAGCGCGCGCTTGCCCATACCGGCCATCATCGCCTCTCGTCCGGGGACGGACAATGCACAGTCCGCATTCGGAGGGTTGCGATCTCGTTACAGTGCGTGCGCATAATGGTGCCCAAAGAGGCACTTGCGTCCCACAAGGCCACTACAACTGCATAAGCCCCCGTTCTTTTGTCGCGAAGGCAGGGCCTGATGACGGCCTACCCGTACGAACTTCCCACCCTCTGTCAGCCCGTCCCCGCACGCCTGAACCCGCACGTGAGCTCGGCCGACGAACGCTCCAGGAGCTGGGCGCGGGAGATGGGCCTGCTGGACCGCTCAGACCGCCAGGGCCCGCGGATCTGGGACGAGCCGGCGTTCGCGTCGATGCGGATCGCCCTGCTGGCGGCCTACCGCCATCCTGACGCCTCCCCGGCGGAGCTGGACCTGCTCACCGGCTGGTACGTCTGGACGTCCTGGCTCGACGACCACTTCCCCCAGGTCTGCGCGCGACCGCGCCGGGAGGCCAAGGCGTATCTGGACGGGCTCGCCGGATTCATCCCGGAGGGATCGGCCCCCGTCCCGTCCCCGGCGAACCCGGGCGAGCGCGCCCTGGCCGATCTCTGGCCGCGTACGGTGACCGGCATGCCGCCCGGCCGGCGGCGGCGGTTCGCGGCCGCCACGCGGGCACTCCTCCAGGGCCGGCTGCGCGAGCGCGACCTGCTGGCGGACGGCCGGGCGCCCAACCCCATCGAGTACGTCGGCCTGCGCCGGGCCTCCGGCAGCGCCTCCTGGTCGGCCGGCCTGGTCGAGCACGTGCTGGCGGACGAGCTGCCCGGTGAGATCGTCGGCACGCGGCCGTTCAGGGTGCTGCGCGACGCGTTCGCCGACGCCGTGCACCTGTGCGACGACCTCTACTCCTACCGGCGCGAGGGCGGGCCGGGCAACGGGGTGGCGATGCTGGAGCGGTTCCTGGGCTGCGACCCGCAGACGGCCGCCGACCGGGTGAACGACCTGCGTACCGCCCGGTTGCGGCAGTTGGAGGCAACGGCGGCCGCCGATCTTCCCGAGCTGATGGCGGAGCAGGGGCTCGACCCGGAGCAGCGGGCCCGGGTCGTCCGGTTCGTCCGGGCGCTGCGGGAGTTCGAGTCCGGCTCCCGCGAATGGCACGAGCGCTCCGGCCGTGAGGTGAGACCGGGGGCGCCGGCGGGACGCCGGCCCGGCGGGCCGACGGGGCTCGGCACCTCGGCCGCGCTGCCGCGGCCCCCGGGCGCCGCGGCGACGCCCGGCTATCCCTTCCTCCTGCCCGATTTCCACATGCCGTGGACCGTGCGCCTGAACCCGCACCACGCCGCCGCCCACCGCGCCAGCAGGGCGTGGGCCGGCGAGATGGGGATGATCGGAGCGCCGGGCGGGCTGTGGTCGGGCGGCAGGTTCGAGGCGATGGAGCTCGCCAAATGGTGCGCGATGACCAACCCCGGCGCCTCTGCCGAGCTGCTGGAGCTGACGGCGCTGTGGTTCATCTGGGTCCTCGCGCTCGGCGACCACTTCGTGGCCGAGCATCATGCGCGCGGCGACCTGGCGGCGGCCCGGCTCTTCGCCGGCCGGCTGCCCCGATTCATGCCGCTCGACGGCGGCGTCACGCCCGCACCCGCCAACTGCGTCGAGCGCGGGCTGGCGGACCTGTGGGCCAGGACGGCCCCTCGCCTGCCGCGTGAACGGCGATCGGGGCTCCGCGACGAGGTGCTGACGTGCTGCGCGGGCAACCTGTGGGAGCTGGCCAACAGCGTGCGGCGGCGGGTCCCCGACCCCATCCACTACATCGAGACCGCCCGCGAGGCGAAGGGCTCCGACCGGCTGGCGCTGCTGATCCAGCGGCTCGGCCTGCCCGGCGAGCTGCTGGACGACGAATCCGTGCGGGAGCTGCGCCACGCCTGCGCCGATCACCTCGGCCTGGTCAACGACATCGTGTCCTACCGGCTGGAGACCGAGGTCGAACGTCAGCCCAACAACGGCGTGCTGACGGTCTGCCGCTTCCTGGAATGCGACCTGCAGACGGCCGTGGACATCGTCAACGACCAGCTCACGGCCTGTGTACGGAAATTTCAGCGCATCGTACGCGATGACCTGGCCGGCGGCGGGGCCGGAGTGGCGGCGTACGTCGAGGGGCTGCAGAACTGGATGTGCGGGAACGTCGCCTGGCACCTCGGCAACCGGCGCTACCTCGAACCCGGTGCGGCGGTCGTGCCGAGAGTCCCCAGGAACGCCGGCATCTCGGCCGGCCTGGTCAGCGCGGCCCCGGCGCCCAGCGACCAGGGCATGCAGGCGCCACGTCAGCGAGTGAGTACGTGACCTGTGGACAGCGCGATGCCCCGGTCCGCGGGCAGCGATGCCCCGGTCTGTGGACAGCGCGATGCCCCGGTCCAACCAGGAATATGGACCGGGGCTCCGTGACGCTGCGTCCGGGGCCGACCAGGAATGCGGCCCAGAACCTGCCCCCCTAAGGAGGCGACTCAGCCCGGCCGCGAGGGAGGTTGCGGCCGGGCTGCTTGTGGACGGTCATGACGCCAGGAACTTCGCGAAGACCGAGCGGTGGCGACGCTCGCCCCGCCGGACCTTCAGCGCCTCACGTACGCGCCGCTGCTCGGCGGCGGCCTGGCGAAGCTCGGAGGCGTGGTGCTGCATCATGGTGTATTCGAGTTCGGCGTTCATCCGAGTGCTCCTGTGTTCGTGCTCCTTGTTCCCTGCAGACTTAAGACTCCTCCTAAGGCCCTCCCCGGCACATCGGGCGTATGCCTTATCTCCCGACGTATCGGCAGCTAGGGAGGTACTTAGGTGAGCGCACAGGGCGACTAAGGCGCACGTGAGAGCACCCCTAGGTCACCTACGGGTGCCTAGGGCGGCACGCGGGGTCAGCCGGGGATGGCCGGCTTCTCGTCGCGCCCCGATGCCTCTGACCTGGCGCTCTCGCGCTCAGGGCTCGTCGGTGAACTTGACCGTGACCTTCGTGAAGCCGAGCGACTTGAGCATGCCCGAGAGCATCGCCTTGGTGTTGGCGTCGGCCCTGGCGCGCAGGTCGCTCGCGACGGCCGCCTCGCTGATCTTCTTCTCGGCCAGCAGGTACAGCTCCCGCTGATCACCCGGAGAGCCCGACAGGAAGTCCGACACGCGGTCGAACAGGCCGCGCTGCTGCGCGAACACGTACGAGCGGCTGTTGTCCAGGTTCGGCTTCTCCAGCTGGGCGCGCGGCAGGCGGATGGTCGCCTCCTTGCGGTCCTCCGAGACCGTCACCGCGTCCTTCGCCATGGCGGAGAAGTCGACGTACGCGTCCACCCCGCCGGCCCCGACGAACAGCGTACGGGTGCCTTTGATCGCGTCCGGCAGGAAGTTGGCGTCCTTCTCCAGGTCCACGACCACCTGGAAGTTCCCCGTCGCGGCCTCGAACCTGCTCAGATCCTTGATGGACTGCAGGAGCACGGGCTGGCTGCGGTCGATGGTCTGCTCGCCCATGGGGTTGAGCCAGGACCAGGCCAGGCGGCCCCCCACCACGAGCAGGACCGCCAGGACCAGGAATCCCGCTATATATCGCCACCTGCGTCGCCGCCCGGGAGTCAGGTCGGGCAGCGTCGTCTGGGATGTCGTCATGCGAGCATGACTACCCGCTCGTCGATCATCAGTGCCAGCTGTTTGGTGACATCTCCGGTCCCCATCCGGTCTCGGAGGTTTCGGAGGGTTCGGGCGCCCAGTCCACGGCGAGCGTCTCCGGCGACCACTCGGCGGCGGGCGCCTCCCTACCGGGCAGCTCCCCGGCGGGCCTCTCCGGCGCCAGCCCGACCGGGGCCGGATCCGGCGCGGAACCGGCGCCAGGGGCGCCGGGGGCCGAGTTCGCCGCGGGCGTGGCGCCGGGATCCGGGTAGACCGGATAGACGTGGCTCGACTCCGGCGTGGGGCGCGCGGACGGCGCCACCTGGACCCGGGCGGGGCCGCCGCCGAAGTGCGTGCTCGCCAGCGTGCACCGCTGGAAATCGCTGTAGAACATGCGCAGCCATTCCCGCCGCTGGTGCTCGCTCAGCCCCGAGAACCACGACGCCGCGTACTGGTGCTCCGGCATCGGCCCGCCGGGCAGCGGCTCGCCGCGCAGCCAGGCCATCACGATCTCCCGGTAGCCGGCCGCGACCGTGCCGGGGCAGCGGGTGGCCAGCGACTCGATGTACTCGTACGCCGCCTCCTCCGCGAACCCGGCCGAGAGGTCGGGCACGTGCACCGGCGCCAGCCCGCTGGACGGCTTCAGATCGTCGTCCAGCGGCCGCTGCTCCACCCGGGTGAACGCGGCCGGCGTCCCCGCCAGCCTGGAGGCGATCTGCGTGAACGCCGCCCCCAGCTCGGTCAGCCCGGCCCGCATCCCCGGGTGCACGCACACGGTGATCGGCCACTCCTGGCAGCTGTACGCGATGTCCTCCGCGGCGGCCGGCTTCGGCTGCGCCAGCACCCTGGACACGCCCATGCCCGCCGCCAGCACAGCCAGCAGCGCGCACGCCAGCACCAGCGCCTGCCTGGTCACCAGCGCCGCCCAGCCGAGCAGCAGCGCCGCCGTGATGCCGAGCAGCCAGATGGTCTGGTCGAAGAACGGTGCTCCGCTCAACCCCTGGAACAGGTCGTACGGCTCACCGGTGCCCGGCGCCAGCTTGTCGGCCCATCCGCGGTCGTCGGCCAGCCACGAGAACACCCCGTAGCAGGCCAGCCCCGCGAGCGGCGGTGTGTAGGCCCTGGGCAGCACCCAGCCGGCCACCCACCCGATCACCGAGTAGAGCGCCAGCCCCGCCATGCCCATGCCCAGGCCGGACAGGCTCAGCCGGCCCGCCTGGTCGGTGAGCACCGTCTTGACCGCCAGGACCAGCACCGTCGCCCCGAACGACCCCAGCACCACCAGCACGATCGCCAGCGGCGCCTTGAGCGCCCGCCACGTCGTGAGCGAGCGGCCGCGCAGCGCCTTGCGCTTGCGCAGCGCCACCCAGGCGGCGAAGGCCGCGGCCACCGGCCCGGTCAACCGGAGCGAGCCGATGACCGCGGCCACGATGTTCTCCCACGCGTCCACGCCAGGTATCAGGACGTTCCACGCCGCGACCAGGCCGAGAGCCAGGAGCACGGCCACAGTGACGGCCGCGCTCTGCTTCAGCTCTTCTCGTGAAACACCCGCGTGCTCACGCACCCGTTTCCCCGTTGACGTTCATCAAGCACCCCCCGTGCCCACTCGGTGAGGTGGAAGCGATCAGTCCCAGCCCGTCCCCACGGCTGTTGGACTTGGCTTCACCGTCACCATTCGTACGAGAACCATAACTGAGCGTGATGATTGATGTCCGGATTCTTGGTCAAGCGAGGATGCCTGTCGCGGAGAGTAATCAGACGAACCGGGACGAGGGCCGCGCTACCGTAGCGCTGTGTCGCAGCCGAAGCCGCTCAACCTGCCGTTCGACCCGATCGACCGCGCCGCGGAGACCTGGCGCGCCCACTTCGGGGGCTCCGCCGCCATGGCCGCCGTGACCTCGATCATGAGAGCGCACCAGATCCTCCTGTCGCAACTTGACTCGCTCCTGAAGCCATATGACTTGACCTTCGCCAGATACGAGGCATTGGTGCTGCTGACCTTCAGCAAGACGGGCGCGCTCCCCTTGTCGAAGATCGGCGAACGGCTCATGGTCCACCCCACGAGCGTCACGAACACGGTGGACAGGCTGGAGAAGTCCGGATTCGTCTGCCGGCGGCCCAACCCGCGCGACGGGCGCGGCGTGCTCGCGGAGATCACCGACACGGGCAGGGGCGTCGTACGGCGGGCCACGGGCGACCTCATGGCGGCCGAGTTCGGCCTGACGATGTACGCCGAGGACGAACTTCACCAGATGTTCGACCAGTTGCGCACGCTGCGGGTGGCGGCGGGTGACTTCTCCGCCCCGTCCATGCGGCAAGATGAAGAGCATGGCGGACTTCTCTAGACCCGGGTCACTCTATGGTGCGGTGGACCTGGGCGCGCGCAAACAGGCACTCGACGCGCAGACCCGGCGGGAGACGGCGGGTCCCCAGGCGGCGTCCGGGGCCTCGGTCGTCGACGTCACCGAGGAGACGTTCACGACCGACGTCATCGACCGGTCGATGACCATCCCAGTGATCCTCGACCTCTGGTCGCCACGGGCGCCGGGCAGCGCGCAACTCAGCCCGGTGCTGGAGAAGGTGGTCGGCGACCTGGGCGGCCGAGCCGTGCTGGCCAAGGTCAACGTGGACGCCAGCCCGCAGATCGCCCAGGCGCTGCGGGTCCAGGCGGTGCCCACCGTGCTGGCCATCTTCCAGGGCCAGGCCGTGACCGGCTTCCAGCAGGTGCTGCCCGAGCAGGAGGTGAGCCGCTGGCTCGACGAGCTGATGGGCGCCGTCGAGCAGTTCTACGAGGCCAACCCCGACGCCCGGCCCCCGGTGGCCGAGGGCGAGCAGCAGGAGGCGCCCCCCGAGCCGCCCGCCGACCCCGACCTGGTGGCGGCCGAGCAGGCCATCGACAGCGGCGACATGGACGCGGCGGCGGAGGCCTATCAGCGGCTGCTGGCCCGCGCGCCCGGCAACGAGGACGCCAAGATGGGGCTCGCGGGGGTCAGCCTGATCAAGCGGACCGCCGACGCCGATCCCGCCGACGTCCAGCGGCGCCTGCAGGACCCGGCCGACGTGGCCGCCCACCTGCTCGCGGCCGACCTGGAGATGCTGTCGGGCTCGGTCGACGAGGCCTTCAGCCGGATCATCGCCGTGATCAAGCGCACCTCGGGCGACGAGCGCGACCAGGCCAGGCGTCACCTGCTCGGCCTGTTCGACGCATTGCCGGCAGACGACCCATCTTTGGCCAAAGCGCGTAGAGCATTGGCGAGCGCCCTGTTCTAACCTGAGGTTATGCAGGTCGTCACCATCTCGGCGACGTACGGCACGGCCGGCAGCCAGATCGGCCCGGCCGTGGCCGAGCGGCTTGGCGTGCCCTTCGTCGACCGGGCCATCCCGAGCGCCGTGGCCGAGGAGCTGGGCTGCAGCCTCGAGGAGGCGCTGGCCCATGACGACCGGGCCGAGCACGGCCTCGGCAGGCTGCTGTCGGGGGCGATGCGGCTGCCGACGGTCACGTTCGGGGGCGTCGACATGTACGTTCCCGGCGCGATGCCGCTGCCGCCCGAGGAGTTCGTGCGCCGTACCGAGCGGATGCTGCGGGACATGGCGCGCAACCAGGGAGGCGTCTTCCTGGGCCGGGCGGGGGCGATGGTGCTGGCCGATCACCCCGGCGCGCTGCACGTCCGGCTCGACGCGCCGATCAAGCGCAGGATCAGGCAGACGGCGACGCTGGGGGAGCTGAGCGAGCGCGAGGCCCGGCGGATCATCGAGGACAACGACCGCGCCAGGACGGCGTACGTACGCCACTTCTACCGGGCGGATCCCGCCGATCCCTGCCAATATCATCTGGTCGTCGACAGCACCACGATCCCGGTTCCGGCCTGCGTCGAGCTGATCGTCACCGCGGCCGAGGCACTGGATTGACCGAACGCCCCCTAACATGGGATGGATTCTTGGTCAGTCCCGAAGGAGCGATTGACGTGGCCACCGTCCCGAGTGTGTCGTATTCCATCACTGTGCGGCTCGAAGTGCCGGCCGGCGGCAAGGCCGTCAGCCAGCTCACGCACGCCGTAGAGTCGGCAGGGGGCGTCGTGACCGCCCTCGACGTCACCAACGCGGGCCACGAGAAGCTCCGCATCGACGTCACCTGCGCGGCCAGGGACACCGACCATGCCCAGGCCATCGTCGACCAGCTTGAGGCCGTCGAGGGCGTCGTCATCCACAAGGTGTCCGACCGCACGTTCCTCATGCATCTCGGCGGCAAGATCGAGATGAAGTCGAAGGTGCCGCTGCGCAACCGCGACGAGCTGTCCATGGCCTACACGCCGGGCGTGGCCCGGGTGTCCATGGCGATCGCGCGCAACAAGGAGGACGCGCGGCGCCTGACCATCAAGCGCAACAGCGTCGCGGTCGTCACCGACGGCTCCGCGGTGCTGGGGCTGGGCAACATCGGCCCGGAGGCGGCGCTGCCGGTCATGGAGGGCAAGGCGGCGCTGTTCAAACGGTTCGCGGGCATCGACGCCTGGCCGATCTGCCTGGACACCCAGGACGTCGACGAGATCGTCCGCACCGTGCAGATCATCGCGCCGGGGTTCGGCGGGATCAACCTGGAGGACATCGGCGCGCCGCGCTGCTTCGAGGTGGAGCGCCGGCTGCGCGAGCTGCTCGACATCCCCGTCTTCCACGACGACCAGCACGGCACCGCGATCTGCGTGCTGGCGGCGCTGACCAACGCGCTGCGCGTGGTACGCAAGGACATCAGCAACGTCAAGATCGCCATGGCGGGCGCGGGCGCGGCGGGCAACGCCGTGCTGCGGCTGCTGCTGGCGTCGGGCGCGCGCAACGTGATCGTGTGCGACTACCTCGGGGCCGTGCACCAGAAGCGCGACGACCTGGACGAGTCGCTGCGCTGGATCGCCGAGCACACCAACGCCGAGGGCTACGCGGGCGACCTGCGGGGCGCGGTCAAGGACGCCGACGTGTTCGTGGGGGTGTCCGCGCCGGGCATCCTGACCGGTGACGACATCGCGACGATGGCCAAGGACGCGGTGGTGTTCGCGCTGGCCAACCCGGAGCCTGAGGTGTCGCCCGACGACGCGCGCGAGCACGCCGCCGTGGTGGCGACGGGGCGCTCCGACTACCCCAACCAGATCAACAACGTGCTGGCCTTCCCCGGGGTGTTCCGTGGGCTGCTGGACGCGCAGGCGGGCGGAGTGACGCAGGAGATGCTGCTGGCCGCCGCGGGCGCGCTGGCCGCCGTGGTCACGCCGGAGGAGCTGGGCCCCAACTACATCGTGCCGAGCGTCTTCCACCCTGACGTGGCCACCGCCGTCGCCGCCGCCGTCCGGGAGTCCGCCGGCGGCCGCGCCCGCGGCTTCACCGAGGCGTAGAGCTTTCAACCAAGATCATCCGGTACGCGGTGCCGGCGGGCCCCACCCGCCGCACCGGGCCGGCGGTCAGCCGGTCTGGGCCGTGATGGCGGGCATCAGGCGATAGCTCTCCTGGAAGACCAGGTTGTGGGCGTCGCCTGCCGCGATCACCCGTAGCGTGTCGAGCTGCGCCGCCGCGTCCGCCGCGTCGAAGACGTTGAGCGGCCAGTCCCCGACCGTGTTGCCCCGCAGATGCGGATGGTGGAAGTCGCTGCCGTAGTGGGCGACGACGGCGATCGGCTGGATCCCGCTCTCGCGCTGCTCCGGCCACGTCAGCGACCACATGGCGTTGAGCCCGCCCTCGTGCGACCTGGTGACCCCGCTGGCCACCACCTCTCCGGTGCCCAGCAGCAGGTCGGCGTCGACCTCGCCGAGTGCCGTGCGCGCCACCGGGTCGAGAAGCTCGACGGCCGTCCCGAACAGGCGTTCCTTGTCCTCCCGCGAGACGGCCGCGCCGTGGTTGCCGTCACGCAGGTCACGGAAGTGGCGGATCAGGGCTTCGTTCATGCCAGTGCTCATGCCTCTCCCCTTCCCCGGCAAGGGGAGATGAGCCCAGGTCAGCCCGTCGGATCAGCCGATCAGCAGGGCGGCGATGCGGGTGCGGATCTCGGGCGTGTCGAGGCCGCGCACGGTGAGGGTGGTGCGGCGGCGTACGACGTCGTCCACCGTGGCCGCCCACTCGTGGTCGCGCGCGTAGACGGCCTGGGCCCAGATGTCCGGACCGTCGGGGTGGATGCGCTCGCCCAGCGCCGGGTCCTCGCGGATGAGCCTGGCCACGTCGAACGCGATGGTCCCGTAGTGCGAGGCCAGGTTCCTGGCCACCAGCGGGTCCATGCGCGTGCCCGGGTCCCGCTCGGTCCACAGCCGCATGGCCACCGCGTCGGGGCTGGCCAGGCCGGGCAGCGGCACGGCGGGCAGGATGGCGGCCAGGTCGTCGCCGAGTGGCCGGCCCGGCAGGTGGGCGAGCGTGTCGAGGACGTGCCGGCCGATGTGGCGATAGGTCGTCCACTTGCCGCCGGCCACGGACAGCATGCCGCCCGTGCCGCGCGTGACCACGGTCTCGCGCTTGGCCGAGGTCACCTGGCCGGGCCCGCCGGGCAGCACCCGCAGGCCGGCGAAGGCATAGGTGATGTCCTCGCGCCTGAGCTGGGAGTCGCGCACCGCGTGCCCGGCCTCGTCGAGGATCTGCGCGATGTCGGCGTCGGTGGCGCGCACGTCCGCCGGGTCGCCCTCGTACGCCTCGTCGGTGGTGCCCAGCAGCAGGTGGTCCTCCCACGGGATGGCGAACGACACGCGGTACTTGTCGATCGGCGTGGTCAGCGCGGCCTTCCACGGCTCGTGGCGGCGCATGACCAGGTGGGCGCCCTTGGACAGCCGGATGCTCGGCGCGGCGTCCGGGTCCTCCATGCGCCGCAGGTGGTCCACCCACGGCCCGGTGGCGTTCAGCACGAGCCTGGCCGACACGCCGAACTCGGCGCCGTCGAGCCGGTCGCGCAGCTCGGCCCCGGTCACGCTGCCGTTCGTCTTGCGCAGCCCGACGACCTCGGCGTGGTTGAGCACGATCGCGCCCGCGTCCACGGCGGCGCGCACGGTCATGACGGCGACGCGGCTGTCGTTCATCTGGTGGTCGCCGTAGACGGCGGCGGCGCGCAGCCCCTCGGTACGCAGCGCGGGCACCTTGGCCTGGGCCTGGTGCGGCGTGATCACCTTGCCCATCCCGTCGCCGAACACCGACAGCGCCGAGTACAGGAACACGCCCGCGCCGAGCTTGGCGGCTCCGTGCGGCCCGCCCTTGTAGATCGGCACCACGAACGTGAGCGGCTTGACCAGGTGCGGCGCGATGTCGGCGGCCAGGGCGCGGCGTTCGCGGTGGTTCTCGGCGACCAGCTTGACGTTGCCGGTCTGCAGGTAGCGCAGGCCGCCGTGGACGAGCTTGGAGGAGGCGCTGGACGTGGCGCCGGCGAAGTCGCCCGCGTCCACCATGGCCACCCGCAACCCCGCTTGAGCGGCCATCCAGGTCACTGACGTGCCGAGGATGCCGCCGCCGATCACGAGCAGGTCGTAGGTGGTGCTCGAAAGCTCCGCCCGGATCTCAGCCCTGTCGGTCCCGATCGTGATCGTCATGCTTGCTCCAGTCCCTACTGCTCTACCCAGCCGAGCGTGCGGGCCACGGCCTTCTTCCAGTTGCGGTATTCGCGCTCGCGTACGGACGCGTCGATCGCGGGCTGCCATTCGGCGGCCTTGTGCCAGTTGGCGCGCAGGCTGTCGATGTCGGGCCAGTAGCCGGTCGCCAGCCCCGCCGCGTAGGCGGCGCCCAGCGCGGTGGTCTCGGCCACCATCGGCCGGATCACCGGCACCGCGAGCACGTCGGCCAGCGTCTGCATGAGCAGGTTGTCGGCGGTCATGCCGCCGTCGGCGCGCAGCGTGGTGAGGTCGAGGCCCGAGTCGGCGTTCATCGCGTCCACCACCTCGCGGGTCTGCCAGGCGGTGGCCTCCAGCACCGCCCGCGCGATGTGCCCCTTGTTGACGAACCCGGTCAGCCCCGCGATCACCCCGCGCGCGTCCGAGCGCCAGTGCGGCGCGAACAGCCCGGAGAAGGCCGGTACGAAGTAGCAGCCGCCGTTGTCGTCGACCGTCTTGGCCAGCGTCTCGATCTCGGCGGCGCTGGAGATCAGCCCCAGGTTGTCGCGCAGCCACTGCACCAGGGAGCCGGTGACCGCGATCGCGCCTTCGAGCGCGTAGGTGGCCGGGCCGTCGCCGATCTGGTAGCCGACCGTGGTCAGCAGGCCGTGCTTGGAGACGACCGGCTCCTGGCCGGTGTTCATCAGCAGGAAGCTGCCGGAGCCGTAGGTGCTCTTGGTCTCGCCGGGGGCGAAGCAGGTCTGGCCGAACAGCGCCGCCTGCTGGTCGCCGAGCGCCGAGGCCACCGGGACGCCGTTGCTCGTGTGCCCGTAGACCTCGGCGGACGGGCGGATCTCGGGCAGCATCGCGCGGGGCACGCCCATCGCGGCGAGCAGCTCGTCGTCCCAGGCCAGCGTGTGGATGTTCATCAGCATCGTACGGCTGGCGTTGGTCACGTCGGTGAGGTGGCGGCCGGTCAGGTTCCACAGCAGCCAGGAGTCCATGGTGCCGAACAGCACCTCGCCGCGCTCGGCCCGCTCGCGCAGCCCCGGGATCTCGTCGAGCAGCCAGCGGATCTTCGGCCCGGCGAAGTAGGTCGCCAGCGGCAGCCCGGCCTTCTCCTTGAACAGCTGCTCGTGCTCGGACAGCGCGCGGGTCAGCGCGTCGGTGCGGGTGTCCTGCCAGACCACGGCGGGACACACGGGCCGGCCGGTCTCGCGGTCCCACAGCACGGTCGTCTCGCGCTGGTTCGTGATGCCCAGCGCGGCGATCTGGCCGTCCTCGATGCCGGCGCCGCTGACGGCCTCGGCCAGCACCGTCTGCACGGCCTGCCAGATCTCGCCGGCGTCGTGCTCGACCCAGCCGGGCTTGGGGAAGATCTGGCGGTGCTCGCGCTGGGCGACGGAGATGATGCTGCCGGCCTGATCGAAGACGATGCACCTGCTGGACGTGGTGCCCTGGTCGATGGCTGCGACGTAGTGCGGTCGAGGCACTGGTTCCTCGCTTCGTTCCGGTTCGGCAATGCCGAACGAATGCTATTCGGTGGCCTAGTGGGTGTACAAGTCATCGCGCCAGGTCGCGCGTTATGGCGCGGGCCGCGTCGCGCACGTAGGAGACGTACTCCATGTGCAGGGCGCCGTCGGCGGCCAGCCGCTCGACGGCGCCGCGGATGCCGATCGCGCCGACCACGAGGCCGCGCGGGTCCTTGATGGGCGCGGCGATGGCCACCTCGCCCTCCGTCAGCTCCTCGGTCTCGGCCGCCCAGCCGCGCGTCCTGACCAGGTCGAGCTCCGCTTCGAGCACGTCAGGGTCGACGATCGTGCGCTTGGTGAACGGCTCCAGCGGCGGGCCGGCCGTCTCGCCGTACGGGTCGTGGGCGAGCAGCACCTTGCCCAGGGCGCTGGCGTGCGGCGGCAGGTAGGTGCCGACCTGCAGGGTCTGCATGCTGTCGTCGGGCCTGAACACGTGGTGGATCACCAGCACGTTGCCCTCGTGCAGGGTGCCGATCCAGGCGCTCTCCCTGCTGCGTCCCGCCAGGGCGTCGGCCCAGTTGATGGACCGGGTGCGCAGCTCGTTGACGTCGAGATAGCTGCTGCCGAGATGCAGCAGCGTGGCCCCGAGGCGGTATTTCCCGCTCGCCTGGTCCTGCTCGACGAACCCGACGTGGACCAGCGTGCGCAGAATGCCGTGCAGTGTCCCCTTGGGCAGGCCCAGCGCCCTGGCCAGCTCGGCGACCCCGAGCTGGCGCGGACCTGAGGCGAGCAGCCGCAGGATCGCGGCGGCCCGCTCGACCGATTGAATCGTCTCTCCCACGCCCGAACCATAACGCAGATGAGTTCGGTATTGCCGAACGGGGGAAGAGATTAGCTAATGGGATCAGAGTTCCGTTAAGATGATGGGGACGGACATCTCTGACGAGGAGACTAGATGGAACAACTTTCCCGCTCGGCGGGAACCGTGCGGCCGGGTGGGCGTACGGCGCGGGTGCGGGCGGCCGTGCTGGACGCCACGCAGGACGAGCTGGTGGAGCACGGCTTCCACGGCCTGACCATGGACCAGGTGGCGGCCAGGGCGGGTGTCGGCAAGACCACCGTATACCGGCGATGGGGCAGCACGGCGGGCCTCGTCGCGGACCTCATGACCGAGCTGGCCAACCAGTCCTCACCGCATGCGGACACGGGGAGCATCGAGGGCGATCTGCGGGCCAACGCCCTGTCCGTCCTGGGCGCGCTCACCGACGGAAGGCTCGGGGCCACGTTCCAGGCGGTGATCGCCGCCGCCACCTGTGACGAGCAGGCGGCTCAGGCGTTGCACACCTTCTACTCGCGCCGCATCGGGGAGTGGGCGCACGTGGTGGAGCTGGCGGTCAAGCGGGGCGAGCTGCCCGCGGGGACCGACGGCATGGAGGTGATCCGCGCGGTCTCGGCCCCGCTCTACTACCGGCTCGTGGTCAGCAGGGAGCCGCTGACGCGCGAGGCGGCCGAACGGTCGGCGGCCCGCACGCTCGCCGCCGCCAAGGCCGGCGCGTTCGTCGCCCCCGGCGCCGCGTGATCCGGGCCCTCAGGAGGCCGCGCGCGGCCAGATGGAGCCGTACCACCACAAGATCCCGCCCATGACGACCAGCCCGCCGGCCGTGGCCAGCTTGCCCATCAGGTCGGCGGGCGGACCCGTGTAGGGAAGGCGGCCGTGGCGCGCGTGGCCCCAGGGGCAGTCGTTCTCGACGCTGGTGGAGTCGATGAGCGTGTCCGGGTGGTGCTCGGCGACCGAGTACGCCTCGATCTCGGCGCGACTGCCCCGGTCCACCGGCACCTGCCGGACGATCGTCTTGCGCGCCGGGATCGAGCCGGTGGCCACGCTCACGGCGTCGGCCTGGAGGTCGAAGCGTACGAGCTGGCGGGTCTGGTTGCGCAACGTGACGGCCACCCGTCCGGAACGGCAGCCCACGTCGTCGACCGTCATCGTGAACGGGTCGCCGGCGTCGGGCCGGGGCCACGCCCACGCGGCGGCGGTGGGAAAGAGGAGCGCCGCGCTCATCGGCAGGGTGGCCAGGGCAAGACGGGTTCCGATGCGCATGCGCTCCCCCCAAGGCGTGATCTTTGCTACGTAAGGTGCCCAAGTCAACACAGAAAGTAACATCAACACACTGGGGGAGCGCGTGCCCCTGATTACCCTTCATGATGGATGTATGGCGGAAGCGATCTACGTCGGCGGGTTGTTGGTGGCGACGCCGCTTCTCGATGACCCCAACTTCCGGCGTAGCGTCGTGCTGATTCTCGAACACGACCTCGACGGCGGCACTCTGGGCGTGGTGCTCAACCGGCCGAGCGACGTCTCGGTGACGCAGGTCCTGCCCGTATGGGATCCCCTGGTGACCGGGCCCTCGGTGCTCTTCGAAGGCGGGCCCGTGCAGACGGACAGCGCGCTGGCGCTGGCGGCGGTGCCGAGCGGTGAGGAGCCCCTCGGCTGGCGCAGGCTGCACGCGGGCACCCCGGCCGTCTCGCGGCTGGGCACGGTCGATCTGGACGCGCCGCCCGAGATCCTGCAGGGGGAGATCGCGCAGATGCGGATCTTCGCCGGCTACGCGGGGTGGACGTCGGGGCAGCTGGAGAGCGAGATCGCCGAGGGCGCCTGGTACGTCGTCGACTCCGAGGTCGGCGACACCTTCCACGGGGACCCCGGCTCGCTCTGGCGGCACGTGCTGCGGCGGCAGCCCGGTGAGCTGGCCTTCGTGGCGACCTGTCCGGACGATCCCACGATGAACTGACCTCCGCTAGAGGTCCCATCCCGGCCGGAGCGAGCGCTCGGCCAGCTCGATGGTCTCGGTCATCCGGCTCATGACCTCCTGGATCGTGCTGTCGCGGCGCGGGCACTCGAAGCCGACCCGCATCGTGGACATGGCGAACGCGACGATGAGGTAGGAGAGCTGGTCCGCGTCGGGATCGGTGCCCCGGCGGCCGGCGATCATCTCGGCCAGGCGGCGCTCGGTCTCCGCCCCTCTGGCCACCGACTGGCCGATGAGATGCGGATATGTGTCCATCAACCGGCGCAGTTTCTGGAATCTATCCGCCTCTTCGGGCGTTCCCCCTTCCATGTCGCCGATCACCGCACGAATGGCGTGCATCATCGCGGTGAACGGCGCCTCATCGGGTGGCCGGGACTCCAGGGTCTCGAGCAGGATCTCCTCCGCGTGGTCGTGGAACCAGAGCACCAAGTGGTCCTTGCTGGTGAAGTAGCGGAAGAAGGTGCGGGGAGAGACATCGACGACCCCCGCGATCTGCTCCACGGTGGTCGACTCGTATCCTTGTTCGAGGAACAGGTCGAGCGCCGCGTCGAGAAGCGCGAGGCGCGTCTTCTCCTTCTTGCGTTCCCGTAGACCCACAGCGGTCACTCCCTCGAAACCTTCCTGGCACAGTGTGCCATAAGTCATACCCCGACGAATAAAACCCGTTTGTCATAAGTCACCGACTGACATAGATTACCTGAGGCTTAAGAGATCTATGCCCCAGTACGGGGCTGTATGTGTACTTAGGGGGACTTCATGGCTCACGCGAAGGCGGTCGACGCGCCGTCATCGCCCGGCCCTGCGCGGACGGGTACCGGGGGCAACCCGTGGCTCGTGCTGCTGGCGGTCAGTCTGGGCGTCATCATGGTGATGCTCGACGGCACGGTCGTCGGCATCGCGAACCCGGCGATCCAGGCCGACCTGAAAGCCTCGTTGTCGGATCTGCAGTGGGTGACCAGTGGCTACCTGCTGGCGCTGGCGGTGTTCCTGATCACCGCGGGCAAGCTCGGCGACCTGTTCGGCCACAAGCGCGTCTTCCTGATCGGCGTGGGAGGCTTCGCGCTCTCCTCCGTGGGCATCGGCCTGAGCGCGAACCTGGCGGACGTCATCCCCGGCCTTTCGCCGGTCGGCGCGCTGATCGGCCTGCGGGTGCTGCAGGGTCTGTTCGGCGCGTTGCTGCAGCCGGCCGCGCTGGCGCTGCTGCGCAGCGCTTTCCCCGGTGAGCGGCTCAACCAGGCGATGGGGGCCTGGGGCGCCATCATCGGTCTGTCCAGCGCCGCGGGCCCGATCGTGGGTGGCGTGCTGGTCCAGAACGTGAGCTGGGAGTCCGTCTTCTTCATCAACGCCCCCGTCGGCGTCATCGCCCTCGTCATGGGCATCTTCCTGATCAAGGACAACCGCGCGCAGACGCTGGCGCGGATCGACTGGCTCGGCGTGCTGCTGCTGTCCGGCGCGATGTTCTCGCTCGTCTGGACGATCATCAAGGCGCCCGAGTGGGGCTGGGGCGACTCGACCACGCTGACCTTCGTGGCCGCGTTCGCCGTCCTCATCGGCGGGTTCATCTTCTGGCAGAGCCGCGCCCGCCAGCCGCTGGTGCCGCTGTCGCTGTTCAGGAACGCCTCGATCTCCATCGGCACCGTGCTGATGATGATGGTCGCGTTCGCGATGTTCGGCGCCATGTTCTTCCTGGGCTTCTTCTTCCAGGGCGTGCACGGGCTGTCCCCGCTGGACGCCGGTCTGCGCATGCTGCCGATGAGCGCCGGCATGATCGTCGCCTCGCCGCTGGCGGGCATGGCGATCGGCAAGCTCGGACCGAAGATCACGATGGCGGCCGGTCTGCTGATCACCGCGCTGTCGATGTTCCTCATGTCGCAGCTCAGCATCGACGCCACGTTCATCGAGAGCGGCATCCCGTTCCTGCTGCTGGCCTTCGGCCTCTCGCCGGTCTTCGTGGGCGCCACGGAGATCATCGTGGGCAACGCGCCGGTCGAGCTGAGCGGCGTCGCCGGTGGTCTGCAGCAGTCGGCCATGCAGGTCGGCGGCGCGCTCGGCACCGCGATCCTGGGCGCCGTGATGGCCGCCGAGATCTCCAGCAAGCTGCCCGGCTACCTCGGCCCCGCGGCCCAGGCGATCCCGCCGGCGCAGCTGGAAGGGCTGGAGAAGGCGGCCGCGTTCGGCGCGGCTCCTCCCGGGCTGCCGCAGCAGATCGGTGACGCCGTGCACTTCGCCTTCATGGACGGCATGCACGTGGCCTTCCTGGTGAGCACCGGCATCGCCGTGCTGACGGCCGTCCTGACGCTGTTCGTCAGGGCCGGGCGGAAGACCGAGGGCGCGCCGGTCCACGTGGGCTGAGCTTTCCTCCTACGTACGGCCCCCGCCACCTGCGGCGGGGGCCGTACGGCTTTCCTGGGGGACCGTGCGGGTGTTGTGGGGAGGCGGTCGCCGGCGGGCATAAACTCAATGGGGTGAGCACGAAGATCCTCCCTGAGCAGGAGACCACTCCGCGGACGTCGCACGGCGACGGCGATCACGAGCGGTTCGCCCACTACGCGGACAAGCACAAGATCACTGAGAGCATGGTGACCGGCACGCCCATCCGCGCCCTGTGCGGCAAAATCTGGGTGCCGAGCCGCGATCCCAAGAAATACCCGGTCTGCCCGGAGTGCAAGGAGATCTACGAGGGCCTGCCCTCGGGCGGTAACGAGGGCGACGACGGCAAGCAGTGAGTGTTGCTGAGCGGTAATTCCTCCACGTAGAGCTACGGTCGGTAGCCAGACCAGCTCATATCGTCATGGGGGACTGAATGGCCCGGCGTGCGACCGCCGTCTCTTTGGCATGCCTGCTCGCGGCCGGGCTGACGCCGCCACTCCACCCGCCGGCCCTCCCGGCCCTCCCGGCCCTCTCCGCCGCCGGGGCCGCCGCTGCGGCCTCCGGGGCGGCCCGCGTGGACCGGGTGGCCGGTTGCGCCAGGGCCGCCGTCCCGCACGCGCGGGCGTCGCGCACGTCCGGGCGCGCGAGCCTGCCGGCGTCCCGCGGTTTCGAGCGTCCGCTGGAGTCCCGTGCGTCCGGGCGCCCATCGGAGTCCCGCGCGTCCGGGCGCCCATCGGAGTCCCGCGCGTCTGGGCGCCTGCCGGGGTTCCGCGCGTCCGGGCGTGCGGGTGCGGCGGTGCCGCGGGGGCCGGGGCCGCGTTCGCCCAGGCCCGAGGACGTGGGCAAGGTCACCGCCGAGCTCGGCAGGCGGCTCGCCGGGATCACGCCGCCGTCCCAGGTCACCGTGCCCACCCGGGTGCACCTCCTCACCCGGGGCGAGCGCAAGGTCTCCGACCAGGCGGTCCAGACCCAGATCGACACGCTCAACACCGCGTACGGCGGCGGCTTCGGCGGCGTGGACACCGGCGTCCGGTTCAAGCTGGACGGCATCTCGGTCAAGGAGAACGCCGCGTGGTTCACCGACCCGGTCGGCCACGAGGACGCCATGAAGCAGGCACTGCACCAGGGCGGAGCCGGCACGCTCAACCTCTACGTCGCCCAGCTCAGCGAGCTCATGCTGGGCTTCGCCAGCTACCCCTACTGGCACGCCAGCGCACCCGAGCTCGACGGCGTGGTGATCGACTGGCGCAGCCTGCCCGGCGGCGCGATGACCAACTACAACCGCGGCTTCACCGGCGTACACGAGATCGGGCACTGGCTCGGGCTGTTCCACACGTTCGAGAACGGCTGTGAGCTGCCCGGCGACGGCATCGACGACACGCCGGCGGAGGGGAAGCCGACGGAGGCGTGCCCGCCGGACAAGGACACCTGCACGCTGGCCGGGGCCGACCCCATGCACAACTTCATGGACTACGCCCACGATCGGTGCATGTCGGAGTTCACGCAGGGACAGGCGGATCGGATGCACGAGATGTGGGCGGCCTACCGGCAGACCCCCGCTGCCTAAATGTCGGGAGAAATTACCATGTGTGGGTGACAGCACCAAAAGCACTCGACACTCCCCACGTCCCCCCGCGAATCTTCGGCCCCGAATACCGTACGGCCACGGTCGGGATCCTGCTGGTGATCACGCTGATCGCCTTCGAGGGCATGTCGGTCGGCGTCGTCATGCCGGACGTCGCCAAGGACCTCGACGCGCTCAACCTCTACGGGATCAGCTTCTCCGCCTTCCTGATCGCCAGCCTGTTCGCGAACGTGGTGGCCGGGCTCTGGTCCGACCGGCGGGGCTATCCGGTGCCGTTCCTGACGGGGGTGCTGCTCTTCGTGGCCGGGATGGCGCTCGCGGGGGCGGCCACCACGTCGGCGCTGTTCCTCGTGGCCCGGGCCGTGCAGGGGCTGGGGGCCGGGGCGTCCATCGTGGCGCTGCTGGTGATGATCGCACGGGTGTATCCGGAGAACGTGCGGCCAAAGGCGTTCGCGGCCGTCTCCGCCGCCTGGGTGGTGCCCGCGATGGTGGGCCCGGCGGTGGCCGGGTTCGTGGGGACGCAGTGGGGGTGGCGCTATGTCTTCTACGGGATCATCCCGCTGGTGGTGCCCGCGCTGGCCATGCTCCTGCCCGCGCTGCGGATGAGCGGCTCCGCTCCTCAGGCGGAGCCTTCGGGCGGGCCGCGGTCCAGGCCGCTGGCCATGACGCTGGCCGCCACGGCCGCCGCCGGAGGGGCCGGGCTGCTGCTGTACGGGGTGGACCGGCTGCACCTGCATCTCGTGTCCGGCGCCGTGGAGACGGTGGCCGGGCTGGCGCTCCTGCTCTACGGGCTCTATCGGCTGCTGCCGCCGGGGGCGCTGCGGTTCAGGCGCGGGCTGCCCACGACCGTGCTGATGCGGGGGTTCTTCTCGGCCGCCTTCTTCGGGGTCAACTCGTTCATCCCGCTGGTGTTGCAGGAGGTGAAGTCGTTCGAGGCGGGGGCCGCGGGGATCGCGCTGACGACCGGGGCGCTGGGCTGGTCGGCGGGGTCGTACCTGCAGAGCAAGCAGGACGGGATGGCGTACCGGAGGATCCGGCTGGGCGCCGGGTGCGTCGCCGCGGGGATCCTGATCTGCCTGGCGTCCGTCCTTCCCGGGGTGAGCGGGTGGATCGCGGTGCCGGCGTGGATCGTGGCCGGGTTCGGGATGGGCTTCGGGATGACCACGGTGAGCGTGACGGCCCTGAGGCAGTCGCCGCTGAACGAGCAGGGGGCGAACTCCGCCGCGCTCTCGGTGTCGGACATGCTCGGGTCGGCGCTGGCGATCGGCGTGGGTGGCGCGCTGGTCAACCTGATCGGGCATTCGTCCGCTGAGATCGCCACCGGGTTCGTCGTCATCTCCCTGCTGATGGCCGCCATCGCGTTGTCCGCCACCTTCCTGGCCGGGCGCACGCGCTGATTTCCGTCCCTCCCGTCACAGCGATCACGGTTCGCCGGATCCGCGTGGCGAGGAGTGATAGGACAGCGGGCAGGAGGTGTCATGGAGGGTGATCACCGTGTCTGGCCGCCTCAGCAGGGGCCGCCCAGGCATCGCCGTACCTCTCCAGAAGACGCGGAGCCCGCGGGGGGCGCGCGCCGTGACGAGGAGCCACGGCGGGGGCGGCCGAAGCGCGTGAGTCCGTACGAACGCGACCGGGAACGTTCCCCTGCCCCGGCCCCGGCTCCCGAGCCTGAGCCCGGGCCGGACGCGGAAAGCCCTCCCGAGACGTCGCCCCCGTCCCGATGGGGACGCCAGGAGGCGGACGGCGGAGAGTTCGGCTGGGGGCTTCCGGAGCCGGCGGAGCCCGACCGGGGGTGGCGCAGGCGTGAGAGCCCGCGGGCGCCGCATCCGATGGACCTGGAGCCCGAGGAGGAGGAGCCGTGGAACCCGCGGATCCGCAGGGCGGCTCCCTACGCGCCGGCCCGGAGCCTCGGCCAGGGCCCCAAGCGCGACCGGGGACGGGAGCGGAGCCTTGAGCGCGATGACGAGGTGACGGTCCCGGCCTCCTGGGACTCGTTGCCGCCCTCGGCCCGCCTGCACGGTTCCCCCGCCGACCCAGGAGAGCGACGCCGGGGCGGTGGACGGGTCCTGCGGCGCTGGGCGGGCGTGCTGGTGGCGCTGGTGGCCGCGGCGGGGCTCGTGACGGGGGCGACCGTGGTGGTGCTGCGCCTCACCACTGCGCCGCCGCAGACGGCACGGCTGAGCGACTCGCTGGCCGGGATCACGGTGGCGCTGCCGCGAGGGTGGCAGGCGGGGCCGGTGGCGCCGGTGACGGGGTTCACCTCGGTCATCAGGGACGGGAGCGGCGGGCTCGTGATGGCCAGACCGGTTCCCGGGCCGGTCGAGAACGTCAAGAAGGCCACGGCGGAGGCGGCGGAGCTGTACTCCAGGCTGCTGCTCAAGGGCGACCGCGTGACCGTCGTCGAGGACAAGCAGATTCCCGAGGGACACACCCGGGCGATGCGGGCGGAATATCAGGACGTGGTCAACCGCCCGGCCTTCCTCCGAGTGATGCTGCTCACTCGTGACGGCCGGGCCGTCCTGCTGGTCGGACTGCTCCAGCCCGAGGAGAACACCCGCAGGCAGGCGCTTGATGCGGTCATGACGAGCATCCGATAAGCGGCATAGCACGTGAGAAAGACCTTGGCCAGAATCCACGGCTCACGGCACGTCTTGTCGGTGGGCCCGATTACTCTTGGGTCACTGTGAGAGAGCGAAGCACACGAATCCCAGAGGTGATGCGGTGAGCACCTTCGCCGCGTCCCACCTTTCGCCTTCCTATCCTGACCGGGCCGCGTGGGGCACCGCCCAGAAGTTGCGCGCCTGGCAGCAGCAGGCGCTCGACCTCTACTTCAGTCGCGAGCCGCGTGACTTCCTCACCGTGGCGACGCCGGGCGCGGGCAAGACGACCTACGCCCTGCGCATCGCCAGCGAGCTGCTCGCCAACGGGGTGATCAAAGCGGTCACGGTCGTGACGCCCACCGAGCACCTCAAGCGCCAGTGGGCCGACGCCGCCGGGAAGGTCGGCATCGGCATCGACCCGGAGTTCAAGAACAGCCAGGGCACGACGTCGCGCGACTACACCGGGGTCGCGGTGACGTACGCGCAGGTCGCCATGCATCCCGCCCTGCACAGGGCGCGCACGGAGGCGCGCAGGACGCTGGTGATCTTCGACGAGATCCACCACGCGGGCGACGCCAAGTCGTGGGGCGACGGCGTGAGCGAGGCGTTCGAGCCCGCCACACGCAGGCTCCAGCTCACCGGCACGCCGTTCAGGTCTGATGACAACCCGATCCCGTTCGTCGGCTACGAGGAGGACGCTGAGGGCTTCAAGCGCAGCATCGCCGACTTCTCCTACGGCTACGGCCCGGCCCTCGACGACGGCGTCGTCCGGCCGGTCATCTTCCTGGCCTACTCCGGCGAGATGAAGTGGCGCACCCGCGCGGGCGACGAGATCGCCGCCACGCTGGGCACCCCGCTCACCAAGGACCAGCTCTCGCAGGCGTGGCGGGCCGCGCTCGACCCCAAGGGCGACTGGATCCGCCAGGTCATGCAGGCCGCCGACCGCCGGCTGACGGAGGTGCGCAGAGGCGTTCCCGACGCGGGCGGCCTGGTCATCGCCACCGACCACGAGACCGCCCGCGCCTATGCCCGCCACCTGCGCAACATCACCGGCGAGGGCGCGACGGTGGTGCTGTCCGACGATCCGGGCGCGTCGAAGAAGATCAAGCAGTTCACGGCGTCCGAGGATCGCTGGCTGGTCGCCGTACGCATGGTGTCGGAGGGCGTCGACATCCCGCGCCTGTGCGTGGGCGTCTACGCCACCTCGATCTCGACCCCGCTGTTCTTCGCCCAGGCGGTGGGCCGCTTCGTGCGGGCCCGCAAGCGCGGCGAGATGGCCTCGGTCTTCCTCCCCTCGGTGCCCACCCTCATGGGGCTGGCCAACGAGATGGAGGTGGAGCGCGACCACGTGCTCAACAGGAAGCCTCCGGAGGACGGGCTCGACGACAGCCTGCTGGAGCAGGCCAACCGGGAGAAGGACAATCCCGACGTTCTCGGCGACGAGCTGCCGTTCGAGACGATGGAGACGTCGGCGACGTTCGACCGGGTGCTGTTCGACGGGGGCGAGTTCGGCACGGGCGCCGAGATCGGCTCCGCCGAGGAGGAGGACTTCCTCGGCCTGCCCGGTCTGCTGGAGCCCGACCAGGTGGCCACGCTGCTCCGCAAGCGGCAGTCCGACCAGCAGGCGGCCAAGCGCAAGGTGGTGGCGGACGAGCCGCAGGAGCGGCTGGCGCCGCACGAGCAGATCGCGGAGCTCAGGCGCGAGCTCAACGGTCTGGTCGGCGCCTGGAACCACCGTACGGGGCAGCCGCACGGCGTGATCCACGCGGACCTGCGCCGCGCCTGCGGCGGGCCGCCGATCGCGCAGGCCACGGCCGAGCAGATCCAGGAACGCATCGGCACCATCCGCCGCTGGGCCACCCAACGCCGCTGACCTTTGAATGTCCGCGAGCCCGGCGATACGGGCTCGCGGGCGTTTCAGGATCCCTCAGCAGTCCGCGTCAACGCTCAACCGGCGTGGCGGTCGTCGCTTTTCTCGGAATGGTCCTCGCCGAGCTGCCTGACCATGATGCGGCATAACTCCGGCCGCAACTCGTGCCCTCCGTCCGGGTGATACACGACCTCGGTGGTGGCCACTTCCCCATACGGCCATTCGACGTATCCCAGCCGGCGATACAACCGCTGAGCAGCGTCATTGTCCAGCCCCACCCCGAGGGCGACCTGTTCGTGGCCGATGGCGTAGAGCCGCTCCTCGGCCGACCACAAGAGCTCGCTCCCGATTCCCCGGTTACGCCGCCGCGGCAGAACTTCCAGATGCGTGAGCAGCGCGACGCCGGGTAAATGAACGCGCAACTCAGGCTCTTCCGCGGGCGCCAGCCAGACATAGACGTCCCCCACCGCCAGGCCCCTGTCCCAGGCGACGAGAAGCAGCCCGTGCCCGGCCTCCTGCCTGGTCAGGCGGTCGGAGAAATAGGCCCACTGGCCGAGTGACCGAACCATGGCAGGAAGCTCGGAATGGACGGCCTGGCGTATTTCGAGTGCCCCCACGGACACCAGATTCCCGGTTGACGCGCGCGCGAATCAACGGGCCATATTGACCGACGACCACCACCGCAATTGCTTCGCACCGTCCTTGACCAGCCATTTCATCGCGTCAGCGGCACCCGAATCGAGCTGTGGAATCTTGGCGAGATGAGCCGCCCATTGGTGACGGTCCACCATCCACGCCTTGAGATAGCAGACACAGAACTCCGGATCGAGCCGGTTGAGCCGGCCGAACGCGGCCAGCAGCGAGCTCTCCATGGCCTGACGGCTTGGCCCGGACGGGAGCCGTCTGACGCGGCGCAGCACGTCCTCGATGAACGTACGGCGCCTGGCCAGGAACCGCTGCCAGTGCGCCGGGTCGGTCGCGGCCCGCCAGCCCCCGCTGGAGTCGTCGTCCAGCAGCCAGTAGACGCCTTCGGCCAGCACGTCGCCGAGCTCCTGGTCCCGAGCGCGGATGGGCCGGTCGAAGGGATCGTACGGGCGTTGCGCCACCTTCCCCGTCACCGCGAGCCTGCGCAACGAGGTCTCGCCCAGCAGGTAGAACCAGTCCTCGTTGTAGACGTTGGGAAAGAACGAAGGGCTCCTGGTCGTCTCCACGGCCAGGGCGCCACCGCCGACGAACGAGTCCTGCCGCCCGCCGGTCAGCCGGTGCGCGTGGCACACCACCGAGTTGTCCGGATAGCCGCCGATGTTCATGCCGACCACGTCGTACGTGTCCAGCAGCGCCGCCGCCCGCGCGACCTCTTCGTGCCCGCCGACCTCGATGTCGTCGTCCAGGAACATGATGCGCTGCCAGCCCATCAGCCGGGCCAGGAGCAGGCCGATGTTGCGCTTGGAGCTGAGGTCGGTCATGCGGACGAACGGAGTGGCCTTCACCAGCGCCGTCGTCTCGAAATCGGGCAGGTTGAGCCAGGCGGGATTGCCGAGGTCGATCGCGATGAAGCGGACGTTGTGCGGCATCAGGATGGCCGCGTTCTCGGCGCTGCTCCAGTTGCGGCTGTGCAGGGACACGAGCGGGCACCCGAGCGCCGCGGCCAGCCGGGTGGCGTGCCGTAGCCAGCGGTGATGCCTGATCGTGGGCACGATGATCGCGTCCACGACGCCGGTCCGCGCGGGCGCGAAGTCCGAAGGGAAGACATCCACCAGATGCCGGTGGGAGCCGTGGTGGTGCTCGGTGCTCACGCGTTCTGTCTCAGTCTCCACGGGCCGGCCCGGACCATTCGTGGAGCCGCGTGAAGTCGAGCGTCCAGTCGGGCGTGACGACGACCGTGCCGGCGATCCTGACCCGGGTGAGGATGCCGTACGACTTCGCGTCGCCGAACCGCGCGCGCAGGTACGCGGCATTCCGCTGGCGGAAACGTTCGTCGGTCAGAGCGCGGACCGCTCCGTAGACACCCCTGCCGTACATCCCGTTGCACATGGTCAACGTGCGTTCGACGTTGTCGGGATTGACGCCGTGGTAGAAGAACGCGACGTCCTCCAGCAGCCGCTGCTTGTCGCCCGTCCCCTTGACGACGGGGTGATGCCTGCCCGTGTCGCCGCCCCCAAGGACCTCGAAGTACGTGCCGTCCTTCTTGTCCCAGTCGGCCACCTGCCGCACCGGGAGGTCGATCCGCGCCAGCATGGACTCGGTGACCTCGTTGTAGTCCACCCCGCCCAGCAGCACCAGATGGGTGGTGAGGTCGTCGGAGCGCAGGTCCTCCGCGGATCGTACGGTGACCAGGCTGCCGGGGTTCGCGGCCCGGAGGTGGCCGTGCAGCTCGAACAGGGAGTCGAGGTCGGAGTATCGGTAGAGCTCGATGTAGTCGGGCGTCAGCGGCGACGCGTACGGGATCTTGGCCCGGTCTTCCGCGGGGACCTGCGAGCAGATGATCGTGATCGGCTCGCCGTCGCCGAACCGCAGCGGGCCCTCGTACGAAGAGACCTGCGCCGGTACGGGGCCGCCGGAGCTCTGGAGCCGCAGCGCCTCGTTGCGCAGCCGGGTCAGCTCGGCGAGCAGCGTGCCGTGCGCGTCGGCCTCCTCAGGCGTCATCTCGGAGAGCGGGAGCACCCGGGCCTGCCCATTGGCGACCGATCGCCGGGTCGCGAAGAACGCCGCGTACGTCTCCAGCCGGTGTGAGGGCGGGATGCTGCTCGTCCGCGTCGACTCCCAGGATGAGATCAGCGGCACGCTCACTTCCAGCGCGGAGCTGAGCTGCGCCTGGGTGATCGGCAGATCAGGCCACTGGTGGCCACGGAGCTCACGCAACCGGCCCGCCAGCGTGATCCGTCTCGGCGCGTCATCGTCGACGCTCATGCCAGCCTCACTCGTATGAACTTCAGGGAAGTCTAGTTAACATCCGCCCGGCGGCGGAGTCCATCGAGAATCTGCAGCTAGGACCTAACGAAACAGCAACGTGCGGCGATGAAGCCACAAGAAACTCCAGTCTAGCCAGACGGCTGTGGCCAGAGGGCGCGAATAGCGAGTTTAGTTAAGGGTAAGAAGTACATAAGGAATCTAACTGAACTTCAGTTAATTTAATCGGAGGTGACCACATGGCCACAGCCACGTAGCCCCGTCCGAGCAGAGCGGCATCCCGCGCGGAAGTCTCCGTTCAAGCAGGGAGGGCATCCATGGCTCCATTCATCCCCCACCTCTCCGTCGTGCTTCCCGACACCAAGCACGTGACGCTCCTCATCCTGGCAACCATGATCACCCTGTCGCTCGCGGCCATTCGCGGGCTCCTCAGGCGCACCCACGTCGTCATGGTGGTCACCGGCACGAGCGCGCTGCTCGTGATCCTCACCGTGCTGGTAGTCGCCTATCTGATCACCTTCGGAACAGTCTGAGGCCGCCGTCGCGCGCGGCGCGCCACCCCCCAGCGCTGCGCGCGTAGAGTCCCGCCCCAGGTCAGGCGCGGGCCGGACGGAACGGTGACCCGGATGAGAGTAAGAGTCACGTTGCGTGACTCTGCGCATTTGGTCACAGAGCAGTGGCCTCCGGTTAGAAGCCCGGCAGGAGCGGCAACAATTTCTCTTGGCTGTCTTGGGATATGCAGAAGGACTAAAAGCCATGTCGTCTGAGGCCACCGGCAAGCCGACGCTGAGCGTCACTTCCGGCCTCTCTCGAAACGCCATCATCATCACGCTCGTCGGCGAGCTGGACGTCTACGCGGTCCCGGTGCTGAAAGAGCATCTGCACCGCATATGGGACCTTCCCCCCAAGCCCTTTCTGATCGTGGACCTCGGCGAGGTCTCGTTCTGCGACTCGATGGGGATGAACGAGCTCATCAGCATCATGCAGCGATGCGAGACCAGAGGCACCAGGCTGCTGCTCGGCGGCGTGCATGGCGTCATGGCGCGGGTGCTGTCGATCACCGGGCTGCGGCACGCGTTCGAGGTGTTCGCGCGGCTCGACGACGCGCTGCGGATGGCCGTCGCGAACACCTGAACGCTAGCGGCTCACGGAGGCCGGGATCCGGCGGCCCGTGCGGCCGTCTATCGGGATGTATCCGGGCTTGCCGTCAAGGGGGACGGCCAGCGAGGCCACGCCGTCCTCGACGCGTACGGGCAGGGCGTAGACGTCCTTGTGCCGCAGCGTGAGCGGCGTCTTGCGCTCGTCGAGCCCCGGGCTCTCGCGCAGCCAGACCAGCAGCTTCCTGCCCCTGGTGCGGACGACGACCTCGGCGGTGCCGCACTCGCGCGGCCCGGCCGCCCACGTCAGCACGAGCTCCCTGCCCGCCGTGGCGGACTGGGGGATCGGGAGCCCCGCCTCGCAGGAGAGCGGATCGGCCGGCAGCGCGTGCGCCACCACCGGCTGCAACGGGATCGCCGGGCGAACGGTGGAGTCCATCGCGATCGTGCCGCACTCCAGCAGCGCCAGTGTCACGAGCGCGCCCGCCCGCTCGCGGTTGCTGCCCTTGACCAGCAGCCACAGGCTGAGCGGGGCGAGGAGAAGCCAGGCCACACCAAGAGAGAGCGCCAGCATGGAGAACTCCCGCGAGTCAGAGAACAGTTGACTCTCCGTATTACTCCGATGTCGGAGAGGGTTCGTTCTCTTGGATATCACATCATCGCAGAGTTGCGAACCATGTACTCTTCGCGATCAGCGGAATCCGTGATCGGGGAGGGAGGAGGCGGCCGCCCGGCGTGTCAGCCGAGGACGGGCGCTCCGCGCAGGACGGCCCCCGCGTCCTGCAGCTCGGCCAGGGCGGCCTCCGTCGTGGTCGGCGAGACGCCCGCCGTCAGATCCAGCAGCACGCGCACCGCCAGCCCGTTCTTGACCGCGTCGAGCGCCGTGGCCCGCACGCAGTGGTCGGTGGCGATGCCCACCACGTCCACCTCGTGCACCTTGCGTTCGCTGAGCCAGTCGGCCAGTGAGACCCCGTCTCCCGACGTGCCCTCGAACCCGCTGTAGGCCGCCGCGTACGAGCCCTTGCTGAAGACCTCCTCCACCCCGGCCACGTCGAACGACGGATGGAAGTCCGCCCCCGGCGTGCCGGCCACGCAGTGCGCGGGCCATGTGGAGGCGTAGTCGGGCCTGGCGGAGAAGTGGTCGCCCGGCTGGACGTGGTAGTCGCGGGTCGCCACCACGTGGTCGTAGCCGTGCTCGGCCACGTGGCGGGTGATCGCCGCCGCCACCTCGGAGCCGCCGGCCACGGCCAGACTGCCGCCCTCGCAGAAGTCGTTCTGCACATCGACGATGATCAACGCGGTGCCCATAGACAGCACGATACGTCAGGCGAATTCCGTGGGGATCGCCGCATACCCCCTGCCCAGGTGCAGGGCGTCCTGGGGGAGCGTGGCGACGGCCTGCGCGTGCCGGGCGCGGGCGGCGCTCACCGGCTCCCTGCCGACGACCACCCCGTCGCGTACGAGCTCGTGCAGCAGGGGAATGCCGCCCTCGGGGGCGACGCCGCCGGTGGTGATCAGCTCGGTGTCGGCGTGGCCGGCCTCGTCCATCAGCCGGTACGCGTCCTTGCGGCCCCCGCGCGACGGCTTGCCCACCGAGCGCTTGGCCACCGGCTCCAGCTTGCCCGTGGCCGTCTCCCGCGCCACCAGCTTGTAGACCAGCGCGGCCGTGGGGACGCCCGAGCCGGTCACGAGGGAGGTGCCCACGCCGTAGCCGTCGACGGGGGCGGCGGCGAGCGCGGCGATGGCGTACTCGTCCAGGTCCGAGGTGACCAGGATGCGGGTGTTGAAGGCGCCGAGCGAGTCGAGCTGCTCGCGGACCTCCTGGGCCGCCGCGGCCAGGTCGCCCGAGTCGATGCGGACCGCGCCCAGCTTGGGGCCGGCCAGCTCGACGGCCGTGCGCACCGCCTCCGCCACGTCGTAGGTGTCCACCAGCAGCGTCGTCTCAGGGCCGAGGGTGGCGATCTGGGCCTCGAACGCCGCCCGCTCCGAGTCGTGCAGCAGCGTGAAGGCGTGCGCCGCCGTACCGGCCGTGGGGACGCCGTACAGGCGGCCGGCCATCAGGTTGGAGGTGGAGGCGAAGCCGGCGATGTACGCGGCCCGGGCGGCGGCCACGGCGGCCCTCTCATGCGTACGGCGCGAGCCCATCTCGATGAGCGGCCGGGCACCCGCGGCGTTGGCCATGCGGGAGGCGGCCGAGGCGATCGCGCAGTCGTGGTTCAGTATCGACAGCGCGATGGTCTCCAGCAGCACGGCCTCCGCGAACGTGCCCTCCACGACCATGATCGGGGAGGCGGGGAAGTACAGGTCGCCCTCTCGATAGCCGCAGATGTTCCCGGAAAACCGGTAATCGGCGAGAAACGCCAGAGTGGCGTCGTCCACGACCTGGTTCTCGCGCAAGTAGGTGAGTTCCTCCTCACCGAAGCGAAAGCCGTCCAGCTCGTCCAGGACACGTCCCGTGCCGGCGACAACCCCGTAACGCCGCCCACCTGGCAGGTGCCTGGCGAACACCTCGAAAACCGCGCGCCGGTGCGCCGCCCCGCTCCGGAGGGCGGCCTGCAGCATTGTCAGCTCATAGTGATCTGTGAGCAACGCAGTGCTCATGGTCATTGTCACGACTCGAAGACTACGGCTCAGATAGGGCAGACTCGGGGATGTGGGTAGCACCGCTCCAATCTCCGTTGAGCGTCCGTCATCGGACGTCCGGCCCGATCTGCCGTGGGTGACCATCGTCTGGAACGACCCGGTCAACCTCATGTCCTACGTGACCTATGTCTTCCAATCGGTCTTCGGTTACACGAAGGAGAAGGCCGAGAAGCTCATGATGGACGTGCATCACAAGGGCAAGGCGGTCGTGTCCAGCGGCACACGTGAAGAGATGGAACGCGATGTGCAGATTCTCCACTCCTACGGCCTCTGGGCGACGGTCCAGCCGGATTCGGTCAAGTGAGGCGGCACCGGTGAGCTCGGGGTTCTCGAAGGGCAAGAAGGGCGGCGTCCTCGCCGAGTTCGAGGCCGCGGAGGTGTCGCTGCTGCGCTCGCTGGTCTCGATGATGCTCGGCCTGGTCTCGCCGGGCGAGACGAGCGACGACCCGCTGGAGCGCGCCCTGGGCATCGGGGACGCCGCGGTGCCGTCGGACCCGGTGCTGGCGCGGCTGTTCCCCTCGGCGTACGAGGACGAGGGGGAGGCGGCCGAGTTCCGCCGCTACACCGAGGCCACCCTGCGCGACGGCAAGCGGGCCGACGCGCAGACCGTCTTCGACACCGCCACGTCGGGTCGCGCCGAGCTCACGCCCGAGCAGGCCCAGGCGTGGCTGCGCGCGCTCAACGACATCCGCCTCACGCTCGGCATCAAGCTCGACGTGACCGAGGAGGTCCACGATGAGATCGCCCTGATGTCCGAGGACGACCCCAGATACCCGGCCTTCGTCACCTACGACTGGCTGACCTACCTCCAGGACAGCCTGGTACGGGCCCTCTGGTAATTTCCGGGCATGCTGTCGATCTCGCAGGAACTGGTGGACAAGATCGTCGCTCATGCCCGGGCCGATCACCCCGACGAGGCGTGCGGCGTCGTCGCGGGCCAGGGCGGTGTGCCGGAGCGGTTCGTCCCGATGGAGAACGCCGAGCGTTCGCCCACCTTCTACCGCTTCGACTCGATGGAGCAGCTGCGGGTCTGGCGCGAGATGGACGACCGCGACGAGGAGCCCGTCGTGATCTACCACTCCCACACGGCCACCGAGGCCTACCCCTCGCGCACCGACGTGTCCTACGCCTCCGAGCCCGAGGCCCACTACGTCCTGGTCTCCACGAAGGAGGAGGACGAGGTGGAGTTCCGGTCGTACCGGATCCTCGATGGGGTGGTCACGGAGGAAGAGGTAAGGTTTCTCCCATGATGGTCCGGGCCGTGCAGAGCTTCCTCTTCGCGCACACTCCCGCCGTCGTTGTCTACGACTGTCGCTGAGGCGGAATCCGCATCCAGCCGTCGGCGTTGCTGCCGATGGGACGACGACCTGACCTGAGGAGACTGACCGCGATGGCCATCGAGGTTCGCATTCCGACCATCCTGCGCACTTACACCGACGGCGCCAAGGCCGTCGACGCCGAGGGCGCCACCCTCGACGAGCTGATCAGCAATCTCGAGTCGCAGCACCCCGGCATCAAGGACCGCCTGGTGGACCAGGGCGCTCTGCGCCGCTTCGTCAACGTCTACCTGAACGACGAGGACGTGCGCTTCCTGGGCGGCCTGGGCACGCCCGTGTCCGACGGCGACACGGTGACCGTGCTGCCGGCCGTGGCCGGCGGGTGACATGCGGTTCGACTCGCTGATCGACTCGGTCGGCCGCACGCCGCTCGTCGGGCTGCCGAGACTGTCGCCCGCCGCCGACGTGCGGATCTGGGCGAAGCTCGAAGACCGCAACCCCACCGGCTCGATCAAGGACAGGCCCGCCCTCTGGATGATCCAGGAGGCGGAGAAGGACGGGCTGCTCACGCCCGGCTGCACGATCCTGGAGCCGACCAGCGGCAACACCGGCATCTCGCTCGCGATGTCGGCCAAGCTCAAGGGCTACAAGCTCATCTGCGTGATGCCGGAGAACACCTCGGAGGAGCGGCGGCAGCTCCTGCGCATGTGGGGCGCGCAGATCATCTCCTCACCGGCGGCCGGCGGCTCCAACGAGGCCGTGCGCGTCGCCAAGGAGCTGGCCGCCGAGAACCCGTCCTGGGTGATGCTCTACCAGTACGGAAACCCGGCCAACTGGCGCTCCCACTACGAGAGCACCGGTCCGGAGATCCTGGAGGACATGCCCGGGATCACCCACTTCGTGGCCGGGCTCGGCACCACGGGGACGCTGATGGGCGTCGGGCGGTTCCTGCGCGAGCGGGTGCCCGGCGTGCAGATCGTCGCCGCCGAGCCGCGTTACGGCGAGCTGGTCTACGGGCTGCGCAACGTGGACGAGGGGTTCATCCCCGAGCTCTACGACGAGTCCGTGCTGACCACCCGCTTCTCGGTCGGCTCCGCCGACGCGCTGCGGCGCACCCGTGAGCTGCTGACCTCGGAGGGCATCTTCGCCGGGGTCTCGACCGGCGCGGCGCTGCACGCGGCCCTCGGCGTGGCCGCGAAGGCGGTCAAGGCGGGGGAGAGCGCCGACGTCGTGTTCGTGGTGGCCGACGGCGGCTGGAAATACCTGTCCACGGGCGCGTACGAAGGCACCCTGGAAGAGGCGGAAGAGCGGCTCGAAGGCCAGCTCTGGGCCTGAGGACGACAGGCGAACGGGCGGCCGGTGTCGACACCGGCCGCCCGTTCCTGCTAGTTGACGAGGAGCCGCAGTGAGAACGTCGCCTCGGTGTCGCTCAGCTTGCCGCTCATGCCGATGGCCTTGAGCACCTGGGCGTTGGCCTTGTCATCGCCCTGCATCGACTTGAGGTAGAGGTTCTCGACCTTGTCCAGGTCGACGTAGAGCGCGTAGCTGGCGTCGCCCGCGTCGGCGATCGCCGCCTTGAACGTCTCCGAGTCGCCCAGCGTGCCCTCCTCCGCCAGCTTCTTGGCGTACTCGTCGGTCGTCGCCACGGTGAACACGCCGTCGCCGGCCACCTTGGCGATCTGCGGAGCGGGCTGGCCGCTGGAGGTCAGCGCCTGCTGCACCTTGTCGACGATCGCCTGCGCCTTGGCCGGATCGGTGACGACGCGGACGCCGCCCTTGATCTGGTCGCCGTCCAGGCCCTCGCTGTCCACCGCGAGCGTGAAGTTCTGGCCGACGACCGTGGCCAGGTCGCCGGGCAGCTCCAGCCCGAACTGCGTCTTGGCGGACTCGAAGAGCTGCTTGACCTCGGCCGCCCCCGCCGCCGTGGCCTGCTTCTCGATGTCGGCCCACTGCTTTGTGACGATCTGGTCGAGGCCGGAGATCGACAGGGCGCCGGCCGTGGTGGCGGGCAGGGTGCCGATGTTCGCGACGGGCAGATCGCCCTCGGGGGTCATCCCCTTGGCGCCCCGTACGACGCCGGCCAGCTCGACGTAGGCGCTGTCGAAGCGCAGCGCGCCGGCGAACCTGGCGTCCTTGACCTTGTCGAGGTAGGCGGCCTGGTCGGCCGTCACTTCCTTCTTCGCCAGCTCCATCAGGCCGCCGAGGTCGGCCCAGAACGACAGCACGCCCTGCTCGCCGACCGCGCCCATGTCATCGCTGAACTCGGCGTTGTCGGCCAGGCTGCCGTCGGACTTCGCGTACTTGTCGGCGAGCTGCTGCGTCTCGGTGATCAGCGCGTAGTCCTCGCGGAAGGCGATGCCGTACTTGTCGCCGTCCATGAGCTTGGCGATGCCGCTCTTGGCCTGCGCCTCGTCCTTGATCTGCACGGCCACCGCGTAGTCGGGCACCTCCTTGCCGGAGGGGACGGCGGCGACGCCGATCCGGTTGCCCAGCCACGGGTCGACGTCCTTGGCGAAGTCGACCTTGCCCTCGGAGTCGGCGTCGAGCGAGTCGAACAGCGCCTTGCGGGGGTCCTCGCCGGAGAAGCTCTCCTTGGTGACCGTGAACTTCCTGGCGAGCTGGAACAGCGCCAGCTTCTGGTTCGCGGCCGGGTCCAGGTCGATCCTGGCGTAGGCGATCGAGTTGACGGGCAGGACGTCGTTCGGCTGCGTGCCGCCCCCGCCGATGGCGCCGACGGCCCACACCGCGCCGCCGCCGAGCACGACCACCGCGAGTGCCGCCGCGGCGGCGATCATCCAGGTCTTGCGGCCCTTCTTGGCCGGCTCGCCGGGGCCGAAGCCGTCGGGGCCCTGCTGCTGCCAGCCGCCCTGTCCGTACTGGTCCTGCGACCAGCCCTGCTGCTCCTGCTGCCAACCCTGCTGGGGCTGCTGTTGCTGCTGCCAGCCGCCTTGGGCGTACTGGTCCTGCTGCGGCTGCTGGCCCTGCTGCCAATTCTGCTGGCCCTGCTGGGCGCCGTACGAGGGCTGCTGGCCGTACGCCTGCTGGGGGTTGTACGGCTGCTGCTGCTGGCCATAGGACGGCTGCTGACCATAGCCCCCATGCCCTTGCGCGGACTGCTGGCCGTACTGGTCCTGCTGGCCGTGCTGGTCCTGCTGCTGGTAGGGCTGCTGCGGAGGGTACGGCTGGGACAGCGGCATCGTCTGGGGGTGCTCCGGCTGCTGTCCCTGATTCCAGTTGTACGCCGTGGTCCGATCAGGATCCTGGCCATAGGGGGGATTATTCGCAGACATCACTCAACTCACAATGTGGACATTTGACCACAGAGAAGGTAACCGATGTTGCTAGACGGGCGCTTGCAATGTACTGAAGTCCGATTAGACCCGGCTGAGCTCATTTCTGAGCACGTCGATATGCACCTCGCCGCCGCCGTAGTCCGCCACGCTCTCCCACGGCACGAACGTGCAGCCCGCGTAGACCAGCCGCGCCAGCGTCCGCGAGAACCACGCGGAGCGTCCCTGGCGGTCGCGCGTGAGGCCGAGGAAGACCGGCGCGCGCCGGCCCGAGACGACGAGGCCGTAGACCGTGTGACTCTGCTGGAGCTCGCCTTTGTGCCGGACCACCCGGATGTCCACCACGAAACCGACCCACACCCCATTGGAGTCCCATACGGACTGACCGATGAGTTCGGTGACACTTGCCATGATCGAACTTTCTCAGTCGAATCATGTTTTCGCAGGTAGGCGCGCTGATAACGGGATGCCGTAGAGTATGTGGCTACTAGAATATAGTTCCAGATTTGAGGGCAGGCGCGGATGACCAAGTTCGACGAGGCCACGCAGGCGATCCGGGTGGATGAGAACACCTACGACGTGTGCCTCGACCCCGGCTACTCGATCGGCGGCCCGCTCAACGGCGGCTACCTGATGGCCGTGATCCTGCGTGCGGCCGTGGACGCCGCGCCGTTCGAGCACCCGGTGAGCACGAGCGCGCAGTTCCTGAAGGCGCCGGTCGCCGGACCCGCGCAAGTCAGGGTCGAGCCGCTCAAGGCGGGCCGGACGGCCGCGTTCGCCAGGGCCACGCTGGTGCAGGACGGCACGGCGAAGATCGAGAGCCTGATCACCACCGCCACGCTCAACGAGGCCGAGCCGGTCTACGCCGCGGCGCCGCCGGCCACGCTGCCGCCGATCGAGGAGTGCCTGAAGCTGCCGAGCCCCAAGCCGGAGTCGGGCATGACGCTGAACGCCCAGATGGAGCTGGTCTTCGACCCGCCCACGATCGGCTGGCTGAAGGGCGAGCCGACCGGCAGGCCGGAGTCGCGGGCGTACTTCAGGATGACCGAGCCTCAGGACCCGGACCCGTACGTGCTGGCGCTGGCCGTGGACGCGCTGCCGCCCGTGGTGTTCTCGGCCGGCGGACGGGGCTGGGCGCCCACCGTGGACCTCACCTGGCACCTGCGCGCCCTGCCCGCGCCCGGCTGGCTCACCCTGCTCGGCAGCGGCCGGCTGGTCTCCGACGGATGGTTCGACGAGGAGGTCGAGGTACGTGATTCGGCCGGCCGACTCGTCGCCCAGGCACGCCAGCTCGCCCGCGTCGGACGGGGCTGAAAGCCGCTCACTTGGCAGAATGTGACCAAGACAACATCGCATCCTGCCCAGGAGACGCACCTGTGAGCATTCTTACGCAGTGTTGATCGTGCAGGTCGCCTACCCTCTAAGTCGTGCCGGACGCAAGTATTGGGATCTTCGACAGCGGGGTCGGCGGCTTGACGGTCGCAAGAGCGATCATCGACCAGCTGCCCCACGAATCGATCACTTACGTGGCCGACACGGCCCGTCAGCCGTACGGGCCGAAACGCCTCGCGGAGGTGCGCGCCTACGCCCTGGAGGTGATGGACCACCTCGTCGAGCATGACGTCAAGATGCTCGTGATCGCGTGCAACAGCGCCAGCGCCGCCGTGCTGCGCGACGCGCGCGAGCGCTACGACGTACCTGTCGTCGAGGTGATCCAGCCCGCCACCAGGCGCGCGGTGCGAGCCACCCGCACCGGGAGGGTCGGTGTGATCGCCACCAGGGCCACCATCGACTCCATGGCCTATCACGACGCCTTCACCGCGGCTCCCGACGTACAGCTCACCGGCGTGGCCGCCCCACGCCTGGTGGAGTACGTCGAACGAGGAGAGACGACGAGCGATGAGCTCATCGAGGTCGTCCGCGACTACCTGGAGCCCATCAGGGCCGCCGGGTGCGACACCCTCATCCTCGGCTGCACCCACTACCCGCTCCTGACCGGCGCGATCTCCTACGTCGCCGGCGACGGAGTCACGCTGGTCTCCAGCGCCGACGAGACGGCCAAGGACGTCTACCGGATCCTGCACGACCGCGGCCTGGCGGCGGGAGGCGAGGCCACCCCCCGGCACCGTTTCCGCGCCACCGGCGATTCCCTGCTCTTCGCCCGGCTCGGGCGACGTTTCCTGGGCCCGGAGATCGATGTGGTCGAAGTCGCACCAGTGGGGGGTACTACCTTTAACGGGAGGCCCACATGAAGGTGACCATCGTCGGATGCTCGGGCAGCTATCCCGGGCCCGACAGCCCCGCATCCTGCTACCTCATCGAGTCCGACGGGTTCAGGATGCTGCTCGACCTCGGCAGCGGCTCACTCGGCGCGCTCCAGCGCCATATCGGGCTGTACGACGTGGACGCGATCTGCCTGACGCATCTGCACGCCGACCACTGTCTCGACCTGTGCAGCTATCACGTGGCCCGCACGTACGGGCCGGCCGCGCCGTACCCGATGGTGCCGGTCTACGCGCCCGCTGACGCGCCGCGCCGGCTGTGGGCCGCGTACGGCATGCCGGAAGAGCCCGGACTCGAGACCGCCTTCGACTTCGTGGGCCTGGCGCCCGGCACGTTCGAGGTCGGCCCCTTCACCGTCACGGCACGGCAGGTGAACCACCCCGTCGAGGCCTACGGCTTCCGCGTCGCCAACGGCGAGAAGAGCGTGGCCTACTCAGGCGACACCGGCGAGTCGAACGAGCTGGTCAAGCTGGCCACCGGCGCCGACCTGCTGCTGTGCGAGGCGTCCTTCCTGGACGGCCCCGACCTGCCGCCCGGCCTGCACCTGACCGGCCGCCAGGCCGCCGAGCACGCCGCCCAGGCCGACGTCGGCCGGCTCGTGCTCACCCACCTCGTCCCGTGGAACGACCAGGCCACCGTGCTCGACCAGGCCACGCGAGGTGGCTACGACGGCCCGGTCGAGCTGGCCCGCAGCGGCGCCGTCTACGACCTCGCCTGAGCCTCCGTGAAGTCACGCATGCGTGGCAACGGCGAGAACAGCAGCGGGACGAACGCCAGCAACCTGCCCACCATGAACACCCACAGGGCCTCCCGCACGCCGATCTGCTGCGCGACGAGACCGCCGAGCAGCGCGCCCAGCGCCATGGGCCCCCAGACGACGACCCGGACCGAGGCGTTGACCCGGCCGAGCAGGTGGTCGGGAGTCACCGTCTGCCGGTAGGTGATCTGGCCCACGTTCGACAGGGCGGCGCTCCACGAGAGCACCATCGAGGTGATCGCGAAACACGCCACGCGCCAGTCGGCCTGCGTCATGGGCAGCAGCAGGCCGAAGGGCGAGGCCAGGGTGATCGCCAGCCAGGTCATCCTGGCGCTGCCGTACCTCCTGGACAGCCAGCCGCCGGTGAGCCCGCCGATCAGGCCGCCGACCCCGCCCGACATCAGCAGCAGGCCGATGACGCCCGGCCCCAGCTCGACCTCCTGGACCAGGAACAGCACCGACAGCCCCAGCACCGCGCTGATGCACAGGTTCACCGTCGCCGTCGTCGCCACGAACATGCGCAGCAGCCGGTCGCGCCACATGTACGCGAGCCCTTCTGCGATGCCCCGCATCAGCGGCGTGCGCTCGGTGACCGCGGGCGGTTTGTCCGGGGCCTTGATCGTGCTCAGGAAGAGCACCGAGACCAGCCCGGCCACCGCGGTGGCGACCAGCGTGCGCGGCGCCCCGAGCAGCTGCACCAGCAGACCCCCCAGACCAGGCCCCGCCAGGAACGCTCCCGACCGCACCACCTCCAGCTTGGAATTGCCGTCGCTGAGCTGCTCGGTGCTGACCAGCTCAGGCAGGTACGTCGGATCCGCCACGTCGTTGAAGACCTGCGCCACCCCCGCGAGCAGCGCGACCACGAACATCATCCCGATCGACAGCAGCCCTGCTTCGCCCGCCAGCGGAATGCTCCCGATCATCAGGAACCTCGCCAGATCCGAGGCCATCATCACGCGCCGCTTGCGCATCCTGTCGACCCATACCCCCGCAGGCAGGCCGATCAGCAGGAACGCGGTCGTCTGCAGTGCCGACAGCAGCCCGACCTCCGCGGGGCCGGCATGCAAAACCAGCACGGCCACCAGCGGGAGCGCCACGCGTGAGATATTCGCCCCGAGTTCGTTCGCTACGTGCGAACTGAGGAACCGGAGGAAGTCAGGGTTTCGCAACACCCCCGTTGTCATTGCGTAAGGATCCATGTGGCGGACACATTTGGTCAAGAGTGTCGTGCCCCGGAGATAGGGTGAACTGCATGTCCCGACAGGATGGCCGCAACCCTGACCAGCTCCGTCCCATTACCATCACCAGGCAATGGCTCACCTATGCCGAAGGCTCGGTGCTGGTCGAATTCGGCGGCACCCGGGTTCTGTGCGCGGCCTCGGTCCAGGACAGCGTGCCCCGTTGGCGAAGAGGCAGCGGCCAGGGCTGGGTTACGGCCGAATACGCGATGTTGCCCAGGGCGACCAATACCCGTAACGATCGCGAATCGGTCCGCGGGAAAATCGGCGGCAGGACCCACGAGATTTCGCGCTTGATCGGGCGCTCACTGCGCGCTTGCGTCGATTACAAAGCTTTGGGCGAAAACTCCATTCTGCTCGACTGCGATGTCCTGCAGGCCGACGGCGGCACCAGGACCGCCGCCATCACCGGCGCCTATGTCGCGCTGGCCGACGCGATCTCCTGGATGCGCGAGCGGCGGATGTGCCCCGGCGACCCGCTGATCGGCTCGGTCGCGGCCGTCTCCGTCGGAGTGGTCGGCGCGGTGCCGATGCTCGACCTCTGCTACACCGAGGACGTCGCCGCCGAGACCGACATGAACGTCGTGATGACCGGTGAGGGCAGCTTCGTCGAGGTGCAGGGCACCGCCGAGGGCGCCCCCTTCGACCGCGCGGCGCTCGACCAGCTCCTCGACCTGGCCGTGGCCGGCTGCGAGGAGCTCACCCTGATCCAGCAGGAGGCCCTGGGCTCATGAAGATCGTGCTGGCGACCCGCAACCCGGGCAAGATCGCGGAGCTTCGGCGCATCCTGGCCGGGTTCGACATCGTCGGGCTCGAGGAGTTCCCCGCCATCGGCGAGATCGCCGAGACCGGGGTCACGTTCGAGGAAAACGCCCTGCTCAAGGCGCACGCCGTGGCGCAGGGCGCCGGGCTGCCCGCGGTCGCCGACGACTCGGGGCTGTGCGTCGACGTGCTCGGCGGCATGCCCGGCGTCTTCTCCGCCCGCTGGTCGGGGCGGCACGGCGCCGACCAGGCCAACCTCGACCTGCTGCTCGCGCAGGTCTCCGACGTGCCCGCCGGCCTGCTGACCGCGCACTTCACCTGTGTCGCGGCGCTGGCCCTGCCGTCGGGGGAGTCCAGGGTGGTCGAGGGCCTGCTGCCCGGCCGCCTGGTCACCACGCCGCGGGGGACCAACGGGTTCGGCTACGACCCGATCCTCGTGCCCGACGGCGAGGAGCGCACCACGGCTGAGATGGCGCCGGAGGAGAAGGACGCCATCAGTCACCGGGGCCGCGCCTTCCGCGCGCTGGCGCCGATCGTCCGAGAGCTGCTCAGCTCGTAACCATCGCGTAAGAACCCCTTGGCCCGGGGCGACGTACCTTCGCATTGTGCAGAGGAATGAGATGGTGCCCGCTTGGGCGGGAGCGCTGGCCGGACTGGTTGCCGGAGGCGTGGCTCTCGGGGTCGCGCAACTCGCAGCCGGGCTCGTCGGGCCTGAGACCTTTCCCGTCGTCGCCGTGGGCGATGTGACCGTCGATCTGACGCCGGCGCCGGTCAAGGATTTCGCGATCAGGACGTTCGGCGAGAACGACAAGGCGGTCCTGGTCGGGGGCGTGCTTGTGGTGCTCGCGCTGGTCGCCGCCCTGATCGGGGTGCTGGCGCGGCGCAGGTCCGTGTACGGCGTCGCGGGGCTGGCGGCGTTCGGTGTGGTCGGGGTGCTCGCGGTGCTGACCCGGCCGGACGCGGGGGTGCTGGACGTGCTGCCGACCGTGGTCGGCGTGGCCGTCGGCGCCTGGGCCCTGTCCTGGCTCCTCCGCCGCGCGACCGGTGGGGCGGCTCGTGCCGGCGACACCGGGCCCTCTGACGCGGACGCCGCCGATGCCGGGACCGTCACGGGGGACATCCCCGGGGACGTCACCGGCGACGCGGCTGAGCGGCCGGTGGGGGCCGGCCGGTCCGCTGAGACTGGCCGATCCGCTGAGGCTGAGCGATCCGCTGAGAGCGGCCGGTCCGCTGAGGTGGAGCGGCCTGCGGTGATGCGGGCCGGGGCGGATCTGCGGGCGTTCGATCGGCGGAAGCTGCTGACCGGGGTCGCCGGTGGCGTGGTGGTCGCGGGGGCGGCCACGGTGCTCGGACGGCAGCTCGGCGGGCGGCAGGCGGTGGACGCGGCGCGGGTCGGTGTGGCGCTGCCGAAGCCGGCGACCCTCGCCAAGCCCATCCCGGCGGGCGCGGACCTCCGCATCAACGGCCTTTCCCCCTTTATTACGAGAAATCAGGACTTCTATAGGGTCGACACCGCGCTCGTCGTCCCCCAGGTCGATCCGAACACGTGGAAGCTGCGCATCCACGGCCTGGTCGACCGGCCGGTCGAGCTGACGTACGCCGACCTGCTGAAGATGCCGCTCACCGAGGCGGACGTCACGCTGACCTGCGTCTCCAACGAGGTCGGCGGCGAGTACGCCGGCAACGCCCGCTGGCTCGGCGTCCGCATGTCCGAGGTGCTGCGCCAGGCCGGGCTCCGGTCCGACGCCGACATGCTCCTGTCCACCTCCGAGGACGGCTTCACCTGCGGCACCCCTGTGGACGTGGTGATGGACGGCCGCGAAGCGCTGTTCGCGATCGCGATGAACGGCGAGGTGCTGCCCGTGGACCACGGCTTCCCGGTGCGCCAGGTGGTGCCGGGGCTCTACGGGTACGTGTCGGCGACCAAGTGGGTCGTGGACGTCAAGGTGACCAGGTTCGACAGGGACGAGGCGTACTGGACGCCGCGTGGATGGTCGGCCAAGGGGCCGATCAAGACCCAGTCGCGGATCGATGTCCCCAAATCGGGTGACTCGCTCAAGGCCGGGCGCGTCACGATCGCCGGGGTGGCGTGGGCACAGCACACCGGGGTGGACGCGGTGGAGGTGCGGGTCGATCGCCAGGAATGGCGGCAGGCGAAGCTGGCCCAGGTGCCGGGGCCCGACACCTGGCGGCAGTGGTCGATCGACTGGGACGCCACGGCGGGGCAGCACACGATCCAGGTGCGCGCGACCGATGCCGCCGGGTATACCCAGGTCGAACAGGAAGCGCCGCCCGCGCCCGACGGCGCCACCGGCTGGCACACGATCACGGTGAAGGTCGCCTGAGCGTTCGTCATGGTTTGGACTGTATGCGCAGGTCCGGCGGGTGGTTCTGGCGGCGAATCTTCCTGACTTCGCCTCCCTGTCACGGTGGCCCCTCTACGATCGGTCGTCGAGTACGACAGGAGGCAGCCGTGTTCCGCGAGCGTAAGCCGAGCGTCCGGTGGGTCCTTCCAGACGGGCAGTACAACCCGGTGGTGGCGGAAGGGGTGCGATGGCTCGACTACGAGTCGGCCGCCGACCCTGACGCCGACCCCGGCACGCACCACCCCAACCCCACCACCGACCCGGCCACCCACCCCAACGCCACCGACCCGACCCGCCCCGGCACCACGAGGCTCGGCACGACTGACCCCGGCACGACTGGCCCCGGTACTCCGGGTTTCGGTGCTACCGGTCTCGGTACAACTGGTCTCGGCGCTACCGGCCCCGGAGCCCACTCGGGTTCCGGGATCTGGCCTGGCTTTGGCGCTGGTGCTACGGGCGGTGTGGCGGGCTCGGGTATCACCGGCTCCATCACCGGCTCCGGCGCCAATCAGGGCCCAGAGGCCTGGCCTGGTTTGGGCGCCGGCTCTGGCGCGACTGGTGGCGTCGTGGGCTCGGGTATCACCGGCTCCGGCGCCGACCAGGGCCCCGGGATCTGGCCTGGTCTGGGCTCTGGCGCGACTGGTGGCGTCACCGGCTCGGGCGTCACCGGCCCCGGCACCGACCAGGCCCCATGGGCCCGGCCCGGCCTGGGCGCCGACCCTGGCACCGTCAGTGCCGCCGGCACGACCGGTCCCGACCTTGGCTCCGCTGGCGGCAGCGACGTCGACCCCGGCTTTGGCTCCGGCGCGGGCAGCGGCGCTGGGCCCGGTAGCGGCAGAGGGTCCGGGGCTGGTCCCAGCGCCAGGTCTAGGAACGGCGTCGGGCCTGGGGTTGGCAGCGGTGCTAGCTCCGGCAGCGCCAGGAGACCTGGCGTCGGCACCGGTGCTCAGCCAAGCGGTGGCATGGAGGTAGGGGGTGGCAGTAGCGCCAGGACCGGCGCTGGCTCGGGTGCCGGTGGGGGGTTTGGCGCTGTTTCGGTGGAGAGGGGCGTCTTTCAGGGTGGCTGGACCGCCTTAGAGGGCTTGGAGGCGGCTGGTGGCCTCTGGCTCGGTGATCTCAAGCTGCCGGACGATGCGCATCGTCGTGCGTCCGGGGACTTCGGGAAGCCCGGGGACTTCGGGAAGCCCAGGGAGCTCGGGAAGCCTGGGGGGCTCGGGAAGCTCGGGGAGCTCGGGAAGCCTGGGGGGCTCGGGGAGCTCGGGGACTTCGGGAGGTCCGGGGAGGCTCGTGCGGCTCGGGGGCCGGGTGAGGCCGTTCCGGAGGATGACTGGTTCGAGCTGCCCGAGCGGCCGCCGAGGCTCGCCGACTGCCGCCCGTACGGCGTGCGTGGCGGGCTGGCCCAGCCGGACCCGCAGGTGGAGCGGGACCTGGCCGACGCGCTGCCGCCCGGTGCGCGCTTCCCCGACCCGCGCGGCACCTGGGTACGGCTGGTCAACGGCGGAGGTCCCGCCGACGACCCGTTCAGGGCCTCCAACGCCGCCGACTGCGCGCTGGCCGTGCTGTCCACCTGGTACGGCGAGCCCGCGACCGCCGCCCCCAGGCTGCCCGAGTACGACAGGATCGGCCGCCCGGTGCTGACCGGCGAGCGGGGCAGCGTGAACCGGATCGAGCAATGGGTCGGGCAGCGGCTGCAGTACCTGGGCCAGGGGCGGCACGCCTACCCGGCCATGGCGCGGCGGCTGCTCGACGCGGGCCACGGAGCGAGTGCCGTCATCGTGGTGCGCTGGCCGGGCGGCGGCTCCCACGCCTGGAACGCCGTCAATTCCGGCGGCGAGGTGATCTGGATCGACGCCCAGCGGGGCTACATGTCGGTCGAGCCGCCGTACACGACGGTGACCGGGGTGTTCTGCGTGATACTCGACCGGCGGGGACGGCCGAGATGAATCTGGACCAGGCCAGGGCGCTGGCTGAGGAGTACTTCAACGGGGTGCGCCCGCCGGGGGAGGCGGTGCCGGTGGGGGTGCACGGGTTCGGTGACGGATATGTCGCCTGGGTGCGGGAGCTCGACCCCGACGATCCGGCCAGGCTGCCGGAGACCGTCGGGGGTGGGTGCATCGTGATCGACCGGGCCACCGGTGAGGTGGTGGCCCGGCCGCTGCTGGATCCGGAGACGGTCGCCGACCTCTGGCCCGGCCGCACCCCACGCTGAGGCCGTACCCAACGCTGAGGTCGTACCTCGTGATGTGGCCGCACGACGCCGGTGAGGTCGTACCTCGTGATGTGGTCACCCGCTGCTGCGGCCGGCACCTGCGCTGAGGCCGCACGACCCCCCGCGTCCGGGGGAAGGCCGGGCGCCGCCCCCATGAGACGCCCGACCCTCTGGATGCGGGCTGCCGGGAGCGGACGCGTGCCGGGGTAGCCCGCACATCCCCTCTATCCGGATATTTCGGTTTTATTCGTCTAAGAGGGCTTTCGTCCCGAGCAAGTCAGCTCGTCGCCAAGGACTCCACGATCGAGGCACGTGCGGCGCGGCGGGCGGGCAGCACGGCGGCCAGCACCCCCGCCAGCCCCGAGAGCACCACGAACAGCGCGATCTGCAGCACAGGCACCGCGAACAGCGGCCCGTTCAGCAGCGCCATCATGGCGGCCCACCCGAAGACGCCCCCGAGCACGACCCCGACCAGCGCCCCGATGAGCCCCAGCACCAGTGCCTCGATCGAGAGCATCGCGCGCAGCTGCGCCCTGGTCAGCCCCAGCGCCCGCAGCAGCGCCGACTCCCTCGTGCGCTCGTGCACCGACAGCGAGAGCGTGTTCGCGATGCCCAGCAGCGAGATCAGGATCGCCAGCCCGAGCAGCCCAGTGATGATCATGAGCACCATGTCGAGCGTCTCGTCGAACTGCCCGCGGATCTCCGTCGAGCTCGACACCTGAACGACCGGATGCGCGGCGGTGGCGGCGTCCACGACCGCGCGGGCCCGTTCGGGCGGCACGCCGTCCTTGATGCCGATCATCACGCGGGAGTCGGGCACCGCGCCGAAGTAGGCGTCGAACGGCGCCTGCGCGACCGTGACCGGCGGCAGCTGCGACTGGTCCCCGTCGAGCAGCGCGACGACCCGAAGCGCGACCTTGCCCGCCCGCTTCGTCGTGAGCGACACCGAGTCGCCGATCCGCACGCCGAGCTGCGTGGCGGTGCGTTCGTCCAGTGCCACCTGACCCGCGCCGAAGCCGTTCATGGAGCCCGCGGCCAGGTACGGCTCGATCGGCCCGCTGTAGGTGCCCACGTCGAAGCGGCTGCTCGCGCCCGCGCCCGCCACGGCCGCCCTGGCCTCGCGGATCTGCGCCACCGAGTCGAGCTCGGGCCTGGTACGCAGCTCGTCGGCCACCGACCTGGGGATGATGGAGTCGCGGAGCTGGCCGGCCAGCAGATAGTCGATGGGGAACTGGTCGTCGAGCTTGGAGGTCACCGTCAACCGGGTGGAGTCGGTGACCACCGAGATCAGCGTCATGAGCGTCACGCCGATCGTCAGCGCGACCGCCGTGGTCGCGGCCCGCTTGGGGTTGCGCGCGGCGTTGTTCACCGCGAGCCGGCCCGGCACCCCGAAGATCTTGCGCGGGATCCAGCCGGCCACCGCTGTCAGTGGTTTGACCAGCACCGGGCCGAGGACCAGCACCCCGAGGAACGTCAGCGCACCCCCGGCCATCACGGTGAAGAGCGCGACCGTATCCCCGGGCTGGAACATCAGCGCGCCCGCGGCGGTCGTCCCGAGCCCGGCCAGCAGGAACAGGGCGGTGAAGACCCCGCGCAGCAGCCCGGCGCGGAACGTCCGCTCCTCCACCTGGCTGCGCAGCGCCGCGATGGGCGGGACCCGGGTCGCCGACCTGGCGGGCAGCAGGGCCGCGCCCAGGGTGACCAGCAGGCCCACGGCCAGGCCGATCGCGATCGTGCCCGGCGTCAGCGTGACGGCCGCGTCGGTGGGCAGCGGGGCGTCGAACGCGGCGAGCGCCACCAGCGTGAGCGCGGCCAGGCCGTACCCGATGGCGAGACCCAGCACGGCGGCGATCGCGCCGACCACGACGGACTCCAGCACGATCGAGCCGAACACCTGCCCTCGCGTCGCGCCGATGCAGCGCAGCAGCGCCATCTCCCGCGTGCGTTGCGCGACGAGGATGTTGAAGGTGTTGTAGATGACGAGCGCGGCCACCATCATCGCCACGATCCCGAACATCAGCAGGCCCACCGTGAACGCCTGCATCTCCACCCCGGCCGCCTTGGCCAGGTCGTCGGCCAGCTCGGCACCGGTCTTGACCGCGTACCCGTCGCCGACGGCGGCCGCGACGGCCTGCTCCAGCCCGGGAGCGGTCCCCGCGACGTCGATCTCGCTGTAGCCCTGCACGCCGGTCATCCGCCGCGTGGTGGCCGAGGTGAAGCCGAGCGCGCCGGTGTAGGCCAGCTCCTGGTCCACGCCGGGGTCGAGCAGGCCGACGAGCTTGAACCGGTGCGCTGCCTGGCGGCTGTCCAGCACCGTGATCGTGTCGCCCACCTGGAAGCCCTGGGCCTTGGCGGTGTTCTTGTCCAGCACGGCGGCCTGGTCGTCGGTGCCGGGCCCGGTGCCGGAGACGATCGCGGTGCGGTCGAGCGGGCCGCGTACGACGGACAGGGCGGTGGTGGGGGCGTTCCCGGCGGTCTTGCCGTTCTTGCCCAGCAGCGGGGCGGTGCCGCGGATCAGGCCCTGGGCCTCGGTGACTCCGTCCAGAGCGCGTACCCGGTCAAGGATCTGCTCGGTCAGCGCGGTGTCCTGCTCCTTGAGGAGCACGACGACGTCCACCTTGCCCGCGTCGGCCGTGACCCGCTGGGAGAAACCTGCCTGGATGGTGTCGTTCAGGATGAACGTGCCCGCGATGAAACCCACCCCCAGCATGATCGCCAGGGAGGTGAGCAGCAGCCGCAGCCGGTGCGCGCGCAGCCCGGCCAGCGCCGTCCTCAGCACCTCACGCCTCCAGCTTCACGAGCGTGTCCAGTACGGACTGCGGCGTCGGCGCGGCGATCTCGGTGACCAGCTCGCCGTCACGGAGGAAGACCACACGGTCGGCGTACGCGGCGCCCACCGGGTCGTGCGTGACCATGACGATGGTCTGGCCCAGCTCGCGCACCGACGTGCGCAGGAAGGACAGGACCTCGGCGCCGCTGCGGGAGTCGAGGTTCCCGGTCGGCTCGTCGGCGAAGATCACCTGGGGCTTGCTGATCAGGGCCCTGGCCACGGCCACGCGCTGCTGCTGCCCGCCCGACAGCTCGCTCGGACGGTGGGCGAGCCGGTCCTTCAGCCCGACGGTCTCGATCACCCGGTCGAACAGCTGCTGGTCCGCCTGGCGGGCGGCGATCTCCAGGGGGAGCCGGATGTTCTGCTCGGCGGTCAGTGTGGGCAGCAGGTTGAACGCCTGGAAGACGAACCCGATCCGCTCGCGGCGCAGGAGGGTGAGCCGGCGGTCGGTGAGGCCGGTCAGCTCCACGTCGCCGATGTGCACGGTGCCCGACGTGGCGGTGTCCAGACCGGCCAGGCAGTGCATCAGCGTGGACTTGCCGGATCCCGATGGGCCCATGATGGCGGTGAACGCGCCGGTCGCGAAGGACACGGTCACGCCGCGCAGGGCGTGTACCCGGGCGTCGCCCTCGCCGTACACCTTGGTCAGGTCGCCGGCCACCACGGCCGGAGGGGCTTGGCGTGGCGTTTCGGTGAGCGTCACGTTCACTCCTTGTCGTGATTTATCAACGCGAACCACGCTAGGAGTGGAAATTTCGGTATCTATGGGTCTTGAGGAGGGACTTCGCGTAGCACCGTGGATGACCCCGGTCAGACTTTCGGCTGATGGGGCGCGCCATCGACGGGCCGGCCGAACGGCCGGTCGGCCGGGCGGTGTGACGGCACGATGAGGCCGGCCTCGTACGCGTACACGACCACCTGGGCGCGGTCCCGCAGCCCCAGCTTGGCCAGCACCCGCCCCAAGTGCGTCTTCACGGTCGCCTCCGCCACCTCAAGGCCGCCGGCGATCTCCATGTTGGACAGCCCGCGCGCCACCATGAGCAGCACCTCCCGCTCGCGCGGCGTCAGCTCGGTCGCAGGGGCAAGCTCCTCCGTCGGCAGCTGGGCGGCGAACCTGTCCAGCATCCGCCGCAGCGTGCTCGGCGACACCACGGCGTCCCCCGCGTGCACGAGCCTGATGGCGTTGACCAGGTCGGCCGGCGGCACATCCTTTAGCAGGAACCCGGCCGCGCCCGCCTTGATCGCCGAGAACGCGTACTCGTCCAGGTCGAACGTGGTCAGGATCAGCACCTTCGGCCCCACGATCCGCCTGGTGGCCTCGACGCCGTCCATGTTCGGCATGCGGACGTCCATGAGCACGACGTCCACCTCGACGTCGGCCAGCAGCTCCAGCGCCGCGGCGCCGTCGCAGGCCTCCGCCACCACCTCGATGTCCCGCTGGGCTCCGAGCACCATCTTGAACCCGGCCCGCAACAGCTCCTGATCATCGACGAGCATCACGCGTATCACCCGGTCGCCTCCTTCTATGCCGCTTTGACCATGGGCAACCTGGCCAGCACCTCGAAGCCGCCGCCCTGCCGGGGCCCCGCCGACATGGCGCCGCCGTACATGCCGACCCGCTCGCGCATCCCGATCAGGCCGTGGCCGTCGGCGCTCAGCGGCGCCGCCGCGCCCCTGCCGTCGTCGGTCACGCGGACGACCACCTCGGAGCCGTAGTCGATCTCCACGGTCGCGTGGACGCCGGGGCCGCCGTGTTTGAGCGCGTTCGTGAGGGCTTCCTGGACGATGCGGTAGACGGCGAGCTGCTGACCCTCGGGCAGCTCGCCCGGCACGCCGCCGACCCGCAGCGACGCGGGCACGGCCGAGCCGCGTACGAGATCGTCGAGCTGTCCCAGACCGGGCTGCGGGGTGTAGTCGGTGGCGCCGCTCTCGTTCTCCCGCAGGACGCCGACCAGCCTGCGCATCTCGGCGAGGGCGGCGCGGCCGGTCTTGGAGATGTTCCTGACGGCGAGGCGGGCCTGCTCGGGGTCGCTGTCCATGGCGAATCCCGCGCCGTCGGCCTGCACCACCATCACGCTGACGTTGTGCGCCACGACGTCGTGCAACTCCCGCGCGATCCTGGCCCGCTCGGCCGCGGCGGCCATCCTGGCCTGCTGGTCCCGCTCGCGTTCCGCCCGTTCCGCGCGCTCCTCCAGGCCCTCCAGGTAGCGCCTGCGCGTGCTGGCGTACAGGCCGGTCAGCCAGACCGTGACCACGAAGATCGAGCCGCTGAAGAACATCCCCAACGTGACCGAGGACCAATCGACCAGCGCCAGGAACACCCCCAGCTCCGCCACCAGCCCCGCCGCCAGCGCCCAGCGGAACGAGCACGTGTAGGCCACCGTCCAGAGCGCGACGAGCACGGCGAGGTTCGCGGGCAGCGTGGGCACGTCCGCCAGCCACTGCCCGAAGCTGATCAGCGAGATGACGGCGAACGCGCTGAGCGGCCGATCTCGCCAGGTCAGCGGCACCAGCAGGAGGGCCGACAGGATCAGGTAGCCGCTCACGCTGGGATACAGGCCGCTGCTCGGCGGATTGGCACTGGCGTACGGGATCGCCAGGATCAAGCACAACGCGGCCAGCGGCGCGACGCGGAAGGCGCCTGCCAGCTTCTCATGGCGTCTCGACCACGCCCGTACCTTGCCGAACACACCATCACGATATGTAGCTCCAGCCCGGCATTGGTCCGCCTGGAGGCTGAAGTGCGACTACGACCCAGGTCTTACATGGCCTGAGTCTTACGCCAGGCTTACGGTGAATTCGGCATCCTAGCTATTGGGAGCGCCCCCTGGAGGGCGAGTAAAGGGAGATCGTGATGGCGGATCATGATCGCGACGCCGGGTCGCGCGGTGAAGAGGAAGCACCGCGCGACCCGACCCCGTCGGAGACCACAGCTCACCACCCGGCCGGGGACCAGCCGGACAGAGCCCACCAGCCGGACCGAGCCCACTCAGCTGAGGATCAGCCGGACGAGCGGGAGCGCGCCTGCTCGGCGGGCTGAGGTACGGGCAGGCCGCGGGAAGTGAGCCGCTCAGGGGCGGGCACACGACCCCAGGCTCCCAGCAGGAATACCTCTCGAACGCGCACACCATGCCAGGACTGCCGGCCTACGGGCCGCCTCCGCGCTCCGACTCCTTCCGGGACTTCGTCCGGCAGAAGCCGGCTCAGATCATCGGCGCCGGCCTGCTCGGCCTCGTGCTCGGGGCCCTGCTCGGCGGCACCACGGTGGCGATCGTCAGCAACCTCGGACACCGGGACGACATGCGCCCGGCGTACTGGGAGGACTATCCGGGCTTCGGGCATCGCCGCGAGGGCGGCTACCCCTATCCGTATCCGCAGCGCATCGAGCCGAGCTGCCGCCCGGGGCCTGACGGGGTCGTCTGCGTCGCACCGCCGTACGTGGTGCCCAAACCCGTCCCGACCCTCACCGTCGTGCCCACTCCCATGCCGACGCGCACGGGATAGCGCGTCCAGGGTCATCAGCCGATGCCCGGGCGATGACAACGGCTGAACTCCACCGTTTGATAGTTGTTGTAGGGCCGGTGGGATTCGAACCCACACTAACAGCCACCTAAAGACTGCGCCTCTGCCATTGGGCTACGACCCCTTTTTCGCCTTTCCCTTACCCGCGAAATTATCGGTCTGAGAATGGCAATTTGGGCACAGAAAGCGCAGATTCTCCGTTTGGTTGTCGAGCCAGTCACCGTTGATGTGGTCGACGTGGAGCGTCAGCGGCCTTCCATGCCACGTGCTGCCAATCGTACAGCCTGCGCACGCGTACGGGATCCCGGCTTCACAAAGAGCGCGCCGCAGCACGGGCGCCTTCTCGCGAATGGATCCGGGCGGTCGAAGCACGAGAACCTGCTGGTAGGAGCGAAGGGCCGGCGAACGCCGCCCTTTGCCATGGGCTTGGCCCACGAAGTGGGACGTGTCAATGCCGAAGTGCTTCAGCCGCCGGCTGATGTGGGCATGACTGCCACCGGTCCACTTGATCCCCAGATGCCGCAGCACGTCGGCGACGCTGCGCGAGTCGGCGGCCGCTTCCGCGAGCAATTCGCGGGAATACTTGATGTACGCTGCCATGGCGCCAAGCCTAGAAAAGGCCCCTGACGTTTTCGCACTGAAAAGCACTTGCCGTATGCGCGTCAAATATCGCTTTCATTCCGAAGCGGGCCCTCGGGCAGAGGGCCCGTCGGCGCGTCAGGACAGGCCGAGTTTCTTCTTGAGCGAGGCCACGTGGCCGGTGGCCTTCACGTTGTAGAGGGCCTGCTCCACCTTGCCGTCGCCGTCGATGACGAACGTCGAGCGGATGACGCCCACCATCAGCTTGCCGTACAGCTTCTTGGGGCCGTATGCCCCGTACGCCTGGTGCACGGCCAGCTCGGGGTCCGACAGCAAGGGGAAGGTCAGCGCGTCGCGTTCGGTGAATTTGGCAAGCTTTTCCGGCTTGTCCTTCGACACGCCGAGCACGACGAAGCCTTCGGCGGCGAGCTGGCCGAGGTTGTCGCGGAAGTCGCAGGCCTGCTTGGTGCAGCCGGGCGTCATCGCGGCAGGGTAGAAATAGAGGATCACTCGCTTGCCGCGGTAGCTCTCAAGGGAGACGGTGCTGCCATCGGCGGCGGGTAGCGTGAACTCGGGCGCGGCGTCGCCGGGCGCGAGCTTGGTTTCGGTCAATGGGCCCTCCTGAGTTCTTCCCGCCAACCTACCGGCCTGGCCGCCGTGCCGTACGGCGCCCTGACCTGACAGACTGATCACGACCAGAACGGACGGAGCTCGCACGGCACGCGGAGCGGGCGCGGCCACGCGTACGGTCGAGAGGAGAGCCATGGCTGACACCGATCCCGACGAGCTCGAGCGGCGGATCGCGCAGACGCGCGCGGAGTTGGCGCAGACGGTCGACGCCATTGCCGACCGGGTGAGCCCCAAGCGGGTCGCCGAGCGCACGGTGGCCGACGTCAAGAGCAGGGCCGGGCACTTCGTGGCTTCGGTGGGGGACGCGCTCGGCGTGACGGCGCGGCCGGTTGAATACGCGGACGATCCCGAGCGGGTGTGGGAGGACGAGCGGCCCGACCTGGCGCCGGTGCTGATCGGGATCGGGGCGGTGCTGGTCGTGGGGGCCGCGATCATGCTCTGGCGGCGACGCAAGCGCCGCTGAATCCGTACGGCTGGGTGCGGGGCCGGCGGCGCGACGCGGTCGGTGGTGCCGGAATCCCGTGGGGTTCGGTCAGAGGAAGGTGCGGCCTTCGCCTCTGTAGGTGGGGGCCGATTCCACGACGGTGTCGCCGTCGATGAGGTGCAGCGTGTCGAAGCGTTCGCACATCTCGCCCGCCTTGGCGTGCCTGAACCACACTCTGTCCCCGATGCGCAGGTCCTGGGCGGCCTGGCCGAGGAGCGGGGTCTGCACCTCGCCCGCGCCCTCGTCCGGGGTGTAGCGCAGACCGGCGGGCAGGTACGGCTGGGGCAGGCGGCTCGGCCCCGGAGCGCCCGAGGCCAGGTAGCCGCCCCCGAGCACCGTCACCGCGGCCGGGCCCGGCCGGCGCACCACCGGCAGCGCGAACAGGGCGGCCGGACGCCCCTCGAAGTGGCGGTAGAAGTCGAACAGCCTCGGGTGGAAGAACCCTGATCCGGCCGCCACCTCCGTGATCGCCTTCTCGCGTACGGTGCGTTCGATGGAGCCGGTGCCGCCGCCGTTGACGAAGTCGAGGTCGGTGACGCGGCGGACGGCGTTCACGATGCGGCCGCGCCGGACGATGAGGTCTCTCGCGGACTGCGCCTGCATGAGCCTGATGGCGCGGGTGTAGGCGGCGTTCGCGGGCGGGGCGTCGCCGACGCCGGCGATCTGGGCCTCGTACGCCATCAGCCCGGCCACGCGGAACCCGGGGCGCTTGGCGATGGCGGCGGCCAGCTCGGCGGCCTCCTCCGGCTCGCGGATCGGGGAGCGGAGTGCGCCCGCCCGGAATTTCCCGCCCAGGGCGACGTATCCGGCGTCGAGGTCGATGGAGACCCGGATCTCCGCGCGTGGGTGGGCCCCGGACACGGCGGCCTCGATGAAGTCCAGGTGGGCGGGGGAGTCGACGGTCACCGCGATCTGCTCCGCGGCTCGCGTGTCCCCGGCGAGGGCGGCGAGGGCGGCGCGATCGGCCGTCGGGTAGGCCACGAGGATGTCCGTGAACCCGTGCGAGACGAGCCACAGCGCCTCGGGCAGCGTGAAGGCCATGATGCCCTGGAAGCCGTCCATGGCCAGGATGCGTTCGAGCACCGGGCGGCTGCGTACCGACTTGCTGGCCACCCGGATGGGCTTGCCCGCCGCGCGCCGTACGAGGTCCGCCGCGTTGGCTCGCAGGGCGGCCAGGTCGAGGATGGCGAATGGCGGTTCGAGCGCCGCGGTGGCGCTGTCGTAGCGCTGGCGGTCATCCATACCGGCAGCGTAACGGCATATGGGGCAAATGAACATGAGAGTTGTTCATGATAGTCCGTGGCCCCGTAATGTTCGGGCAAATGGGCGGCGAGGGCGCGGTTCAGGCGATGCGGGATCCATGTACGTCTGTCGTTGTGATGACCACGCTTCAGCAGATACTGCCCGGTGCCGCCGTCACCACGCAGCACACCGGGCTGCGCAGGGCGAGCAGGGCGCTCAGGCCGGCCCGTGCCGTCCCCGGCGCGGCCGTGGCGCTCGCGCTGGCCGCGGGACTGGGGGCGACCGCCGCCGAGGTGGTGTCCGGGCTGCTCGGAGAGCCGCTGGGCTGGGTGCCGGTGAACGAGATCGTCGAGGCCGCGGGCAAGACCACGTGGCCGGAGCTGTCCGACGCGGCCATGTTCGTGGCGGGGGCGGGCCTGCTGATGCTGCTGCTGGCGGTCGTGCCCGGACGTTCCAGGCTGGTGCCGGTGGAGACGTCCGACCCGCTGATCGTCATCGGCATCACCCGTTCCGGGCTTCGGCGCACGCTGCGCGCGGCCGCCCAGCAGGTGCCGGGGGTGGACAAGGCGTCGGTACGGCTGCGCAGGCGCACCATCGAGGTCACCGTGGTGACGGGGGCGGAGAGCTCGGGCGCGATGCTCAGGCAGGTGGGCACCGCCGTGGGGGACCGGCTGGCGGGCGTGGGCACGCTCGGCACCGGTGAGGTCGTGGTCCGCCTGCGCAGGAAGGGCCTGTGACGGCGAGCGGGGAGGGGTCGTGATGGCGAGCGGGAACGGGCGGTCGATCCGGCAGTATGCGGGCAATCGCGTCGGGCTGGCCGTCGTGGGGGGCACGCTGGCGGCCCTGGGCGGGTATGCGTGGCTGCGCGGCCAGGACCGGTTCTTCGACCTGCCGCCCAATGCCAGGGTCCTGCCCGCCCAGACCTATCGGGTGCTCGCCGACGAGCCCTGGCCGCTGTGGCTGCTCGCGCTCGGCCTGCTGCTCCTGGCCCTGGTCGCGCTGCGCTGGCTGCTGCTCTGCCTGGGCTGGGGCCGTCGGGGCGCGCACAACGGTACGGGGACGGCGATGCTGTTCGTCGGGCTCAAGGGCGTGGAGGGGCTGGGCCGGGCGGGGGTGCGGGTCGGCGAGGACGGCCTGCGCATCGGCCTGACCTGCCCGTCGGCCGCCGACGTGGGCGCGGTGGTGGGCAAGCTGGACCAGGACATCGTCGGCAAGATCCGCCGTGAGGTCCGCGACGACGAGGCGGCCACGCTCGTACGGCTGCACGTCCGCCGCTGACCGGCACCCAGCCAGGCGTACCGGCCGAAACCGCGCCCCGACGCCCGATCCCGGCCCTGGACGCCCGCCCAGGCCGTGACCTGGGCGGGTCAGGCTTTGAGCGGCACCCAGGTCCGGTGCTCGGTCATCCGCAGCAACGACGACAAGCCCGCCTCCTCGAAGGCCAGCTCCAGGTCGGCGCGGCCCTCCGAGAAGTGGGCCCATCCGTCGTAGTGCGCCGCGAGCACGACCGACGCACCCAGGATCGCGGCCGCGGCCCCGGCCCGGCGGCTGTCCAGGGACAGGGGACGGCCGCTGAACTTCGCCGGGACCCGGGCCGCCCCGGCATTCAGCACGGCCACGTCGATCTCCGGCACCCGGCGGGAGATCTCGGCCACCGTACGGATCGAGGCGTTGTCGCCGCTGACGTACACGGTGGGCAGGCCCCGCCCGGCCAGGACGAACCCGGTGACCTCGCAGTTGACGTTGCCGTCGCCGTCGCGCTCGCCGTCCTCGGGGCCGTGCACCGCGGGCACCGCCAGAACCGTCAGCTCGCCCTCGCCGTCCGGACGGGGGAGGAAGTGGGAGGCCCACCGGGCCAGGCCGATCGCCGGAGAGCCGAGCCGCTTCGCGGTGGCAGGGCCGGTGAGGACCAGCGGCGCGGCCAGCGCGAAGGCGCGCCCGCGCACGTCGAGGTTGTCAGGGTGCAGGTCGTGGCTGACCAGCACGAGATCGACCGGCCCCACCTCGTCCTCGGTCGCGGCCGGACCGGCGGTCTTGGTGAGGTAGCCCTGCGGCCCGGCGTCGTCGAAGGTCGGGTCGGTGACGATGCGCAGGCCGCCGAGATCGATGATGGCGGTGGGCCCGCCCAGGACGGTCGCCGCGCACTCCTGCCGTGCCAGCACTGGGTTCGTCATCGCAAAGCTCCACTCGGTGTTCGCACTTCAGCCACGAATCGGGTCGTCAGCATTCGATCACGTTGACGGCCAGACCGCCTCGCGACGTCTCCTTGTACTTGTCGAGCATGTCCCGGCCGGTGTCGCGCATCGTCTTGATGGCCTTGTCGAGTGCCACGTAGTGCTTGCCGTCGCCGCGCAGGGCGATCCTGGCCGCCGTGATGGCCTTGTTGGAGGCCACCGCGTTGCGCTCGATGCACGGGATCTGGACCAGGCCGCCGATCGGGTCGCAGGTCAGCCCCAGGTTGTGCTCGATGCCGATCTCGGCGGCGTTCTCCACCTGCTCGGGGGTGCCGCCGAGGACCTCGGTGAGCGCGGCGGAGGCCATCGAGCAGGCCGAGCCCACCTCGCCCTGGCAGCCCACCTCGGCGCCCGAGATCGAGGCGTTCTCCTTGAACAGCACGCCGATCGCGGCGGCGGTGAGCAGGAAGCGGACCACGCCCTCGTCGTCCGCGTGCGGGGTGAAGCGGGTGTAGTACGTGAGCACGGCCGGGATGATGCCCGCGGCGCCGTTGGTGGGGGCGGTGACGATGCGCCCGCCGGCCGCGTTCTCCTCGTTGACCGCCAGGGCGAACAGCGTCACCCAGTCCATGGCCTGCAGCGGGTCCTTCTCGGGCGGCTCCGACTGCAGGCGGCGGTGCAGCTGGTTGGCGCGGCGCTTGACCTTGAGACCGCCGGGCAGGACGCCTTCCCTGGAGATGCCGCGGCGCACGCAGTCCGACATGACCTGCCAGAGCCGCAGGATGCCCGCGCGGATCTCCTCTTCCGTACGGCCGAAGGCCTTCTCGTTCTCCAGCATGAGCGCGGAGATCGACAGGCCCGTGCTCGAGCAGTGCTTGAGCAGCTCCTCGCCGGTGGTGAAGGGGTAGGGCAGCACGGTGTCGTCCGGCTTGATGCGGTCGGCGCCCGTGGCCTTCTCGTCCACGACGAAGCCGCCGCCGACCGAGAAGTAGACCTTCTCCCTGAGCGTGCCGCCCGCGGCGTCGCAGGCGGTGAAGCGCATGCCGTTCGGGTGCTCGGGGAGGGAGATCTTGCGTTCGAAGACGAGGTCCTCGCCGATGACGAACGGGATCTCGTGCGTGCCGTACAGCTTGACCGTGCCCGACTCGCGCATGGCGGTGATGCGGGCGTCAATGGTGTCCACGTCGACCAGTTCGGGCTTCTCGCCTGAGAGGCCGAGCAGGACCGCCTTGTCGCTGCCGTGGCCCTTGCCGGTCAGGCCGAGGGAGCCGTACAGGATGGTCTGGACCCGGGCGACCTGGTCGAGCAGCCCGTCGTCCGCCAGCCCGCGGGCGAACTTGTGCGCGGCCGCCATCGGGCCTCCCGTGTGGGAGCTCGACGGGCCGATGCCTATTTTGAAGAGGTCGAAGACGCTGATCGCCATTGATGTGCGCCCTTCATGAAGGGCCGGGGCCCGGTGCGGGACCCCGGCTTCTCGTTGGTTCGGTCAGGACTCGCCGGAGGTGAGCGCCGTGTACTCCTCGGCGGACAGCAGGTCCTCCGGGTCGCCTTCGATGCGGATCCGGAACATCCAGCCCTCACCGTACGGGTCGCTGTTGGCCAGACCGGGGTCGTCCACGATGGCCTGGTTGACCTCGACGATCTCGCCGCCGACCGGCGCGTAGATCTCGTTGACCGACTTGGTCGACTCCACCTCGCCGACGGAGTCGCCCGCCTCGACGGCCGCGCCGACCTCGGGGAGCTGCACGAAGACGACGTCACCAAGGGATTCGGCGGCGAAGGCGGTGATGCCCACGGTCACGGTGAGACCGTCGTCGAGCCCGGCAACCCACTCGTGCTCCTTGGTGTAGCTGAGGTCGTCAGGGATGTTGCTCACTTGTTCCTCCTGTAAAAGGGCAGCTCAACCAGGTCCATAGGTTCATGGCTGCCCCGAATGTCCACGGCCAGGCCTGCTTCGGCGCCGGTGTCCACATAGGCCATCGCGATGGGCCGCCCCAGGCTCTGGGAGGGCGCACCGCTGGTGACCTCGCCGACGACGGCGCCGTCTTTGGTGACCGGGTAGCCATGGCGCGGCACCCGGCGGCCCTGCGCGACCAGGCCGACGAGCCGGCGCCGGGGCGGATCGTCCTTGACCGCCTCGAGTGCCGACCTGCCGACGAAGTCGCCGGGCTTGTCGAATTTCACCACTCTGCCCAGCCCCGCGTCGAACGGGGTCAGGTCGGCGCCGAGCTCGTTGCCGTACAGAGGCATGCCCGCCTCAAGCCGGAGCGTGTCCCGGCTGGACAGGCCCGCGGGCTGGAGTCCGTACGGCTCGCCGGCCGCGGTGAGCGCGTTCCAGAGCGGGACGGCGTCCTGGTTGGCCACGAAGAGCTCGAACCCGTCCTCGCCGGTGTAGCCGGTGCGCGCGATGAGCGCCTGCCGCCCGTCCACCAGGCCGGGCAGGCCCGCGTAGTACTTGAGCCCGGCCAGGTCGGCGTCGGTGAGCGTGGCGAGGATCTCCTGGGAGCGCGGGCCCTGTACGGCGATCAGCGCGTACTGGTCCGACCGATCCTCAACCACCACGTCATACGCCTTGGCACGATTTTTCAGCTCGTGCCCGACTTTTTCGTAGTTCGAGGCGTTCGCCACCACCATGAACTCCTCGTCGCCGAGCCGGTAGACGATGAGGTCGTCGAGCACCCCGCCCCGCTCGTTGACGATCATGGTGTACCTGGCCCGTCCGGGCGCCAGCGCCGACAGATGACCGACCAGGGCGTAGTCCAGGGCTTCGCCGGCCTGGGGGCCGGTCAGGAAGATCTCGCCCATGTGCGAGAGGTCGAACAGCCCGGCCGCCTCGCGAACGGCCTTGTGCTCCGCGGACTCGCTCCCGTACCGGAGCGGCATGAGCCACCCCGCGAAGTCGGTCAGCGTCGCGCCGAGGCTCTGGTGAACGTCACGTAGCGGTGTAGGTCGGGACATTTGTCGCACCTCAGGACAGGATTGGATGCCAGCATCCTCCCCCTCTGTCATGGGTGCCTGAGAGCTTCGCCCGAGTTTTACCGGACTTTCACCTTCGGCGAGGCCCCGCAGGCCTGCTTTCCAGAGGTCACCTAGTCCGTGCGGTCCTTTGCCTTGAGAGGTTCGCGGGGAGGGCTTGCTCCTTCAGGGACACCTGACCGGCTGTCAGGGTGCTCTCCCGCACGGTTTCGCCGGTGATGTCCGCAAGCCTAGTGCCGCCATGGGGGTGTTGTCGCGTGCCGATCTGCCGTTCCGGAATGCGAAAGGCCGCGCGCGGACCGGTCATGGCAGGTCGGCCCGCGCGCGGCGGCTCGTGGAGTCAGGCTTGCTCGCCCGGAGGGCGGCCACCCCGGCGTGACCGCCCAGCTTGTGCGTTCAGACCCGCTGCCAGAGCGCGGGCGTGTTGGGCGGCTCCCAGCCGGGCAGGCTGGTGTGCGCCTGCCGGCAGCGGTAGCTGACGCCCTGGTAGGTGACGGTCTGGCCGACGGCGTAGGCCGTGTACGTCTGCCACGTGGTGCCCTGGCCGCCGCCCACCGTCAGGCTGAACGAGGCCGAGTGGTCGGCACTGGCGCCGTCACCGTTGAGGCTGATGGCGTAGGTGCTCGGCGTGACGCCGCTCGTGGTCGTGATCGTCACCGTGGACGACTGGCCGGCCGTGATCGTCTGCGGGCTGAAGCCGACGGTCACGCCCTGCGGCACGTTGCCCGCCGACAGCGTGACGCTCTGCGCCTGGCCGGAGGTCACCTGCGTGCTGATCGTCGCGGTGGCGGAGGCTCCCGCCTGCACGGAGGCGGAGGACGGGCTCACGCCGAAGGAGTAGTCGTCCTGGGAGGTCTGCCCGATCCGCAGGTTGTACGTGGCCTGCCGGTCCACGTCGGCGCCGTCGGCCGTGATCGTGATGGCGTGGTTGCCCTGAGGGCTGCTCGACGACGTGGTGAGCGTCAGGGCCGAGGTCTGACCGGCGGTGATCGTGGCCGGGCTGAACGCGGCCGTCACGCCGGCGGGCAGCGTTCCGGCACGCAGGGTGATCGACTGGGCCGAGCCGCCGGTCACCGTGGTCCGGACCGTGGTGGTGGCGCTCTGCCCCGGCGTGACGCTGCCGGAGGCGGGCTCCAGCCCGACCGAGAAGTCGTTGGCGCCCTGCTGGCAGGTCGGCTCGCCGGACTGGGCGCGGACGCTCACGCCGTCCCAGGCGCTCTTGACCACGTTGAACTCGGTGCAGCTGCCCGGATACAGCGTCTTGGCGGCCTGCAGGGTGGCCACCCGCGCCTTGGCGTGCGTCCACGGCTGCGTCTTGGTGTTCAGCGCGGACATGAAGACCTCGCCGGCCTTGCGGATGCCGATGCCGGTGATCGCCGCACCGCTGTCGCAGCGGGTGCTGGCGGGCTTGCCCGACGGGTTGGTGCCCTCGGCTACCAGGTAGAACCAGTGGTTCTGGGGCCCGGCCGCGGCGTGCACCTCGGTGCTCGGGATGGAGGCGCTGTAGCAGTTGGGATGCCCGAGCGCCGCCGGGTTGTACATGTTCCTGATCGGGCCGGAGCCCGACAGGTTGACCTCCTCGCCCACCAGGTAGTCCGGCGGGTCGTTCGGGTTGTTCGCGAAGGCCTCGGTGAGCGCGCCGAAGACGTCGCCGGTGGACTCGTTCATGCCGCCGGTCTCGTTGCCGCTGCCCGCGCCGCCGCTGGTGAACTGGAAGATGCCGTGGCCGAACTCGTGCCCGACCACGTCCATGGAGGTGAGCTGCTGGCTGTTGGCGGAGTTGTGGCCGAACGAGCCGTAGGAGCCGTTCCAGTACGCGTTGACCGCGTTCAGCCCGACGCGGGAGGGATATCCGCCGCCCTGGCCGTTGATGCCGTTCCTGCCGAGCCAGTCCCGCAGCATGTCCCACTCGCGCTGCGCGGCGTACAGGGCGTCCACGCAGGCGGTCTCCAGGTTCGTGCCCGAGCCGTTGCCCCAGGTGTCGGTGGTCTTCGTGTACGGCGTGCCGTTCTGGCCGCCGCACGCGACGCCGCTCCTGCGGGGGTCGCGCATCGTGTACGAGGGCGTCGTGTCGATGGTGACGGTGCCGTTGTAGTAGCCGCTGCCGGTGCCGTCGCGCACGTCGTCCCATGCGTCGATCACCTTGCCGGTGACCGCGTCCACGAAGACGTGCATCCGGGTCTCGTGCCCGGCCGCGGTGCCGCCCGCGACGGCCACCTCCCAGGCCAGGCGGGGTCTGGCGGTGGCGGCGTGGACGGAGAGCACGGGGGTGGCGACCGTCTGGGGCCTGGCCACCCTGGCCCTGGCCGTCAGCGCGGCGGCGGGGGCGGCGACCTTCGGCTCGGTGCTCACCGCGATCTCGGTGCGCTGCCCGGTGGTCAGTGTGGTGATCACCGCGCCGGAGTCGTCGGTGGCGGCGATCACGTCGCCGCCGTACACGGGCAGGCCCTCGTACGTGCGAGCGTAGGTGAGATATTGCCGGCCACGGACGCCGGCCACGGTCGACGTCAGCGTGAACGTGTCCTTCTCGGAGGCCATCAGCGCCGCCGGGCCGGCGAGGATCGCGCTGTGCGTCGTGGAGATCGCGTTCCTGCGCTCGTCGGGGGTGGGCGGTTCGGCCTGCGCGGTCCGGGTGCTCGCGGCCGCCGTCAGCGAGCTGGTGGTCAGGGCTAACGCGAGCATTGCGGCAGCCCCCAACCTGAGTTTGGGGTTCACTCTCTGGCTCCTCAGGGGGGTGTGGAGTGGAAGAGCCCCGGCCGGCTGGGGATGCCCTCAGGTTGACACCCGTGCAGGAGAGTGCGGTACCCAACAACTTCCCATAACGTCACGCTATGGCCCCGTTTTCCAGGGGTTTTGCTGGTTTTTCGGCTCAGATATTCGTAAAGAAGCTTTCCAGTAACGGCTCAGCAGGCCGCGACGAGCGCCTCGAAGAGTGCGCAGTCCTCGGCGGCCTCCGGGTGCCACTGCACGGCCAGCGTGAAGGGGGCCGAGTCCAGCTCGACCGCCTCGATCGTGCCGTCCCGCGCGGTGGCGGCGACCGTGAGGCCGGGGGCGAGGCGGTCGATGGCCTGGTGGTGATAGTGCGGGACCGTCACGGGGCTCGTCCCCAGGGCCTTCGCCAGCTTGGTGCCGGGGGCGGGGGTGACGGGCAGCGCGCCGAACGTGCCCGGCGCGGGGGAGTGGTCCGTGTGGCCGACCACGTCGGGCAGGTGCTGGTGCAGGCTGCCGCCGAGGGCCACGTTGAGGACCTGGAGGCCGCGGCAGATGCCGAGGAAGGGCAGGTTCGCGTCGAGGGCCGCGGCCAGGACCGCGAACTCGGCATCGTCGCGAAATTTCCTTATATAGCTGGCTCGGTCGTGCGGCGGCTCCTCGTACCGCGCGGGGTCGATGTCGCCGCCGCCGGCCAGGATGAGGCCGTCGAGGCGGTGCACGACCGGCGCGGGATCGCCGGCCGGCGGCAGCACGACGGGCTGGCCGCCGGCGCGTACGACCTGCTCCACGTACATGTACGGCAGGAGCGCGACGGTCATGTCCCATACCGTGAACCGCGCGGGCTCGACGTAGGACGTGATGCCGATGACAGGACGCTGCACGGAACCTTCCCCGACGTTAGAGCGGTGTGACGTAGGCGCCCGAGATGCCGCCGTCCACCAGGAACTCACTGCCCGTGATGAACGACGCGTCGTCGCTGGCCAGGAACGCCACCGCCGCCGCGATCTCCGACGCCTCGGCGAAACGCCCCACGGGGATGTGCACCAGCCGCCGCTGGGCGCGTTCCGGATCCTTGGCGAACAGCTCCTGCAGAAGGGGCGTGTTGACCGGGCCGGGACACAGCGCGTTCACCCTGATGCCCTCCCTGGCGAACTGGACGCCCAGCTCGCGCGACATCGCCAGCACCCCGCCCTTGGACGCGGTGTAGGAGATCTGCGAGGTCGCCGAGCCCATCACCGCCACGAACGACGCCGTGTTGATGATCGAGCCCTTGCCCTGGCGGCGCATGTACGGGATGGCGTGCTTGCAGCACAGGTAGACGCCGGTCAGGTTGACCTCCTGGACGCGGCGCCAGGCGTCGAGGCCGGTCTCCAGGATCGAGTCGTCGTCCGGCGGCGAGATGCCGGCGTTGTTGAAGGCGATGTCCACGCTGCCGTAGGTGGCGAACGCCGTCTCGAACATCCTGACGACGTCGTCCTCGCTGGTCACGTCCGCCTTGACGAAGGTGCCCGCGACCTCGGCCGCCGCCTTGACGCCCGACTCCTCGTCGATGTCCACGCAGACCACCTTGGCGCCCTCGTCGGCGAACCTGCGCGCCGTGGCCAGCCCGATGCCGCTGCCCGCGCCGGTGATGACCGCCACCCGATCCTGCAACCGCTGCACAATCACTCCCATGAGATGAAGACGTTCTTGGTCTCCGTGAACGCCGCGAGGGCGTCAGGGCCGAGCTCCCTGCCGAGGCCGGACTGCTTGAAGCCGCCGAACGGGGTCCAGTAGCGGACGGACGAGTGGGAGTTGACCGAGAGGGCGCCGGACTCGACGGCCCTGGCCACGCGCAGCGCCCGCCCCACGTCGCGGGTCCAGATGGAGCCGCTCAGACCGTAGGGGGTGTCGTTGGCGATGCGTACGGCCTCCGCCTCGTCCTTGAACGGCGCCACCGACAGCACAGGACCGAAGATCTCCTCCGTGAACGCCCGGTCGGTGACGCCGGGGGTCAGCACGGTCGGCGGGAACCAGTAGCCCTTGCCCGCCGGGCATGATCCCTGGAGGTAGGGAGTGCCTTCGACGAAGCCGCGCACCCGGCCGAGATGCTCGGCGCTGATCAGCGGGCCCATCTCGGTGCCCTCGTCGAGGGGGTCGCCGACCTTGACGCCGCGTACGGCCGCGCCGAGGCGTTCCATGAACTCGTCGTACACATCGGCCTGGACGAGGAGGCGGGAGCGGGCGCAGCAGTCCTGGCCCGCGTTGTCGAAAACGGCATAAGGCGCGGTTTTGGCCGCTTTTTCGAGATCTGCGTCCGCAAAGACGATATTTGCGGACTTGCCGCCTAGCTCCAGCGTGACCCGCTTGACCTGCGCCGCCGCCTTGGCGGCGATCTCCTTGCCCACCTCGGTCGAGCCGGTGAACACGATCTTGGCCACGCCGGGATGCTCGACCAGGCGGGCTCCCGCGACCTCCCCTACTCCAGGCAGCACCTGGAGCACCCCCTCGGGGAGGCCCGCCGCCAGGGCCAGCTCGGCCAGCCTCAGCGCGGTCAGCGGAGTCCATTCGGCCGGTTTGACGATCACCGTGTTGCCGGCCGCCAGCGCGGGGGCCACGCCCCACGACATGATCAGCATGGGGAAGTTCCACGGCACGATGACGCCCACGACGCCCAGCGGCTCCTGGAACGTCATGTCCACGCCGCCCGGCACCGGGATCTGCTTGCCGTGGTTGCGCTCGGGGGCGCCGGCGTAGAAGTGCAGCACGTCGCGCACGGCGCCGGCCTCCCAGCGCGCGTTGCCGATCGGATGCCCGGCGTTGGCCAGCTCCAGCATCGCCAGCTCCGTGCCGTGCTCGCCCACCAGGTCCGCGAACCGCCGCAGCAGCCGCGCCCGGTCACCCGGTGAGACCTCGCGCCAGGTCGCGTAGGCCGTCCTGGCACGCTCCACCGCCCGGTCGACCTCGGCCGCGTCCGCCGGCTCGACGTCAGCCAGGACCTCTTCGGTCGCCGGATTGATGATCTTCATGCGTGCCCGTCACATCCGCTCGAAACCACGAAACAGCTCCCAATCCGTCACCGCCGCGTCGAAGGCGGCCAGCTCCACCCGCGCGTTGTTCGCGTAGTGCCCGACCACGTCCTCGCCGAACGTCTCGCGAGCCAGCTTCGACCCCTCGAACAGCGCCAGCGCGTCGCGCAGCGTGTGCGGCACGGTCTCGGCGCCGGAGTCGTAGGCGTTGCCCGCGAAGGCGTCCTCCAGCGGCAGCTCGTTGTCGATGCCGTGCAGCCCGGCCGCGATCAGCGCGGACACCGCGAGGTACGGGTTCACGTCGCCGCCCGGCACCCGGTTCTCCACCCGCAGCGACAATCCGTGGCCGACGAGCCGCAGCGAGCAGGTGCGGTTGTCCACGCCCCACTTGACGGCCGTGGGGGCGAAGCTGCCGGGGACGTAGCGCTTGTAGGAGTTGATGTTGGGGGCGTACAGCAGGGTCAGCTCACGCAGGCAGGCGAGCTGCCCGGCGATGAACCGGGCGCCGAGCGTGGACAGCCCGTACGGCTCCGGGCCCGCCATCACGGGGTCGCCTTCGAGGCTGCGCAGCGAGATGTGGATGTGGCAGGAATTGCCCTCACGCTGGTTGGGCTTGGCCATGAAGGTGATCGACTTGCCCTCCTGGGCGGCGATCTCCTTGGCGCCGTTCTTGTAGATGGAGTGGTGGTCGCAGGTCCTGAGCGCCTCGTCGTAGCGGAAGGCGATCTCGTGCTGGCCCAGGTTGCATTCGCCCTTGGCGGACTCGACGTAGAGGCCGGCGCCCTCCATGCCGCGCCTGATGCGGCGCAGCAGGGGCTCGATGCGGGCGGTGCCGAGGAGTGAGTAGTCGACGTTGTACAGGTTGGCCGGCGACATGTCCCGGTAGGCGCGCTTCCAGGCGTCCTCGTAGCTGTCCTCGTAGACGACGAACTCCAGCTCGGTGCCCACGTACGCGGCCAGCCCGCGCTCGGCCAGGCGGGCGATCTGCCTGCGCAGGATCTGGCGGGGCGAGGCGGTCACGTCGCCGCCGTCCTCCCAGGCCAGATCCGCCATCAGCATCGCGGTCCCCTCCTGCCACGGCACCCGGCGCAGCGTCGCGAGGTCCGGCTTCATGACGAAGTCGCCGTACCCCCGGTCCCAGGACGACATCGCGTAGCCGCCCACGGTGTTCATGTCCACGTCCACCGCGAGCAGGTAGTTGCACCCCTCGGAGCCGTGGTCGAGCACCTCGTCGAGAAAATAGCGCGCGGACAGCCGCTTGCCCTGCAACCTGCCCTGCATGTCGGCGATCGCGAGGAGCACGGTGTCGATCCGGCCGGCCGTCACCTCGTCGCGCAGGTCGCCGACGGAAAGGAATCCGGTGCCCGGTGACTGGCTCACGCTGGGTCGCTCCGATCTGGCCTGACGCGCTTTCCCGTTAATTGGGCTAGTCTCAGACCATTGATGTGCATGGCGGGATCGGTTGTCAAGACCTGAGGACACGTTGGACGAGTCGGCGCGTTTGATGACGGTGCTTCGCCCGGTCAGGGCGGGTAACGCCTTCGAGGAGACCGTGGAGCGCCTGCTGCAGGCGATCAAGCTGGGCGTGGTCCCGCCGGGCGACAAACTGCCCCCTGAGCGTGAGCTCGCCGTCCGGCTCGGCATCAGCCGGGTCACCCTGCGCGAGGCGATCCGCGCGCTGTCGGACGCGGGCTATCTCGACGTACGGCGGGGCCGCTACGGCGGCGCGTTCGTCATCTACGTCCCGCCCAAGCCGGAGGACGGCGATCTCCGTCAGGCGGTCAGGGAGATGGGTCGGGCGGACCTGTCGGACGCCCTGACGTTCCGCCTGGCGGTGGAGTGCGGGGCGGCGCAGGTGCTGGCCGCGTCGGAGCTGACCGAGGAGAAGCGGGCCGTGCTCGTCCGCCGGCTGTCGGAGCTGAACGCGGCCGCCATCGAGGACTACCGCCGCCTCGACACGGCCTTCCACCTGTCCATCGCGGAGCTGACCGGCTCGACCCTGCTGGCCACGACGTGCGCGGACGCCCGCTCCAGGATCAGCGACCTGCTCAACGCCATCCCCATGCTGCAGGTCAACCTGGACCACGCCGCCGTACAGCACCAGGCCATCGTGGACGCGATCCTTTCCGGCGACCCGGACGCGGCCCGCCGGGCGGTGGCCGAGCACCTGGAGGGCACGGCGGCGCTCTTACGCGCGTTCCTCTCCTGAGAGGCGCCTGCGCAGCCGCTCATGCGTGAACTGGTAGTCGTCACCGGTGGAGGCGTTTGTGAGCGTGCGCCCCGCCTGCCTTACCGCAGCGTCGTATGAGCGCGGCTGCCGATGACCAGGGCCACGGCGGTCCGCGATCGTGAGCTTGTACGAGCGGCGGTGGTCCCGGCAAGTGACCTAGAAGGGGCACGGGGCTCGTACCATCAGTTTCAGGGTCATGGGGAACTGGTTCCAGCAAAGTATCGTCGCGACGGGACGGCTGCCGCTGTTCTGTTACTTCGTCACGCTCATCGTGGCGTTCATCGCCACGCGCATCAACGTGCGGCTGATCAGGGCGAAGATCGGCTGGTTCCGCAATCTGAACGTGGGCGAGATGCACATCCACCACGTCGTGTTCGGCGTGGTGCTGATGCTCGTCGGCGGGGTCACCGGCCTCGTCGTCTCGACCGCGTCGCCCGCCTCGCAGGCCGGGGCCGCCGCCGCGGCCTGTGTTTTCGGCCTCGGGTCCGCGTTGGTGCTGGACGAGTTCGCGCTGATCCTGCACCTGCACGACGTGTACTGGGAGGAGGAGGGGCGGACGTCCGTGGACGCGGTCTTCATCGCGGTCGCCGTCACCGGCCTGCTGCTCATCGGTCTGCGCCCGCTGACCTGGGACTACGGCACGCCGGTCAATCCCGCCGCGCTGATCGTGGCCAACCTGGTGTTAGCCGTCGTCACGCTGCTCAAGGGGAAGATCTGGACGGGGATGGCGGGCCTGTTCGTCCCGCCGATGCTGCTGGTCGGCGCGGTACGGCTGGCGCGGCCCGGCTCGCCGTGGGCGCACTGGTTCTTCGCCAAGCGGTCAGCGCGCAAGATGGCCAGGGCCATCCATCGTGAGGAACGGTGGCGGCGGCCGGTCATCAAGGTCAAGATCGCCTTCCAGGAGTTTCTCTCGGGGCGGCACGATCTTCCGTCCACGCGGCGCGGCCGACGGCACATGTGAGCGCCCTCGCTTGATGCCGTGCTGTCCGGGCCTCGGCGGACGGTTGATCCGGGTGTCAGAAGGAGGCGACCGAGCGGACGGCGAGACCGGCGCCCAGCAGGACGACCATGGCGGCCGTGCCCACCGGGGCCAGGCCGGACACCCGGGCGGCCAGGCGGCGGCCGGCTGAGGCGCGTCGCTCCAGGCGGTCCACGAGCTTGACCAGGAGCAGGCCGGTGAGGGTGAGCGTGGCCGCCATGCCGATGCCGTAGGCGGTCACCAGCGCCACCCCGAACCAGGTGCGGCCGAGCGCGATCGCGCCGAGCAGCACGATCAGGGCCGACGGACTGGGCACCAGCCCGCCCGCCACGCCGAGCCCCACCAGACCCGACCGCTTGCTCCTGGCCTCGTCATGATCGTGGCCATTGTCCCCTTGAGCGTGATCCCCGTGGTCGTGGCCGTCGGCGTCCCCGTGGTCGCCGTGGTCCCCGTGGTCGTCTCTAGGCCCGTGGTCGTGCACGTGTCCGTGCCCATGCCCGTGCCCATGCCCGTGCCCATGACCGTGTCCATGGCCGTGTCCATGACCGTGCCCGTGGCCGAAGACGTGGCCGTGCGGGGAGGTGCGGCGGGCGTTCAGGAGGAGGCGGAGGCCGATGATGGCGATCAGGACGCCGCTGGCCAGCCCCAGCCAGGCCAGCACCGACTCGCCCGCCAGCGCCGTGAAGACGCTCAGCAGCAGCCCCACCACCAGCACCCCGACCGTGTGCGTGGCGGTCACCGTCGCCCCCACCACGAGCGCGTCGCGCGGCCGGCCGCGCCGGCCCGCCAGGTACGCCGCCATGATGGTCTTGCCGTGCCCCGGGATCAGCGCGTGCCCGGCGCCCAGCACCACGGCGAGCCCGACGGCCAGGAGGCCGAGCGGCAGCGTCAGCGAGTCGGAGCCGATGAGACCGGTGAACGTCCGGTCGAGCGCGTTCAGCGCGTCGCCGATCGGCCCGCCGATCCCGATCCCGCCGGGCACGACGCTCCCGGGGGCGTCCGAGCCGGCGGCGCCGGGCCCGCCGCCGTAAGCGGACCCGGACACGGTGAACGTGGCCGTGCGCTGATCGAGCGGGTCGGACAACAGGTCCTCGGGGTACGACTGCAGCTCGTTGCTCACGCTCGTGGCGGGCACGGACGAGCGGGTCAGCCGCACCCCGTCGCCGGCCGCGGTGATCTCGCGCCAGCCGATCCGGTCCTGCTCGAACCCGTCGGTGAACTCCACGGCCCCCGCGGCACGGACTTCGGCCACGAGCCGGCACACCAGTCGGCTGGTCTGGAGACCCCCTTGGCCGGGGGTGTAGGCGAAGGCCGAGCCGATCACGCGCCAGGGCACGACCCGGCCGGCCACCTTCAGCCGCTGGGCGGCGGCCAGCTTCGCGCAGCGCCGAGCCGCGTACCCGGCGTCCACCTGCGGCTTCGCCTGCAGCGTGGGCAGCTCGGCGAGGTCAACGACGGCGTGGTTACGCACGTCGGCGCGTGAGACGCGCAGGCCGTTGTAGTGGTTGATGGTGAAGTTCCCCAACGGGTGCGCCGCGACCATGGCGGGCACGCCGACCGTGGCAGGCGCCCCGGTCGTGGCGCGGGCGGCGGCGATGAGCAGGACGCTCATGCACAGCGACAGCACCAGGCCCATCGCGACGGACAACAGGCCGAGCCTGACCATTCTCATGAGAACCTCGCCAATGCGGACAGCGTCGGGTCGAAGCCGGGCTCCACGCGGGCGGAGCGGCCGAGCGCCCGCTCGATCGTGGCGCGGTGATAGCGCAGCAGCGGGTTCTGCCAGCCGGTCGCGGTGGCCTGTTTCGCGTACGGCAGCGCCTTGGCCGGCTCGCCCGCCTTGAACAGCGCCCAGGCCAGGGCGTCGGCGGCGACGAGGTTCGGGTTGCGGGCGTACTCGGCCCGGGCGTGCCGCACGGCCAGCGCCGGGTCCCCGTGGTCGGCCTCGAACTCGGCCCACGTCAGGTCGTCGCGCACGCCGGCGGCCTGGAACAGCTTGCGCTGCGCCTTGAGCAGCGTCCAATCGGCCGCCTGGCCCGCCTTGAGCCGGGTCTCGCCCTGCTCGATGAGGTACTGGGGGAGCGGCAGCCGGTCGACCACCGTCTGGTAGAGGTCGAGCGCCTCGGTCAGCCGGCCGCTCAGCGCCGCGGTCCTGGCCTGGCCGGCGAGCGCGGGGGTGTAGGCCGGGTAGGCCTGCAGGGCCTTGGCGTACCAGGTGCCGGCCGTGGCCAGGTCGCCGGAGTGGAGTGCCAGCTCGCCCAGGTAGTAGCGGGCGTAGGCGAGGTCGGCGGGCAGCCAGGCGTCGTTCTGGGCGAGGTCGAGGTAGCGGCGGGCGGCGGTCTTGTCGCCGCGCAGCTCGGCCGCGTACGAGGCGCGGGCGAAGGCCGGCACCCCGGGGCGCAGGCTCAGCATCTTGTCCACGGCCTCCTGGGCGCCGCGCAGGTCCCCGAGCTGCGTCTTCGCGTCGGCCAGCACACCGTAGGCCGGTGCTCCGTACGGGTTGACGGCGATGGACCGCTCGGCCAGCCGGACCGCCTCGGCGAACTCGTGGCGGCCGGCGGCCAGCGATGCCTGCCCGGCGAGGACGGTGTCGTCGGCGGGCGCGAGCTTGGCGCCGGTGGCCAGCGCGCCTTCCGCCTTGGTGTAGAACGACGGGTCGCCGGTGACCCTGGCCTGGTCGACGTACTGGGAGGCGAGCTGGGCCCAGCTGCGGTAGTCGGTGGGCAGACGCTTGAGCCGGGCCTGCAGCGTCTCGGTGACGGGCCGGTCCGCCGCCGGGTCCTGGGCGGGCGCGGCCGTGAAGGAGAAGATCGTGAAGGCCATGACCCCGATGAGGGCCAGTCCGGCGAGTATCGCGAAGGCGCGCATGTCCGAAGCTCCAGAGCTGGGTACGGAGCCGGCCGGCCGTGACGGGGAGCACGGCCGGCCGGCCCTCTCTTTGGCGGCAGACGATGGGAGACGGGAGTCTGCCGCCGGGGGACCGGCCTGCTTGGAGAGGGGGCAGGCCGGTCAGGTCGTTATCGCTGGTTCACCGCGACGTTGCTGGGCAGCGGGATGTACGGGAACGTCTGCAGGAAGGGCCTGTCGTTCCTGTCCACCTTGTCCGTCAGCCCCGGCACGAGCTTGCCGGACTGGGCGGCACCCGCCACGGCCTGCAGCTCGATGTCCACGACGTCGTCGGAGAGCCGGCGGCCGTTCGGGAACCCCTGGAGGTCACCGCCCAGCACGCCCAGCCTGTTCGGGTCCTTCGTGGGCGGGATCGACATGTTGAGCCGCAGCATCTCGGAGGGGCGCAGCTTGACCGCGTCCTTGTTGAGGCTCTGCGAGTTCAGGTCGGCCTTGATCGGGCCGTTGGCCTTGGCGATGCCGGTCAGGAAGATCTCGACCAGGTCGTTGCGCGGGGTCGCGGGAGCCTTGATGCCGTACTGGGACTGGAGCAGTCTGGCCAGCTCGGGGTCGGTGACCCGCTTGACCAGGGCGTCCACGTCGGCGTCCTTCTCAGGAGGCAGAGCGTTGAACGCGTCCTTGAGCCCGGCGGGCGCCACGACCTCGTTGATCAGCGGGTTGCCCAGTCGCGAGACCTGGACGTACTTGTCGCCGTTGAACTTGTCCGTGGTGGACCACACGCCGATCACGGGGTTGGCCTTGGCATCGCCCTTGATGGCCAGGTCCGATGCGGGCACCTGCAACGCGATCGAGTTGACGTTGTAGCCCTTGGTGGTGTCCTGGCCGACCTCGGACAGGTCGCAGCCGTACAGGCAGTCGAACACGCGCAGGTCGAGGAAGAACGCCTCGTCCGCCTGACCGGCGAAGGTCTTGCCACCGTCCGGCAGGTTCCTGATGGACTGGGCGCGCAGCGTGCCGTAGTTCGGCATCGAGGCGGGGCCCACGTTGCTCGGCGCCACGATGCCGTCCGAGATCAGCGTCTTGGAGCCGTCCGGCGTGATGCGCTTGAGGGTGTAGCGCTGGCGGTAGAGCAGGTCGGGGTCGTTCAGCGAGGTGACGGGCGCCTTGTTGTACAGGTACGTGTCGTTGCCGCGCTTGTCCTCGTCACGGAACACCCACTCGTAGGTGATGTCCGGCTTGGCGTCGCCATCATTGTCGATCTTGATGTTGTGACGGGACTTGTTGGCGAACGGATAGAAGTTCGGGCCGCCCTGAGGCTCCTCGAACGGGATCCAGTTCGCCAGCAGGGTCACCGTGTCGGCCTTGTCCGGGCTGACGAATGCGTACACGTCGGTGTTGTCGTGCTGCGGGTCGGCCGAGATGGCCGGGGCCTCACGGTGTGAGGAAGCGATGCCGGAGTCGGTGCGGAGCACGGCCAACGACGACGCGGCTACTGCCGCGGCGAGGCCAATTCCGACTAGAGCGCGCCGGTTGATCCGGAGCTCCATGGTTCGGTCCTTTCGAAGGGCTGATCGGTGGTACGAGGTTCCGGCCGGGTTCCTCGACGCCCTATTCGTCCGGGGGCCGTGTTCTGGATGTCGTCACTTTCGCGGCTTTCGCGGACGCCGTCTCATCCTCAAGGAGGAGGGTCAACCAAAGTTGACATACTTAGGTCGTCAATTTAGGTTGACTTCGTCGGGGGGTGCGGATCACGCGGTCCCGTTCGTTGAACCAAATCGAGAAATGTCGTGAAAGGAGATGCGGTGGTCAAGGAGTTGCTCGCCTACATCCGCCCGCACCGGAAGATCCTGATCCTGGGCGGACTGCTGGGCTTGATCGGCTCAGTGGCGGGCCTCGCGATGCCGTTGCTGGCCAAGTACGTGGTGGACGCGTTCGGCCAGGACCAGTCCATGGCCGGGCCGTTACTCGGGCTGACCGTGGCCGTGCTGGTCGGAGCCGTCGTGTCGGCCGCTGGAAGCTATCTGATGGAACGCACGGGTGAGGGCATCGTGCTCGGCGCCCGGCGCAAGCTGGTGGACCGGATGCTCCGGCTCAAGGTCGCCGACGTGGACCGGCTCAAGCCTGGCGACCTGCTGTCGCGGGTGACCGGTGACACGACGTTGCTGCGCGCGGTGCTGACCAACGGCATCGTCGAGTCGGTCAGTGCGGCGTTCATGCTGGTCGGGGCCATCATCATGATGGCGACCATGGACGGCGTGCTGCTGTTGGTCACGTTGCTCGTGGTGGTGGTGATCGGCGGGCTGGTCGCGCTGATCATGCCGAAGATCCAGCGGGCGCAGCTGGCCGCGCAGGAGGCCGTGGGCGACATGGGCGCGGTGCTGGACCGGGCGCTGCAGGCGTACCGGACGGTGAAGGCGAGCGGCGCGGAGGAGCGGGAGATCGCCGTGGTCGGCGACGCCGCGGTGCGCGCCCGCGACCGGGGGTTGCAGGTCGCCGGGTGGACCTCGCTGGCCGGCGTGGCGACGTGGATGGCGGTGCAGATCGCGTTCCTGTGCGTGCTGGCGGTCGGCGGGTCCAGGGTCGCCTCGGGCGTGCTGGACGTCTCCTCGCTGATCGCGTTCCTGCTCTACCTGTTCTACCTGGTGCCGCCCATCGGGCAGCTCGTCCAGGGCGGGGTCCAGCTGCAGAACGGGCTGGCCGCGATGACCCGGATCCAGGAGATCGAGAACCTGCCCGCCGAGCCGGTCAGCGCCGCGGTCGCCGAGGGCACCGAGCCGGTCGGGGTGACGTTCCAGGACGTGGAGTTCAGGTACGGCGACGACCGGCCGATCGTGCACGACGGGGTCAGCTTCGAGGTGCCGCCCGGCGGGCTGACGGCGCTGGTCGGACCCTCGGGGGCGGGCAAGTCCACGGTGTTCGGGCTGCTGGAGCGCTTCTACGACCATCAGGGCGGCACCATCGTCATCGGCGGCCGGGACATCCGCGACTGGCCGCTGGGCGAGCTGCGGGCCACCCTCGGGTACGTCGAGCAGGACGCCCCCGTGCTGGCCGGCAGCCTGCGGGAGAACCTGCTCTTCGCCGCCCAGGACGCCACGGAGGAGGAGCTGACCCGGGCGATCGCCCGTACGAGGCTCGACGACCTGGTGTCCAGGTTGCCCGAAGGGCTGGAGACGGCGGTCGGCCACCGCGGGGTGCTGCTGTCGGGCGGCGAGCGGCAGCGGGTCGCCATCGCCAGGGCGCTGCTGCGCAAGCCCAGGCTGCTGCTGCTCGACGAGGCCACCTCGCAGCTCGACGCGGTCAACGAGCTGCGGCTGCGCGAGGTCATCGCCGAGGTGGCGGCGGAGACGACCGTGCTGGTCATCGCGCACCGGCTGTCCACGGTGACCAACGCCGACCGGATCGTGGTCATGGAAGGGGGCGGTGTGCGGGCGGTCGGCACGCACGACGAGCTGGTCGGCGCGGACGATCTCTACCGCGAGCTGGCGGCCACCCAGTTCTTGGTGAGCTAGCGCCGTTGTAGTGTGCGGGTGACAAAGATGAATGTGTTCATTCAGGAGGGTCACGATGAGCCGCACCGTGCGCGCACCCCGAGGCACGACGATCACCGCCAAGGGGTGGCCGCAGGAGGCCGCACTCCGCATGCTCCAGAACAACCTCGATCCGGAGGTCGCCGAGCACCCCGAGCAACTGGTCGTCTACGGCGGCTCGGGGCGCGCGGCGCGTGACTGGCCGTCGTACGACGCGCTGGTCAGGACGCTCACCACGCTCGAGGGCGACGAGACCCTGCTGGTGCAGTCGGGGCGTCCCGTGGGCGTGTTCCGCACCCACGAGTGGGCGCCCCGCGTGCTCATCGCCAACTCCAACCTGGTGCCCGACTGGGCCAACTGGGAGGAGTTCCGGCGGCTGGAGGCGGCCGGGCTCACCATGTACGGGCAGATGACCGCCGGTTCGTGGATCTACATCGGCACGCAGGGCATCCTCCAGGGCACCTACGAGACGTTCGCGGCGGTCGCCGACAAGAGGTTCGGCGGATCACTGGCCGGGACGATCACGCTGACCGCCGGGCTCGGCGGGATGGGCGGCGCCCAGCCCCTGGCCGTCACCATGAACGGCGGCGTGGTCATCTGCGTCGACTGCGACCCGCGCTCGGTCACCCGCCGCATCGAGCATCGCTACCTCGACGTGCAGGCGTCCTCGCTGGACGAGGCGCTGCGGCTGGCCTGCGAGGCGCGCGACGCCCGCCGGCCGCTGTCCATCGGCGTCGTGGCCAACGCCGCCGAGGCCGTGCCCGACCTGCTGGCCCGCGGCGCGGAGATCGACATCGTCACCGACCAGACCTCGGCGCACGACCCGCTGATGTACCTGCCGCTGGGGGTGGCGTTCGAGGACATGGCGGGCGAGCGCGACAAGGACCCGGCCGGGTTCACCGAGCGGGCCCGGACGTCGATGGCGCGGCACGTCGAGGCCATGGTCGGGTTCAAGGACGCGGGGGCGGAGGTCTTCGACTACGGCAACTCCATCAGGGGCGAGGCGAAGCTGGCCGGATACGCGCGCGCCTTCGACTTCCCCGGGTTCGTGCCCGCCTACATCAGGCCGCTGTTCTGCGAGGGCAAGGGCCCGTTCAGGTGGGCCGCGCTGAGCGGCGACCCGGCCGACATCGCCGCCACCGACCGGGCCATCCTGGAGCTCTTCCCCGACAACGAGCCTCTGGCCAGGTGGATCAGGAAGGCCGGCGAGAGAGTGCACTTCCAGGGGCTGCCCGCGCGCATCTGCTGGCTCGGCTACGGCGAGCGCAACGTCGCGGGCGAGCGGTTCAACGACATGGTGGCCTCCGGCGAGCTCCAGGCGCCCGTCGTGATCGGGCGCGACCACCTCGACAGCGGCTCGGTCGCCTCCCCCTACCGGGAGACCGAGGCCATGGCCGACGGCTCCGACGCGATCGCGGACTGGCCGCTGCTGAACGCCATGCTCAACACCGCCTCCGGGGCCGCCTGGGTGTCGATCCACCACGGCGGCGGGGTCGGCATCGGGCGCTCCATCCACGCCGGCCAGGTGACCGTGGCCGACGGCACCGCGCTGGCCGGCGAGAAGCTCAACCGGGTGCTCACCAACGACCCGGGCACGGGGGTCATGCGGCACGTGGACGCGGGCTACGACACGGCCGCCGAGGTGGCCGCCGAACGCGGGGTCCGCATCCCCATGCGTGAGTCCTGACTTTTCCCGCTTTCTCAGGTTGAGGGATGAGAATGCCGGTCAGGCGACGTTGGAGGTGGCGTGGGGGACGGATATCACGGTGGGCTGGGCGTGCTCCTGGATGGCCGGAGGCTGTCACCCGTGCAGCGGCGGATCGCGCACTATCTCGGCGAGCATCTCGATGAGGCCATCTTCCTGTCCAGCGTGGAGCTGGCCGAGCGGGCGGGGGTCAGCCAGCCGTCGGTGACCAGGTTCGCCATGGTGCTGGGGTTCGCGGGCTATCCCGAGCTGCGGCAGGCGCTGCGGCCGCTCGTGCTGGGCGGCGGCGTGGAGGCGCCGCAGGAGAGCCTGCTGCGCGGCGCGATCGACGCCGAGATCCGCAACCTCGCCCTGATCAGGGAGCGGCTGACGGCGTTCCCGCTGAAGGAGCTGGGCGAGCAGCTGGCCGCCACCGAGCCGCTGCCGGTGCTCGGGCTGCGCGTCTCGTGCGGGCTGGCCACCACGTTCGCCTACTACGCCCGCCGCATCCATCCCGACGTGCGGCTGCTCACCCACGGCGGCTCGGACCTGATCGACGGGCTGCACGCGGCGCGGCGGGCGGGCGCGGAGTGGGTGGTGGCCGTGGTGCTGCCGCGCTATCCGACGGAGGCCGTGCAGGCGCTGGAGTACGCGGAGAAGATGGGGCTGCGGGTGGCGGCCATCACCGACAGGTCCGACTTCCCGGCCGAGATCGTGCTGGACGCGCCCGTCGGCGACCGGCTCGTGTTCGATTCCCACGCCGCGCCGCTGGCGCTGGCCATGGCCCTGGTGGAGGCCATGGCCGACGCCGCGCCGCTGCGCACCCAGGCCAGGCTGGAGGAGTACGAGCGGATGACCGACGAGACCGGTACGTTCCTATCCGGCGATCCTGCGTAGCGAGCGCATCGACCAGATCGTGGTGAGCACCGCCAGCCCGATGAACAACCCGAACGCGATCGGGATCGACGAGTCCGACAGCCGGCCGTCGAACAACGCCCGCCCGGCCTCGACCGCGTGATAGAGCGGGTTGATCGGGGCCAGGGTCTTCATCCAGTCGGGCGCGTACTGGATGGGGATGAACAACCCGGCGAGCAGCATGATCGGCAGCATGAACAGGTTGAGCGTCTGCGACATGCCGTTCTCGTCGCGCACGGTCAGCGCCAGCCCCTGCGACAGCCCTGAGGCGAACAGCCCGGTCGCGGCCATGAGCAGCAGCACGAGCACCAGCTCGACGCCCCCGATCCTGACGCCGAACGCGATGGCCACGACCAGCACCAGGATCGCCTGGAAGACCAGGGTGACCATGTCCTTGGCCACCCGCCCGAGCACGATGGCCGGCCGCCACGCCGGGCTGACGGCGTAACGCTCCAGCGAGCCGTTGCGCAGCTCGGCGATCAGCCCGAACCCGGAGAACAGCGACCCGAACACGGCGATCATCATCATCGACGCCGGGGTGAACATCCGCAGCGCGTCGACCGTCGTGCCGCCCGGCGTCAGCGACTTCAGCAGCGGCGCGAACATCAGCAGGTAGAGCACCGGCTGCAGGATGCCGAACAGCGGCCAGATCGGATTGCTGAACGACTTCTTCAGCTCGTAGCCGGTGAACAGGACGGTGTGGCGGATCATGCGGCGGCTCCAGCGTCGCGGAGGGTGCGGCCGGTCTTGGCCAGGAACACGTCGTCGAGCGTGGAGCGGTCGAGCGCGATCGAGCTCAGCGCGAGGCCCTGCTCCTCCAGCGCCCGCAGCAGCGTGGGCAGCGTGTGCTCGCCGTCGTCGACGTAGACGCGCAGCATGTCCTCGTCCACGCGGGTCTCGCGGGCGTACGGCTTGAGGGTCTCGGCGGCCCGCTCCAGCTCGTTCACCCTGAGCGTGATGACGTCGCCGGAGACCTCGCGCTTGAGCGCGGCCGGGGTGCCCTCGGCCACGACCAGGCCGTGGTCGACGATCATCAGCCGGTCGCACAGCGCGTCGGCCTCGTCGAGGTAGTGGGTGCTGAGCAGCACGCTCGTGCCCGCCTCGCGTAACTGCTTGATGCGGTCCCACAGGTTGGCCCGGTTCTGCGGGTCGAGCCCGGTGGTCGGCTCGTCGAGGAAGAGCAGCGGCGGGTTGTGGACCAGCCCGAGCGCGATGGCGACCCGGCGCTTCTGGCCGCCGGACAGCGTACGGCCCGGGCGGTCGGCCAGCTCGGTGAGGTCGAAGCGGTCCAGGATGCCGGTCGTCGCGCCCTTCGGGTCGTCGATGGCGTGGATCCTGGCGGCCATCATGATCTGCGCCCTGGCGCTGGTCGTGTCCTCGACGCCGCCGGCCTGGCTCACGTAGCCGAGCTCGCGCCGGACGGCGGCGGGGTCCTTGAGCAGGTCATGGCCCGCGATGACGGCCGTGCCCGCGTCGGGGGCGATCAGGGTGGAGAGCATCCTGATCGTGGTGGTCTTGCCCGCGCCGTTGGGGCCGAGCACGCCGAAGATCTCGCCCTTCTCGACCTGGAGGTCCACGCCGCGTACGGCCTCGACCGTCTGTGTGCCCTTCCTGCTCCTGGTGGTGAACGTCTTGCGCAGGCCGTGTGCCTGAATGATCATGGGGGGATTCAGCTCCTCGCTGCTCAGGGCAGTTCGTCGGCCTCGACCTGTTTGATCGCCTTTTCGACCCAGTCGAGCTGGGCCTGGAGCATGGCTCTCGTCAGGCGGAGGTTCTCGTCCACGTGCTGGGGAGCGCCGTAGCGCTGCTTGGCGCCGAAAATGTGCCCGATGGTTTCGACGCTCGTCTTGAGCTGGGTCATCCTGCCGTACAGGGCGTCCAGGATCTCCTGTTTCTCCAGTCGGTCCATGAAGGTCAGCGCCACCTGGAACGGGTCCACGATCGGCTTGACCTCATGCCAGGCGGTCACCAGCATCCGGTGGAAATCCGCGCGCCCCGTCTCGGTGAGCGCATAGACGACCTTGCCGCCCTTGCCCGCCTCGACGATCTCCAGCAGCCCTTCGTCGGCCATCTTGCCGAGGCCGTGGTAGATCGAGCCGAACGCCACGTTCGCCCAGTTGTCGGCGCCCATCGTCTCCAGGCGTCGGCGGACTCCGTAACCGTTCATCGGCCCGTCGAGAAGGGCGCCGAGAATCAGGATGCGCATCGATGACATGTGCTCAAGTTTGTACTCAAATTTGAATGATCGTCAACCTCAAATAGGCTGGTCTCATGAGTGAACGAGCAACGGCGCTGGTCACAGGAGCTTCCCGGGGCATCGGCGCGGCCGTCGCCAGGGCCCTGGCCCCGACGCATCACGTCATCCTCGGCGGCCGGGACGAGCGGGCGCTGGCCGCCGTGGCGGCCGAGCTGCCCGACGCCCGTCCCTGGCCGGTGGAGCTGACCCGGGTCACCGAGGCGGACGTCGCGGACATCGAACGGCTCGACGTGCTCGTGCACAGCGCCGGGATCGGCGTCCTCGGCAGGATCGCCGACCAGCCCGCCGACGTGTGGCGCAGGACCATGGAGGTGAACGTGGTCGCGGTCGCGGAGCTGACCAGGCTGCTCCTGCCGGCCCTCAGGCGGGCGGGCGGCCACGTCGTCTGCGTCAACTCGGGCTCGGGGCAGCGCGCGAACCCCGACTGGGCCTCCTACGCGGCCAGCAAGTTCGCGCTCAAGGCCTTCGCCGACGCACTGCGCCTGGAGGAGCCGCGGCTCAGGGTCACGACCGTCTACCCCGGCAGGACCGCCACCGACATGCAGCGCGGCGTGCGGGAGTACGAGGGCGGCGCGTTCGAGCCCGGCAAATACCTCACGCCGGAGACCGTCGCGCGCGCCCTGCTGGCCGCCGTCGAAGCGGGCCCCGACGCCCACCTCACCGAGCTGACCGTCCGGCCCAGAGGTGGTCCCGTCAACTGACGTGAATAAGTCCATTCACTAGAGTGGAGCCATGCTTGAACCACTCGCGCACATAGGACGAGACCCTGCGACCGGCGGCTACCTCAGGGACGCCTGGTCGGCGGCCGACATGGAGCTGCGCGAGTGGTTCGCGGGCGAGGCCGCGCGGCGGGGGCTGGACCTGCGCGAAGACCGCAACGGCAACCTGTGGGCCTGGTGGGGCGACCCGTCCCGACGGCCGGGCGTGGTGACGGGCAGCCACCTCGACTCCGTCCGCCAGGGCGGCGCCTACGACGGGCCGCTCGGCGTCGTGTCCGCCTTCGCCGCGCTCGACCTCCTGCGCGCCCGCGGCTTCGATCCGCCGGTGCCGCTGGGCGTGGCCTGCTTCACCGACGAGGAGGGCGCCAGGTTCGGCGTTCCCTGCATGGGGTCGCGGCTGCTGACCGGCGTGCTCGACCCCGGGCGGGCGCTCGGGCTGAGCGACGACGAGGGCGACACGCTGGCCGACGTCCTGACCAGGGCGGGGCGGGAGCCGCGCGGCCTCGGGCGGGACGACGAGACGCTGGCCACCGTCGGCACGTTCGTGGAGCTGCACGTCGAGCAGGGGCGCGGGCTGGTGACCGAGGAGCGGCCGGTGGGCGTGGCCCGTGCGATCTGGCCGCACGGGCGGTGGCGCTTCGACTTCCGGGGGCGCGCCGACCACGCCGGCACCACGAGGCTGGCCGACCGGGACGACCCGATGCTGCCGTTCGCCCGGATGGTCCTGGCCGCGCGGGAGGCGGCGGTGCGGCGCGGCGTGGTGGCCACGGTCGGCAAGGTGCGCGTCTCGCCGGGCAACGCGAACGCCGTGCCCGGCCTGGTCTCGGCGTGGCTCGACGCGCGCGGCGCCGACGAGCGCGCCGTCCGCGCCCTCGTGGCGGAGCTCACCGAGCTGGCGGCGCCCGCGGAGCTCGCCGGGCAGGGCGGATCCGGCGTGAGCGTCGGGGAGGAGTCGTGGACGCCGGTGGTCGACTTCGACGAAGCGCTCAGAGACCGGCTGGCCGGGGTCGTGGGCCGGGCCGAGGGTGGGGCCGCGAGTACGGTCGCGGGTGGGGTCGCGGGGGGCGACACGCCCGCGCCGATCCTGCCGACCGGGGCCGGTCACGACGCGGGAATCCTCGCCACGGCGGGCATCCCGAGCGCCATGCTGTTCGTCAGGAACCCCACGGGCGTGTCCCATTCCCCCGACGAGCACGCCGAGCGGGCAGACTGCGAGGCGGGAGTGGGGGCACTCGCGGACGTCCTGGAGGATCTGTGTCGCTGACCTACTGGTGCGAGCAGGCCTGGCTGCCCACCGGCGTCACGCCGGGGGTGCTCGTCGAGATCGAGGGAAGCAGGATCACCAGGGTCGGCCAGGGCGAGCCCGGCGGGGCCGAGCGGCTGACGGGGCTGACCATCCCCGGCCTGGCCAACGCCCATTCCCACGCCTTCCACCGCGCCCTGCGCGGCACCGGGCAGGAGGGCCAGGGCGACTTCTGGTCCTGGCGCGACGGCATGTACGACGTGGCCGCCAAGCTCGACCCCGACGGCTACCTCCGGCTCGCCAGGGCCGTCTACGCCGAGATGGCGCTGGCCGGGGTGACCTGCGTGGGCGAGTTCCACTACCTGCACCACGGGCCGGACGGACGGCCGTACGAGGACGCCAACGCGATGGGCCACGCGCTGATCACGGCCGCGCTCGACGCCGGGCTGCGCATCGCGCTGCTCGACACCTGCTACCTGTCAGGCGGCGTCGGCGCGGGGCTGTCCGGCCCGCAGCGGCGCTTCAGCGACGCGAACGCCGACCGCTGGGCCGCCAGGACCGAGGACCTGGCCGCCGCCTACGAGGGCAGGCCCGAGGTGGAGATCGGCGCGGCCATCCACTCGGTGCGCGCGGTGCCGCCCGATCAGATGCCGGTCGTGGCCGAGTTCTCGGCCCGTCAGGCCGCGCCGCTGCACATGCACGTGTCCGAGCAGCGGGCGGAGAACGCGGCCTGCGCGGAGATGTACGCGGCCACGCCCATGCAGGTGCTGCACGAGCGCGGGGCGCTGGGGCCGCGTTCGACCGCGGTGCACGCGACCCACCTGACCGACGCGGACGTCGAGCTGCTCGGGCAGTCCGGCGCGTACATGTGCATGTGCCCCACCACCGAACGCGACCTCGCCGACGGCATCGGCCCGGCCAGCACGGTGGCCGGACGGGGCACGCAGATCACGCTCGGCTCCGACAGCCATGCCGTGATCGACCTGTTCGAGGAGGCCAGGGCGCTGGAGCTGAACGAGCGGCTGGCCAGCGAGCGGCGCGGCCACTGGCGGGCCGCCGACCTGCTCACCGCGGCCGCCGGCGCCGGACACGCCTCGCTCGGTTTCCCCGAGGCGGGGCTGCTGGTGCCCGGCGCCTGGGCCGACCTGGTGTCCGTACGCATGGACTCCGTGCGTACGGCGGGCGCGACGGGGCTGGAGGCCGTGGTGTTCGCGGCCACGGCGGCGGACGTGCACTCGGTCGTCTCCGGTGGGCGCCGCGTGGTCGCGGAGGGCCGGCACCGGCTCGGCGACGTCGGATCCATGCTGGCCGAGGCGATGGGAAGTCTGCGATGACCACGACGTTGATCGACGGGATCGGGCTGCTGTACACCGGAGACCCCGAGCGCGAGGAGATCCCCGACGCGGCCGTGGTCGTCGAGGACGGCCTGATCGCCTGGACCGGCCCCGCCGCGCAGGCGCCCGACGCCGACGAGCGGGTGGACGTGGCCGGTCGCGGCGTGATCCCCGGCTTCGTGGACAGTCACGCGCATCTGATCTTCGCGGGAGACAGGACGGCGGAGTTCCAGGCCCGCATGTCCGGCGAGCCCTACACGGGAGGCGGCATCAGGACCACGGTCGCCGCCACCCGGCAGGCGAGCGACGCCGAGCTGGCCACCCGGGCGCTCGGCCTGGTGAACGAGATGCTCGCCCAGGGCACCACCACCGTGGAGATCAAGAGCGGTTACGGGCTCTCGGTGGCGGACGAGCGGCGTTCGCTGGAGATCGCCACCGGGCTGACCGACGAGACCACCTTCCTCGGGGCGCACGTCGTGCCCGCGGACCTCGACGCCGACTCCTACGTCCGGCTGGTGGCGGGGGAGATGCTCGACGCGTGCGCACCGTACGCGAAGTGGGTGGACGTGTTCTGCGAACGCGGGGCCTTCGACGGGGACCAGACGCGGGAGATCCTCAGCGCGGGGCTGAAGGCGGGCCTCGGTGCGCGCGTGCACGCCAACCAGCTCGGCGAGGGGCCGGGGGTGCGGATCGCCTGCGAGCTGGGCGCGGCCTCCGCCGACCACTGCACGCATCTGACGGCGGCCGACGTGGCGGCGCTGGCGGACTCGGACACGGTGGCGACGCTGCTGCCGGGGGCCGAGTTCTCGACGCGGTCGCCCTATCCGGACGCCCGGCGGCTGATCGACGCGGGCGCGACCGTGGCGCTGGCGACCGACTGCAACCCGGGGTCGTCGTTCACCTCGTCGATGGCGTTCTGCGTGGCGCTGGCCGTGCGCGAGATGCGGATGACGCCGCTGGAGGCGATCAGGGCGGCGACGTACGGCGGGGCACGCGCGCTGCGGCGTACGGACGTAGGCTGGCTGCGGCGCGGAGCCCGCGCGGACCTCGTCGTGCTGGCGGCGCCTTCTTACGTGCATCTGGCCTACAGACCGGGCGTTCCCCTTGTCCACCAGGTGTTTCGCGAAGGTCTCCTCCTTTAGGAGGACATCCAGAACCATCCCACGGTCGTAGTTGTTTAGGGAATCTTTGCATCTGGCCGGACGTTGGCCGGGTATAGAACTGCAGCTGCGGAACGAGGTGCCTGGGGATGGCAAGGCCTACGGGGAGTCGCACGCAGGAGCAGCATGTCGCTGAACGCGACCTGCTGGGGACCTATCTGGCCGAGATCGGCCGGGTCCCACTGCTCACGGCGGAGGAGGAAGTCGAGCTCGCCAAGCGGATCGAGGCGGGTCTTTTCGCAGAGCAGCTGCTCGACAGCGGGGGCTCGGAGCCGCGGATCGGGGACGCGGCCGACGAGGAGCTGGAGCGCCTGGCCATCTCGGGCCAACGGGCGAAAGACGAGTTCATCCAGGCCAACCTGCGCCTGGTGGTGGCCGTGGCCAGGAAATACTCCGGGCGCGGGATGCCGCTGATCGACCTGGTCCAGGAGGGGAACCTGGGCCTGGTGCGAGCGGTGGAGAAGTTCGACTACCGGCGGGGCTACAAGTTCTCCACCTACGCGACGTGGTGGATCAGGCAGTCGGTCGGTCGGGCCATCCACGAGCAGGCGCGGCCGGTGCGGCTGCCGACGCACGCCGGGGAGCAGATGACCCGGTTGATGCGGGTCAGGCGCGACATGCTGGCGGAGTTCGACGCCGAGCCCACCGACGACGACCTTGCCGGGATCCTCGAGCTACCGATCGAGCGGGTCCGTGAGCTGCGGCGATGGGCTTCCGACCCGGTCTCGCTCCAGCTCGGCGTGGGCGACGAGGACGAGACCGAGCTCGGCGACATGATCGCCGACGAGACGTGGGCCGACCCCGAGCAGCAGGCCATCGACATCCTGGAGCGGGAGCGCCTGGACGAGTGGCTGACCGGGCTCGAAGGCGACACCAGCGAGATGCTGCGCTGGCGCTACGGCCTGCTGGACGGTCGCGAGCACACGCTCACCGAGGTCGGGGAGCGTTACGGCATCGGGCGCGACCGCGCCCGCCGGATCGAGCGGGACGCGCTGGCGCGGCTGCGCAAGATGGCCACCGCCGCCGCCTGACCCTGCTCAACCGGGACTCTGCTCAAACGGGACCCGCTCAGACGGGACCCCGCTCAAACGGGACCCCGCTCAAGCGGGACTCTGTTCAGACGGGACCCGCTCAGACGGGACCCCGCTCATCGAGTAACCCCGCGCCGGTCATCGGCGCGGGGTTTCTTCGCGCAGGATGTCGAACGCCCCCCGCGCCGACTCCAGGGTCCGCTCTTCCTCGGGAAGCGCGTGAAAGGCCAGGATGACGGCGCGCAGGGCGCCCACGTCGGCGCGGGCGAGCACCGAGGCACGCAGACGCCCTTTCCGGCCCCCGCGGACCGAACGGCTAGTCGCCGCGGAGCAGGCGGCGCAGGAACTCCCCGACGGCCGCCTCCGCCGTACGGCGGTCGCCGCCCCTGGCCACCATCAGGACGCTCTCGTTGATCGCGGCCAGCAGCATGTGGGCGTGCAGGTCCAGGAACTCGGCGGGCACCGCGCGCGTCGCCGCCAGCGCGGCCTTGAGCATCCCGAACGAGTAGCGCTCCTCCATCGCCCGCCACCGCTCCCAGCCCAGCACCGCGGGCGCGTCGATGAGCACGATGCGCTGGATGACCGGGTCGGCGGCGAGCTTGATCCAGGCCAGGACGCCGGTTTCGAGCGCCCGCGCCGGCTCGGTGATCCCGCGCACGGCCTCCGTGATCTTGTCGCCGACCGCTGACTCCGTGGCTTCGAGCACCGCCTCGAACAGCGCGTCCTTGCCCGCGTAGTGGTGGTAGAGGGCTCCTCTGCTCAGCCCCGACTCCTGCAGGACCGCCTCGATCGAGGTGTCGTCGTAGCCCCGTTCGGCGAACAGCCGCGTGGCGATCGCCAGGACCCTGTCGCGGGTGGCCGCGCCGCGTTCCGCCTTGAGGTTCATGGAACCACTGTAGACAAACCGACTGTCAGTCGGTAATTTCATAGACCGACAGTCGGTTTGTAAAACGGAGGAACCATGGACGGCATCACCTACGTGGACGTGGGGCAGGGCCCGGTCAGCCTGTTCGTGCACGGCGTCGGCACCAGCTCCTACCTGTGGCGCAACGTCATCGCCGAGCTCCAGGACGAACGCCGCTGCGTGGCCATCGACCTGCCGCTGCACGGTGGCAGCGCCGCGCGCGACGACCTGTCCATCCCGGCGCTCGCCAAGGCGGTGGAAGAGCTGTGCGCCGAGCTCGGCCTCACCGAGGTGGACCTGGTCGCCAACGACACCGGCGGCGCCGTGGCGCAGGTCTTCGCCGTACGGCATCGCGAGCGCCTGCGCACGCTCACCCTCACCAACTGCGACGTGCACACCAACACGCCGCCCGAGGCGTTCAAGCCGACGGTCGAGCTGGCCGTCAGAGGCGAGCTGGCCGCGCTGACCGAGGCCGTGCTGGACCAGCCCGAGCTGCTCGCGCACACCGCCTTCGGCGAGGGCTATCAGCGGATCGCCGATCCGAAGGAGCTGGTGGACGCGTTCCTGCGGCCGATCATGAGCAAGCCGGGCGGCGGGCGGGCCTTCGAGCGGCTGCTGGCCTCGATCGACGCCAAGGACATGATCGCGATCGAGCCGCAGCTCACCGTGCTCACGGTGCCGACGCTGGTGGTGTGGGGCACCGGCGACGTGTTCTTCGACGTGAGCTGGGCGCGGTGGCTGCGGGACACGATCCCGGGCGTCAAGGAGATTGTCGAGATCGAGGACGGGCGGCTGTTCTTCCCCGACGAGCGCGCCGCCGAGCTGGTGCCGCATCTGCGCCGGTTCTGGGCGAGCGAGGCCTAGAACCGGGGGCTAGCGAGGCCTAGAGCTGGGGGCTAGCGAGGCCTAGAGCTGGGGGCTAGCGAGGCCTAGAGCTGGGGACCTGGGCGAGCGGGGCTTGAAGCTCGGACCCGGGCGAGCGAGGCTTGAGCCCGGGGGTCCGGGCGACCGCCCGTAAAGTGGGTTTCATGCATCTCGTAACCCTGCGCCGCTACCCCGTCAAGTCGATGCTGGGGGAGGAGATCGCGCAGGCCGAGATGGCCGAGCGCGGGCTCGCGGGGGACCGGGTGCGGGCGGTGCTCGACGTCGCGACCGGCAAGATCGCCAGCGCCAAGAACCCCCGGCTGTGGCGCGGGCTGCTGGCCATCGAGGGGGCGGGCGTCCCGGATGACGAGGAGCTGTCCCGCCTGCTCGGCCGCGAGGTACGGCTGATCGACGTGCCGCCGGAAGGCGCGGAGTTCGAGCGGTCGGTGCCCGAGCGGGTGCTGGCGGAGGGGATCGAGGCGGAGGTCCCGTACACGGTCGGGCGGCTCGGCGGGGCGGCGCCGGAGGGGACGTTCTTCGACTTCGCGCCGCTGCATCTGGTGTCCACCTCGGCCATCGCCAGGGTCGGCGAGCTCAGCCCGCGTGGGACCGTCGAAGCGCTCCGCTACCGCCCCAACCTGGTGATCGGCGGGGCGGCGGAGGGCTTCGCGGAGAACGACTGGGCAGGGCGCCGGCTGCGCATCGGCGACGTGGCGGAGATCGAGGTGATCGTGCCGAGCCCGCGGTGCGCGGTGCCGACGCTGGCCCACGGCGAGCTCGGGCGCGACACCGACGCCCTGCGGACGGTCGCCAAGCACAACCGGGTGCCGGTGTTCGACCTGGAGCCGCAGGCCTGCCTGGGCGTGTACGCCCGCGTGACCCGCCCAGGCCGGATCACACAGGGCGACCCCGTCACGCCGGTGGCGTGACAGGGCGACCCCGTCACGCCGGTGGCGTGAGGTACTTGACCAGGTCATCGAGGATCTTGCCGGCCGCCGTGACGCCGATGCCGAGCATCCAGATCTCGTCGTCCACGTTGTGGGCGTTGCCCGACTTGACCGCTTCGAGGTTCTTCCACAGCGGCCCGCCGGTCACCGTGGCCTGTGACTTGGCGGCCGCCTCGCCGTACGCGCTGTAGAAGACGGCGTCCGCGTCGGCCTGCGCGATGTTCTCCTGGCTCAGCTTGCCGAACCGCTTGTCCTCCTGGGCGGCGAGCTGCTGCACCTCCGGCCGCGGGATGCCCGCGTCCCCGACCACGATGCCGCTGAACGACTCGGGCCCGTACATCCGGATCTCGGTCGGCATGAACCGGACGATGCCCACCTTCAGCTTCGCGAACTTGGCGCCCACCTCCTTGGCCCGCGTCTCGTACGCGGACATGAGCTGCGCGGCCTGGTCCTTCTTACCCAGCGCCTCGGCGTCGAGCAGGAAGTTCTCCTTCCAGGTGACGCCGACCTTCTCGGTGAACACGGTCGGGGCGATCTTGCTGAGCTTGTCGTAGAACGCGGCCTGCCGGAACTTGGTGCCGAGGATGAGGTCCGGCTTGAGCGCCATGATGGCCTCGATGTTGAGCTGCTGAAGCGTGCCCACCGCCTTCGTGCCCGACAGGGCGGAGCCGAGGTATTTGGGCCAGGCCTGGTTCTGCGCGGCCTGCGCCGCGCCGACGGGGGAGAGGCCGAGCGTGACCATGGTGTCGAGCTTGTCCGTGTCGAGCACCACCACGCGTTTCGGGGTCATGGGGACCTTGGTCTCACCCATGGCGTGTTTCACGGTGCGGGTGGCGCCCGCCTCCTGGGAGCCGGTGGTGCCGGAGCCGCAAGCGGCGAGGGCGAAGACGGGGAGCATGGCGGCGACGGCCAGGCTGAGGCGCATGGGCATTCCTTGATCGGTTAGGTGAGGCAAGCCTAAGTGGTCCTGCCCGTAAGTCCTTCGGGGTCAGTGGCTGAGGTAGAGACCGCAGGCGCAGTCGAGGGCTTCTTGGGGCGTGCCCGCCGACATGCCGGAAGGCAGGATCTGGTTCTCGTACTTGCCGCT
>NZ_BAABDQ010000018.1:0-245655 GCF_039539705.1 Nonomuraea rosea | reverse complement strand
TGGGCGCGCTGGTCGAGCGGCGGCCCGAGCAGGTGACCGCGCTCAGCCACGAGCTGCGCACGCCGCTCAGCATGATCAAGGGCTCGGTGGACCTGCTCGGAGAGGGCAGCCCCGGGCCGCTCACGCCCGCGCAGCAGCGGTTCATCACCGTCGTGGACCAGCAGTGCGCGCAGGTCATCGCCCTGTGCGAGAGCCTGCTCACCCAGGCCAAGATCGAGGCCGGCCTGTTCACCCCGCGTCTGGAGCCGGTGGACGTCTCCGTCGTCGCGCGCGACGTGGTCACCGCCATGCGGCCCCTGTGCGCGCAGCGGAAGCAGCGCATCACCCTCGACACCCCGCAGGTCACGCCGCGGATCCAGGCCGACCCGAGGCTGCTCGCCCAGGCGTTCACCAACCTGCTGTCGAACGCCGGCCGCTTCACCACCGTGGGCGGCGGCATCGACGTGCGGGTGGCGGTCATCGACACGGGGATCGCGGTGTACGTCACCGACGACGGCGCCGGCATGACCAAGGAGCAGCGCCGCCGCCTGTTCCACCGGTTCGTCACGGGCCGCCCGCTGGCCGACGGCACCGGGCTCGGCCTGGTCATCACCAAGACCATCGTCGAGCTGCACGGCGGAGCCATCATGGTGGACACCACCTCGATGCGCGGCACCACCTTCCTGTTCACGCTGCCGGGTTGAGGAGGTCACATGGTCACCGGGTGCACGGCGCTGGTCGTGGACGACGAGCCGCAGATGACCACGATCGTCGGGTTCGCGCTGGAGACGCAGGGCTTCACCGTGCTCACGGCGCACGACGGCGCCACCGCCATGAACCTGCTGCGCACCCATGGTGTGGACCTGGTCGTGCTGGACGTCCTGATGCCGGCGCTCGACGGCCTGTCGCTCTGCGAGCTGATCAGGGCCAGGTACGACCTGCCCATCATGCTGCTCACCGCGCTCGCCCAGCAGGAGGACGTCATCGCCGGGCTGGAGCGTGGCGCGGACGACTACGTGACCAAGCCGTTCCATCCCCGCGAGGTCGCCCTGCGCGCGCAGGCGCTGGTGCGCCGCCGGCGTGGACCCGGCGACGAGGGGGCGGCACTGCGGGTCGGCGGCCTGGTCATCGATCCGGGCGCGCACACCGTCACGTTCGGCGGGCGGCGGCTGGTGCTGCCGTACACCGAGTTCAAGCTGCTCGCGCACCTGGCCGCGCGGCGGGGCCGCCCGCAGTCGTGGCAGGACCTGCTGCGCGCCGTGTGGGGCACCGCCGACCTCATGGGCGGGCGCGACGTCGTCCGATCCGCCGTGTACCGGCTGCGCGCCCGGCTGGCCGCGCTCGACGCGGCCCGGTACGTGCAGACCATCAGGGGCGCGGGCTACCTGATGCCCGACCTGCCCGATGCGCCCGACGGGTAGGTGACGGCGCCGTCACCAAGGCTCACCGCCCTGTCACCGGGGCGCCCCGCCGCGCGGCCTAGCTTGGCGGCATCAGCCAGTTCGAGGAGGTCGATCATGGCTCCACCGCAGACCCGCCTACGCCACGCCCTGCTGATGACCACCACGTTCATGCTGGCCGGGACCGGGTGCACGAGCGCACCGGGCACGGCCGCCGCCGACGGGGGCAAGGTGGTGGTCGCGTGCGGCGCGACCGAGGAGTGGTGCGCGGCCATGACGGCCGCCTTCACCGCCGCGACCGGCACCGGGGCCGAGTTCGTCCGCCTGTCCAGCGGCGAGGCCCTGGCCAGGATCAAGGCGGGCAGGGACAACCCGGAGTTCGACGTGTGGCACGGCGGCCCGGCCGACGGATACGCCGCCGCGGCCGGGGACGGCCTCCTCGACCCCTACGTCTCCCCCGGCGCGGCCGGCATCCCCGCCCGGTACAAGGACGCGGACGGCATCTGGACCGGCGTGTACGTCGGCGTGCTCGGCTTCTGCGGCAACACCAGGATCCTCGCCGAGAAGCACGTGCCGGTGCCCGAATCCTGGCAGAGCCTGCTGAACCCGGCGCTCAGGCAGAACGTCGGCATCGCGCACCCCTCCACGTCGGGCACCGCGTACACGGCGCTGTGGACCCAGGTGGCGCTGCACGGCGGCGCGGCCGACGGGGCGATGGCGTACATGAAGCGGCTGCACCCGAACGTGCTGCAGTACAGCAAGTCGGGGGCCGCGCCGGCGCAGCAGGTCGCACGGGGCGAGATCGGCGTGGGCATCGTCTTCTCGCACGACTGCGTGGCGACCAGGGAGCAGGGCTTCACCGACCTCCAGGTCACCTTCCCCTCCGAGGGGACGGGGTACGAGGTGGGCGGCGTGGCGCTGGTCAAGGGGGCGCACAACCCGGTCAGCGCGCGCAGGTACATCGACTGGGCGCTCACCCCGGCGGCGCAGGAGATCGGGCCGGGCGTCAGGTCGTACCAGGCGCCCACGAACCCGAAGGCGCGGCGGTCGGACAAGACCGCCGACCTGGCGACGCTGAAGCTCGTCGACTACGACAGCGGCGCCGCGGGGACGCACAAGCAGGAGCTGATCCGGCGGTTCGACGCCGAGGTCGCGAAGGCGCCGAAGTCGTGAGCGCGCAGGCTCCTCCCCTGGCGGCGCCCGAGCGGCCGCGCGCGCCGCGGCGCAGGCGGCGCGAGGCGAGCGTGGTGCTGGCCATCGCCGCCTGCGCGGTCCTGGTCGTCGCGGGGAGCGTCTACCCGATCGGCGCGGTGCTGGGCTCGGCGCTGTCGCCGCGGGCGTGGCCGCGTTACGCGGAGTTCTTCACCTCCTCGGCGGACCTGCGCATCCTGGCGAACACGCTCCTGCTCGGCGTCCTGGTCGGCCTGGCCGGCACCGCGATCGGGTTCCTGTTCGCGTTCGTGCAGACCCGGCTGGACGTGCCGGGCAAGCGGGTGCTGCACCTCATCGCGCTCGTCCCCATGGTGAGCCCGCCCTTCGCGGTGGCCACCGCCACCATCGTGCTGTTCGGGCGGCGGGGGCTGGTGACGCACGGGCTGTTCGGGATCGAGTACGACATCTACGGGCTGGACGGGCTTGTGTTCGTCCTGTCGCTGTCGCTGTTCCCCGTGGCCTATCTCGGGCTGCTCGGCATGATGCGCGGCCTGGACCCGGCGATGGAGGAGGCCGCCATGACCATGGGGGCCTCCCGGTGGCGGGTGTTCAGGACCGTGGTGCTGCCGCTGCTCGCGCCGGGCCTGGCCGCCCCGTTCCTGCTGCTGTTCGTGGAGGCGATCGCCGACCTGGCCAACCCGCTCGTCGTGAGCGGCGACTACACCGTGCTGGCCAGCCGCGCCTACCTGGCCATGACCGGCGAGTACGACACCACCGGCGCGGCCGTCTACAGCCTGATCCTGCTCGTGCCGTCGGTCGCCGTGTTCGCGGCGCAGCGGTACTGGCTGGGCCGCAAGACGCGCACCACCATCACGGGACGGCCGTCCGGCAGCGTGCGGCCGGTCACCGGCTGGGTCCGCCTGCCCATCCTGGCGCTGGCCGTGCTCATCGCCGTGCTCATCGTGACCGTCTACGGCACCGTGATCGCCGGCGGGGTGACGCGGGTGTTCGGCGTGGACCACACGCTCACGTTCGCGTACCTGCACGAGGTGCTGATCGGCGTGGGACGGCAGGCGCTGCTGGACACGACCCTGCTGGCCGTCATCGCCACCCCGATCGCGGGGCTGTTCGGCCTGCTCATCGCCTGGCTGGCGGTGCGCCAGCTGGCCAGGACGGGCGGCTGGCTGGACTTCGCGGGAACGCTCGGCGTGGCCGTGCCGGGCACCGTGCTCGGCATCGGCTACCTGCTGGCCTACCGGCCCAGCGTCCACGTCGGCGGCGTGCTCGTGTTCCCCGGCCTGGTGGGCGGCAGCGCGGTCGCGGGCGGGGCCATCGCGATCGTGCTCGCGTACGTCGTCAGGTCCGTGCCCGCCGGGCTGCGCACGGGGACGGCGGCGCTGGCGCAGCTCCATCCGAGCCTGGAGGAGGCGTCGCGGGACCTCGGCGCCAGCCCGCTCCGCACGTTCGGCCGGGTCACGCTGCCGCTGATCCGCCCGGCGCTGCTCACCGGACTCAGCTACGGCTTCGCGCGCTGCATGACCTCGATCTCCACCATCATCCTGCTCGTCACCCCCGGCACGCACATCATCACCGCCCAGATCCTCAGCGCCGCGAACACCGGCCGCTACGGCGTGGCCTTCGCCTACTGCACGGTCCTGACCGCGATCGTGCTGACCGGGTTCGCCGTCATCCGCGTGCTCGTCGGCCGCACCGCCATCCTCCACGCGACCCACGGAAGGCAGGGACGATGACGGACGACACCCCGCGGGGCCGGCTCGGCCTCGACAAGGTGACCAAGGCGTTCCGGAGCCGCGGCGCGGAGCCGGTCGTCGCCGTGGACTCGGTCACGCTCGACGTCGCACCCGGCGAGTTCATCACCCTGCTCGGGCCGTCCGGCTGCGGCAAGACGACGACCCTGCGCATCGTGGCGGGACTGGAGGAGGCGTCGAGCGGGCATGTGCGGCTCGACGACGCCGTGATCGACGACCTGCCGCCGCAGCGCCGCCCGATGGCCATGGTGTTCCAGAGCTACGCGCTCTTCCCGCACCTGACCGTGGGCGAGAACATCGCCTACGGCCTGCGCGTCCAGCACCGCACCAAGGAGGAGCTGGACAGCGCCGTCCGCATCGCCCTCACCAGCATGAACCTCGTCGGCCTGGCGGATCGCAGCCCGCACGAGCTGTCCGGCGGCCAGCAGCAGCGCGTCGCGCTCGCCCGCGCGCTCGTCGTCCAGCCGGAGGTCCTGCTGTTCGACGAGCCGCTGTCGAACCTGGACGCGAAGCTGCGCGGCGCCATGCGCGCCGAGATCCGCCGCATCCAGCGCCGCCTCGGCATCACCAGCCTGTACGTCACCCACGACCAGGACGAGGCGATGACCATGTCCGACCGGGTCGTGGTGATGAACAGGGGCCGGATCGAGCAGGCGGCCACCCCGTCCGACATCTACTTCCGCCCGGCGACCGTCTTCGTGGCGGACTTCATCGGCCGGGCCAACTTCGTCGAGGTCGTGCCCGAGCGCACGGGAGCGGGCGGCGCGGTGGTCACCGCGCTGGCGCGGACCATGACGGTGCCCGCCCACGCCGGCGTGCAGGCGCACACCGCCGCCTACCTCATGGTCCGCCCCGAGACCCTGTCGCTGGCCGCCGCCGCCGCGGGCGGGACGGGCTCGGTGCTGCGGGCCACGTTCCACGGGCACAGCGTGGACTACGAGGTCGAGACCACCTCGGGCACTCTCACCGTGACCGTGCCGGCGCCCGATCCGCGGCGGCTGCTGGCCGAAGGCACGAACGTGACCGTCACCGCCGATCCGGACAAGGCGTACGTGCTCACCAAGTCATGACAGATCCGGCAGCCCGAGGTCGAGGTTCGGCCGGTCGATGCCCCCGTCCACCTCCAGCACCGCGCCCGTCACGTAGCGGCTCGCGGGCGAGGACAGGTACAGCACCGCGGCCGCCACGTCCTCCGGCTCCCCGACCCGGTGCAGCGGCGTCGCCTCCTCCATCTGCGTGCGCAGGCCCTCGTCCGTCATGACGAGGTCGAGGGCGGAGGTGGCGACCGCGCCGACGGCCACCGCGTTGACCCGCACCTTGGGGGCCAGGTCCCGGGCGGCCAGCCGGGTGTAGTGGGTGAGCGCGGCCTTCGCGGTGCCGTACGCCAGGTAGCCCCGGCCCGTCAGCCGGCCCATGGCGGAGGAGATGTTCACGACCGCGCCGCCGGCCTGGAGCAGGTGCGGCAGCGCGGCCCTGGTCAGCTCGTGCGCCACGCCCACGTTGAACTGGAAGGCGGCCTCCAGGTGCCGGCGCTTCGTGTCGGCGAACGCGCGGGGCAGCGCGCCGCCCACGTTGTTGACGACCACGTCCAGCCGCCCGAACGCGTCCGCGGCCTGCTGCGCCAGCGCCTCGGCCGCGCCCGGCACGGCCAGGTCGGCGGTGACGGCCAGCGCCCGCCGGCCCGCCTTCTCCACCTGCTCGGCGACCGCCCGCACCTGCTCCTCGGTGCGGGCGCAGAGCACCACGTCGGCGCCCGCCTCGGCGAGCGCGACGGCGGTGGCCGCGCCGATGCCCCGGCCCGCGCCGGTGACGACGGCGACGGCTCCGGCGAGCTGGAATCGGTCCAGGATCATGCCGTCAGCCTAGGTTCTGATCACGATGACGCAAGGCCCGCCGATCACCGGTAGAAAAGGACCATGAACACCGCGGACCTGTACGACGAGCGCGGCGACGAGCTCGACTCCTGTGACCTGCAGCTACGCCAGTACGGCGGGCGCGGCTCCTTCGACGGCACGATCTCCACCGTGCGCTGCCACCAGGACAACGTCCTGCTCAAGGCCGCGCTGTCGGAGCCGGGCACCGGCCGGGTCCTGGTCGTGGACGGCGGCGGCTCCCTGCACTCGGCGCTGATGGGCGACGTGATCGCCGGGCTGGCGGTGGCCAACGGCTGGGCGGGCGTGCTCATCCACGGCGCGGTGCGCGACGTCGCCGCCCTGCGCGAGCTGGACCTGGGCGTCAAGGCGCTCGGCTCGAACCCGCGCAAGAGCGCCAAGGAGGGGGCCGGCGAGCGGGACGTCCCGGTGACGTTCGGCGGCGTCACCTTCGTGCCCGGGGCACAGCTGTTCAGCGACGACGACGGGATCCTCGTCACCCGCGGCTGAACGCCGGGGCGACGCCGGGCACAAGCCGACCGTCGCCGGGGCGACGTCGGGCACCGGACGACGTTGGCGGGGCGACGTCGGGCACCGGACGCCCCGAGGCCGCCTGATCGCCCCGGTCCGGCCACGGGGGCGCGGAGCCCGTGGCCGGTGCGGTCAGCGGAGCGGCGTCACCAGTCGCCGCCCTCGTCCTCGCCGCCCTCGAAGATCTCCTCGACGACCTCGCCCGCCACGAGGCCGCCCACCACGCCGGCCGCGCCCGCCGCGGCCACCATGCCCAGGCCGGACCCGCCGTGATGCCCGCCGTGATGCCCGCCGTGGTGCCCGTGGTCGTGGTCGCCGTAGTAGCCGGCGTTCGGGTCACCGTGGTGGCCGGAGTGGGAGGCGTACTGGGACAGGCTGTCCAGCCAGCGGCCCAGCTCGCCCGCCCAGTCCGTACGGAGTGCGTCGTCGTGGCTGACGTGGAAGCGGCCGATGGCGTCGCTGCCGGAGTAGCGGCCGGCCCGCTTGTCGGCCTCCAGGACCACCTGCAGCCCGGCCGGGTCGGCCACGAAGGTCACCTCGATCTCCCCCACCTGCCCGGCGTACCGGCCGGACGGGTAGAACTCGATCTCCTGGTAGAACGGCAGCTCCTGGTGCACGCCGTACAGGCGGCCGGCCTCCAGGTCGGCGGACTTGAAGCCGAACCCGAGCTGCAGCAGCGACTCCAGGATGCGCAGCTGCGACGGCAGCGGCTCGACCGCGATCATGTCCAGGTCGCCCTTGTCGACGGCCTTGGCGATGGCCAGCTCGGTGCGCACGCCCACCGCCATCCCCCTCAGCGGCTGCCCGCCGATCTCGCTGATCGGCGACTCCCACGGCACCGGGATGGCGAAGGCGATCACCCGCTCCTTCCCCTTGGCCAGCGTGAACGGCCCGGAGACCCGGACGCTGGAGAACTCGCCGAGCCCGGAGCCCTCTCCCCCGCCGTGCTCGATCTCCACCCTGGCCACCAGGTCCAGGGTGATGTGCTCGATCTCGGCGTCGAAGTCGCCGCCCTTGAGACGCACTTCGCCTTCCAGCGTGCCGCCCGGCTTGGTCCGCGGGGTGAACAGAACGGTGTCCACCGAGGGCGCGCCCACGCCGAAAGCGCCCAGCATCCGTTTGAAGACCACGGCTTTGTTCTCCCTGTCGAAGATGGTCGTTGCCGCCCGCCTAAACGATCAGCAGAGAGCCGGAGTTCCACAGGGGTCAGGACGGGTCCAGCTCGCCGCTGTCCCTGACCCGCTCGATGAAATGGCGTACGTGGTCGCGCAGCAGCCCGGCGGCCTGCTCCGCCGCGCCCGACTGCGCGGCCTCCAGGATCTCGCGGTGCTCCTCCGCCTCCCGTTCCCAGGTCGGCACCCAGGTCCAGGCCGCCGCCGAGATCAGGGCGGTCTGGTCGCGCAGGGAGTCGAGGGTGCTGACGAGCAGGGGGTTGCCGCAGCCGGCGTAGAGCGCGCGGTGGAAGTCGCGGTTGGCCAGGCTGCGGCCGGCGCGGTCGGCGGCCTCGTCGGCGCGGCGCAGGGCGCTCGCCGCGGGGGCCAGGTCCGCGCCGCCTTCGACCGTGCGCCTGACCGCCTCGGGCTCCAGCAGCAGGCGCAGGTCGTAGACGGACTCCATCAGCGCGCTGTCCACCGTGCGCACGGTCGCGCCCTTGTACTCGCTCATGGTGACCAGGCCCGCGCCCGCGAGGGTTTTGAGCGCCTCGCGTACGGGCGTCTTCGACACCCCGAGCTGCTGCGCCAGGTCGGTCTCGACCAGAGCCTGGCCCGGCGGGAGCGCGCCGGTCAGGATCGCGTGCTTGATCGCCTCCAGGACGGCCGCGCCCCGGGAGGACATCGACCGGGGCTGCCCGGCGAAGACGGGGGACGCCATGACCTCACTCATTCTTCAAAGATATCTTACATCGCATCTCGTATATGACCCGAGTTTCGGTTACAGTCGCGTGAATTAGGACTTCAGGGACGTCACATACCAGGGAGGGCAACCCAGCGAGCCTTCCGGTGTGGCCCGAGGACACGGACCACACCGGCCACACGGCTCCGCTTTCACGTACACACACCGGACCGGACGGGTCCCCGGAGTGACGCCGTTGGCGCGGCGTCCCCGGGCACGCGATCCGGCGGTCCGGCATGGCCACTGCACTGACCTGCAGCATGGAGCTCGTATGCAGTCTAACTCCGCAACACCGGCCCCGGCCGTGCCCGCGACAGCGCGGCGCGCACGGTCCAAACTCCGCTGGAGCATCATCGCCCTGTCGGCCGGCGGTCTCACGATCGCCTACCTCGACCGGTCCAGCCTCAGCGTCGCCAGCACCTACATGCAGGAGGAGCTGGGATTCGACCAGACCATGAAAGGGGTCCTGCTCTCCTCGTTCTTCTGGTCGTACGCGATCTTCCAGCTGCCCTCCGGCTGGCTGCTCGACCGGTTCGGCCCGCGCGTCATCTACCCGATCGCCGTCGTGTGGTGGTCGCTGTGGACCGCCGCCACCGCCCTGGCCCACGGCTTCGGCTCGCTGATCGTCTGCCGCCTCGGCCTCGGCATGGGCGAGGCTCCCGTACAGCCGGCCAACATCAAGGTGGTCGCCACCTGGTTCCCGCGCAGGGAGCGCGCGCTGGCCTCCAGCCTGTTCGACACCGGGCAGCAGATCGGCGTCGCCCTGTCGGTCCCGATCGTCACCGCGCTGATCGCCGCCTTCGGCTGGCGCACGTCGTTCGTCGTGATCGGCGCGATCGGCCTGGTGTGGGTCGTCGGCTGGCTGATGATCTACCGTTCGCCGCAGGAGCACCCGAAGATCTCCCAGGCGGAGCTCGACTACATCGAGGGCGGCGACGCGGCCGTGCCCGACAGCGGGCCGCCGATGCGCTGGCGCGCGCTGCTGCGCTACCCCACCGTGTGGGGGCTGGTGTTCGGCTACATCTGCCGCTCGGCCACCGGCGCGTTCTTCCTGACGTGGTATCCGAGCTACCTCGTGGAGGACCGCGGGTTCACCATTCTGGAGCTGGGCGTGTTCGGTTCCATCCCGGCGCTGCTCGGCGTCGGCGCCACGATCGCCGGCGGGGCCTTCTCCGACTGGCTGGTACGCCGCGGCGTCCCCATCTCCCGCGCCCGCAAGATCCCCATCATCACCGGCATGCTGCTGGCCTCCACGATCGCGCTGACCACGTTCGTGGACGGCAACGTGGCCGTCATGGTGCTGCTGTCGGTCAGCAACTGCGCCCACTCCTTCGCCGGCGCCGCGATCCTCAGCCTCCCGGCCGAGGTCGCCCCGTCGCCGTCGGTGGTCGGCTCGATCGCCGGCTTCCAGAACTTCGGCTCGCAGATCGGCAACATCATCAGCCCGATTCTCATCGGCTTCTTCCTGACGCTGAGCGGCAACTCCTACACGGGGCCGATGTTGTTCGCCGGGGCGACGGCCATCCTGGGCACCCTGATCTACGGCTTCGTGGTGCGGATCCGGCCGCTGAACGAGGCCGTACCCGCAGAGAGCAGAGGTTGATCGATGCGTTCCTCGATGCATGAACTGGCAGACCGGCTGGCCGACGTCGTGGCCGTCACTGTGACGCCGTTCGGCGCGGACGGCTCGGTCGATCTCGGCACGAACGCCAAGCTCGTCCGCCGCCTGGTCGACGCGGGCGTCAACGTGATCACGCCGAACGGCAACACCGGCGAGTTCTACGCCCTGACCCCGGACGAGCGGCGCCAGGTCCTGGAGTCCACGGTGGCCGCGGCCGGCGACGAGGCGACCGTGCTGGCCGGCGTCGGGCTGGACGTCGCGTCGGCCGTCGAGTCCGCCCGGCACGCCCGTGACCTCGGCGTCCCGATGGTGATGGTGCACCAGCCCGTCCACCCGTACCTGTCGGCCGACGGCTGGGTGGACTATCACCGGCAGATCGCCGACGCCGTTCCCGAGCTGGGCGTCGTCCCCTACATCCGCGGCCCGCGCGTCGCCGGGGCGCAGGTCGGCCTGCTGGGCGAGGCGTGCCCGAACGTGATCGGCGTCAAGTACGCCGTCCCCGACCCGGTCCGCTTCGCCTCCGTCGCCCGCGACGCGGGGCTCGGCCGGTTCACCTGGCTGTGCGGGCTGGCGGAGCCGTACACGCCGGCGTACTGGGCGGTCGGCGCCCGCGGCTTCACCTCCGGCCTGGTCACCGCCGCGCCGGAGCTGACGCTGCGGATGCGCGACGCGCTGCGTGCGGGCGACTTCGCCGCGGCCATGGAAGTGTGGGAGCTGATCAGGCGGTTCGAGGAGCTGCGCGGCGCGGACGCCTCGGCCGACAACGTGTCGGTCGTCAAGGAGGCGCTCGCCCAGCTCGGCCTGTGCCGCAGCGACGTACGCCCGCCGAGCAGGGCGTTGCCGGCCGGCATCCGGGAGGAGGTGGCCTCCATCCTGGCCGCCTGGCAGGAGGGGGAAGCGTGAAGATCACCGCATTGCGGACCTACATGCAGCGCGTCGCCGAGCGGCCGCGCCTGCTGGTGAAGGTCGAGACCGACGAGGGGGTGTCCGGCTGGGGCGAGGCCTACAACCACGGGCCCGACCACGCGCTGATCCCGGTGCTGGAGTACATGTTCCAGCAGATCGAGGGCGTCGATCCGCGCCGGGTCGAGTACGTGGTGCGCAGGCTGCTCCAGGAGGCGCGCTTCCCGCCGGGCGCGATCGGCCTGGCGGCCATCGCGGCCATCGACCAGGCGCTGTGGGACATCTCGGGCAAGGCCGCGGGGCTGCCGGTCTACATGCTGCTCGGCGGGCACGTACGCGACCGCGTACCGGTCTATTGCGGCGTCTACACCGCGCCCGACCCGCCCGCCTGCCGCGACCTCACCCAGGAGCTGAACGAGCGCTACGGCTTCACCGCCTTCAAGCTCAGCCCCTACCGCCGCGACCTGTACGCGGGCCGCTGGGGCAACGTGTGCAAGGAGGCGGCCGACTACTTCGCCGAGATCCGCTCGATCAGCCCGCCGGAGTGGGAGTTCGCCTTCGAGGCGCATGCCCGGATCTTCGAGCCGCGCCAGGCCGTCCAGCTCGGCAACGCGCTGGCGCCGTACGATCCGCTGTGGTTCGAGGAGCCGATCAGGCCCGAGTACATCCCCGCGTGGGGCCACCTCCGCAGCCAGCTCGACGTGCCGCTGGCCACCGGCGAGTCCCTGTTCCTGCCGCAGGACTTCCTGGCCCTGCTGACGGCGGGCGGGGCCGACATCGTCCAGCCGGACGTGTGCGTGGTCGGCGGCCTGGCGCAGCTGCGCAAGATCGCCACGATCGCCGAGGCGCACTACGCGAGCGTGGCCCCGCACAACCCGATGGGCCCGCTGGCGACGGCGGTGAACGTGCACTTCGCCGCCGCCCACCACGGGCTCAAGCTGGTGGAGTACAAGCCGTGCGAGACGACCTGGTGCCCGGATCCCTACCTGCCGGTGGACGGGCACCTGGAGCTGCGGCCCGACCGGCCCGGCTGGGGGGTGGAGATCGACGAGTCCGTGCTGGGGACCGACGACTACGTGCGCTGGGAGCGGGTCCTCCCGATCCGGCCCGACGGCTCCACCGGCTACGTGTAACGCGAACCGCCCGGTGAACGACCGGCCCGCAGATTGCACATTCTTAACTGGCGACACACGCGCGTCGTTTACCCGCAACAGACGCGCGTACAGGCATGCTTGTACATCGCAATCGTTGATGTTTCACTTTTCGGTACCTGGGGACACGGTGGCGCGAGGGGGCTGATGAGATCTCTGCAGGCTCTGCGCTGGCTGCCCTTCGCCGTCATGCTGAGCGTCGCCGTGGTCGACCTGCTCGCGGGTCCGTCACTGGTCTTCCTGCCGCTCCTGACGCTGGGCCCCGCCTTCGCGTCGGTCTCGGGCGGCGTGCGGCGGACCGCGATGGTGGGCGCGGTGGCGCTCGCCATCTGCCTGCCCCTCGCCTACCACAACGGCCTGCTGACCGACTGGCAGAACTACCTCAGCATCCTCAGCATCCTCGGTGTCACCGGCGCGAGCATGCTGGCCGCCCGCCTGCGGCTGGAGCGTGAGCGCACGCTGGCCAACGTCCGGCAGGTCGCCGAGGCGGCCCAGCGCGTGCTGCTGCGGCCGGTCCCCCGGCGGGCCGGCGATCTGCGCGTCGCCCTGTCCTACACCTCCGCCGCGGCCGAGGCCCAGATCGGCGGCGACCTGTACGAGGTCGTCACGACCCCGCACGGCGTACGGCTGCTGATCGGCGACGTCCAGGGCAAGGGGCTGGGCGCGGTCGAGACGGCGGCCTGGGTGCTCGGCGCGTTCCGTGAGGCCGCCTATGACGAGGCCGACCTCGGTGACATCGGCGAGCGGCTGGAGGTGAGCCTGGCCAGGCATCTGGGCAGTGAGCAGTTCGTCACCGCGATCGTCGCCGAGGTGCACGACGGCGAGATGGAGCTCGTGCACTTCGGCCACCCGCCGCCGCTGCTGATCGGGCCCGACGGGACGAGCCGCATGGTGGAGCCGCCCGAGCACAACCTGCCGCTCGGGCTGAGCCTGCTCGACACCACGCCGGCCAAGCCGCACCGGGTCCCGTTCGGCGAAGGGGACCGGATGCTGTTCTTCACCGACGGCGTCATCGAAGCCAGGAACCCGGCCGGCTGCTTCTACCCGCTCGCCGAGCGGGCCGTCCTGCTGACGCACGACGAGCCGCAGGCCGCGCTCGACGCGCTCAGGGGCGACCTCGTCGCGCACGCGGGCGGGCCGCTGCTCGACGACGCCGCCATGCTGCTCCTCCACCGCCAGGGCAGCTGAGCACCGCACTGAGGTGTGGGTCACATTCGCCCGTACGGCGTCACACTCCGGGCCCCGCCCGGCCTCTCAGGATGCGTGAAACCCACAACGACACAAGGGGACGCGATGATCCTGGTAACCGGCGCCACCGGCGCCATCGGACGCCCGCTCACCGAGCTGCTCGCCGCGGAGGGCGCCGCCGTTCGGGCCGTCAGCCGCGACCCGGCCGCCGCGCGCCTGCCCGCGGGCGTCGAGGTCGTCGGGGGCGACCCGGCCAGCCCGCGCACGCTCGCCCGCCACCTGGACGGCGTCACCGCCGTCTTCCTGCACTCGCGCGCCATCGGCGAGTCCGCGCCCGAGCTGCTCGCCCTGGCGAAGGAGCACGGCGCCGCGCGGGTGGTGGCCCTGTCGGCGACGAACATCGACGACCCGCTCGACGAGCAGCCCTCCCGCTTGCGCGGCGACCGGAACAAGGAGGCGGAGCAGGCCGCCGTCACCAGCGGCCTGGACTGGACCAGCCTGCGGGCCGCCTCCTTCGCGGGCAACGCCGTGCAGGCGTGGGGCGCGCAGCTCCGCGCGGGCGACGTCGTCCGCTACGTGTACGCCTCCTTCCAGGAGACGCCCATCGACGAGCGCGACCTCGTCGAGGTCGCCGCGCACGCGCTGCTCGGCACGGAGCCGGGCGGGCGCAGGCTGGAGCTGACCGGCCCGGAGCCGCTGTCGCACGCGGAGATGGTGGCCGCGATCGGCCGGGCGACCGGCCGCTCGCTACGCTTCGAGGAGCTCCCGCCGGAGGCGGCCACGCAGGCGATGATCCGCAACGGCATGCCCGAGCCGTTCGTACGAGGCCTCATGGCCAGGTACGCGAAATACGCCACGCGGCTCCAGCAGCCCGTCACCGGCGACGTCGAGAAGGTTCTCGGCCGCCCCGCGCGGGCCTTCGAGCGCTGGGCCGCCGACCACGCGGAGCTCTTCCGCGCGTGAAACATAACGATTACCTGTGAACCCGGCTCCCGATGTGCACCTTACGCGGCTGCCATGGAACGCTACAGGCGGCATGCAACTGTCGAGGATCGGGTGAGGGTCGGGGTGGCTTCGAGTCGCGGGGGATCGATCTGGCGGCGCCTGCGGCGGGCGACGGCCTTAGCTGCGGGCATCAGCGCTCTGACACTGGCGGTGGCGAGCTGCGGCACGGCCGCTCCCGCCGACCCTGCGGCGTCGCCGTCGCAGGACACGGCCACGGCCGAGGAGAGCACCACCGCCGACGTCAGCAAGCCGCCGGCGGTGGAGCCGGGCTGGCCACGCTGGGGGTTCACGCACACGGGGGTGAGCGCGAACAACATCACCCAGCAGTTCGAGCAGACCGTGGCCGCCTCGCTGGCCGAGACCCCGATGCTGCAGAACCAGCACATCATGGGCTTCGGGGCGCTCAACCCCGAGCCGCGCCCGGGAGAGTACTTCTGGGAGGACCTCGACAGCCGGCTGAACCTCATGAAGCAGTCGGGCGCCACGGGCGTCATCACGCTGTGCTGCGCGCCCGACTGGATGAAGGGCGGCCCCGAGGGGCCGACCGAGGAGTCGGCCTGGAAGGAACACCTGGAGGACGCGCCCTACCCGCAGTTCTACGACGAGTTCGCCAAGCTGTCGGCGGCCGTCGCCACGCGGTACAAGGACGTCAAGTACTTCATGGTGTGGAACGAGTTCAAGGGCTTCTGGAAGGACCACTCCAAGCCGGCGGACTACAAGGGCTACACCCAGCTGTACAACAAGGTCTATGACGCGGTGAAGGCGGCGCGCCCCGACGCCATGGTCGGCGGCCCGTACCTGGGCTTCGACAGCAACAAGTCGGGCGACTCCGAGCTGAGCGGCGACTGGGGGGTCGTCAACCAGAACGTGCTGGACGCCTTCAACTACTGGTTCGAGCACAAGAAGGGCGCCGACTTCGTCGTGGTCGACGGCGCCTCGGTCACCGACGCCCACGAGCTGCTGCCCGACGAGTTCGGGGCGTTGAAGAAGTTCGGCGCGGTCACCAAGTGGCTGCGCGAGAAGGCCGGCGACCTGCCCGTCTGGTGGTCGGAGTGGTATTTCGTGCCCGAGGACGGCACCACCTGGCCGGAGACCAAGCGGCTCGCCGTCCAGGCCGCCTCGATGATCGAGTTCGCCCAGAGCGGCGCGGCGACGGCACTGTATTGGAATCCGCAGGCCAAGGAGGGCGCCTGCGCGGCCTGCATGTGGGATCCGCGCACCGGCGTCCCGATGGCCACGGGCAAGCTGGTGAGCGGCTTCACCAAGTGGTTCCCCGCCGGGGCGGAGCTGGAGCAGGTGACCTCCTCCAACCCGAGGGTCCGGGTGCTCGCCCAGCCGGAGCAGCTCGTGATGGTCAACACCAGCGGCTCCGCGGTCACCGCGACCGTGGACGGCAAAGACGTCAGCCTCAAGCCGTACGAGATCAAGTGGAGCGGTCGCTGACGGAGCAGTGACCGGCGGCGGGCCGCGGTCACGGCTCCGCCGGGTCAGGTGAGCTGGATGTAGTCCAGCTCGGCGAATCCGGTGCCGCCCGCGAAGAACGGCGAGCCCTTGGCCAGGCGGATCACGTTGTAGCCGGCCCTGAGGGTGACCGGTGTGCTGACCGTCGAGCCGAACTGGCCCCATCCGGCGGTCGGCGGGTAGCTGACCGTGGACCAGGCGCCGCCGTTGTAGGCCAGGCCCTGGGTCGCGGTGGCGCCGGTGCCGTTGGCGTAGCCGATGGTCATCGTGTACGAGCGCGCCGCCGGCACGTTGACCACGAAGTCCAGGTAGCTGTCGGTACGCGGTGTGCCCGAGTTGTCGATGCGGCCGACGTACCCGCCTCCCGACGCACTGGCGGCGGTCAGGCGCGCGGCGCGGAACGCCGAGGCGTTCTCGGCCTCGTAGCGCTGCTGGTAGGCGGGAACCCCGGAGACCGGCTCGACGACGAGCTGGTAGGCGCTGGTGGCGACCATGTTCGGCACGGACACGCTGAGCTGGCCGCCGCTGACCGTCCTGGTGGTCGTCGAGACCGTCGCAGGCGCGGTCACCGCGCTGAACCGGCCGCTGGAGGGCGTGGACAGCAGCGTCACCCGGACGCTGGAGCCGAGCGCGCCGATGCCGGTGAGGTTGACGGTGTTGGCGCCCGCCTCGTTGCCGAACACCACGTTGACGATCTTGCGGGTGCCGTCGTAGGACGCGAAGCCGTCGAGGCCGGTCTGCGTGGAGGGCGTGGTCGTGACCATGCTGCCGGCCATGTCGCCGTACCACTTGTACAGCCACCACGTTCCGGTCGGCTGGCTGTTGTTCACGACGAGGCCGTTCATGGTGCCGTACTCGTACCAGAAGGCCCGGTGTGCCGACTCCACGCCGCCGCGCTCTAGTTTGCCCACGTAGCTGGCGATCCGGCCGGGCACGTCCACCTCGCCGGGGGCGGCGTACTCGTTGATGGAGACGCGGCGCGGGCTGATGCCCAGCGAGGCCTCCAGGTTGCGGTAGTCGGCGAGGTCGCCGGCGATCCTGGCCGGGTCCACCAGCTCGTGCCAGCAGATGATGTCCGGCAGCGTGCTGGTGTTCCTGGCGTTGGTCAGGAACGACTGCATCCAGGAGCGGTTGTAGGTGGCGGTGCTCGGGCCGACGATCGGCGTCTGCGCGTCCAGCGCGCGCACCGCGCGGAACGTACGGGTCCAGCCGTCGTTGAACGAGCCCGCGGCGGAGGTGTTCCAGGTGTAGTCGGGCTCGTTCCAGAGCTCCCAGCCGAGGACGTTCGACACCGTGGTGGCCGACAGGCGGGCGTTGACCATGGTGTTCACCTTGGCCAGCCAGTCGTTCCAGCTCACCCACCGGTACGGGAAGTCGGGGTAGATGTCCGGCATCCGGATGTACTGGCCCGCCCCGGCCCGGTCGGCCTGCGGGGCGATGAGCAGCGCGTCGCCGCCGGGCGGCTGGCCGTTGGGCCGCTGGCCGACGCCGGGCGCGGGCTGGGTCAGGGAGTTGACCTTGATCGGGAGCAGGGTCGAGTCGGCCGGTCTGGAGTTCTCCGCCAGGCCGTACAGGCCGCCGGAGGCGACGTGGGTGACCGGCCTGAACTGCTGCGCGACGTTGACCGTCAGAGTCGCGCCCGCCGCCTGAGCCGGGACCGCCAGCCCTCCGGTGAGGAGGACGGCGGCCAGCCCGATGGCGGCGGCACGGGTTAAGTGGGGGGCGAACACGGTTCTCCCTCGCTCGGAAACATTAGGAAAACGCTTTCCTGCACAGCTAACAACGCCGCTCGGTTCCCGTCAATAACACATTTCCACTCTGTTACGGCACGATGTACCGCTTGGCCGGTCCGGCGTTACAGTAAGCTCGGCAAACGCTGCGGAAAATGGAGGAAAGTATGGGGACAACGGAGCGTCACGCCACGATCGCCGACGTCGCGGCGCTGGCCGGGGTGTCGGTGGGCACGGCCTCCAAGGCGCTCAACGGGCGCGGGTCCCTGCGCGAGGAGACCCGCACGCGGGTCAAGGAAGCGGCCAGGCAGCTCAACTTCGAGGTCAACGCGGGCGCCCGCAGCCTGCACTCCGGCCGCACGTACACCGTCGGGATGATCACCACCGACACCATCGGCCGGTTCAGCATCCCCGTCCTGATCGGCGCCGAGGACGCGCTCGGAGCGGGACAGATGTCGGTCTTCCTGTGCGACGGCCGCGACGACCCGATCCGCGAGCAGTACCACGTCAAGACCCTGCTCAGCCGCCGCGTCGACGGCATCATCGTGACCGGCAGGCGCACCCAGGCCCGCGCTCCTATCGCGCCCGTCCTGCCGGTGCCGGTCGTCTACGCCTTCATCAGCTCCACCGACCCCGAGGACTGCTCGATCGTGCCCGACGAGGAGGGCGGCACCCGCAAGGCGATCGAGCACCTGCTGGCGGTCGGCCGCACCCGCATCGCGCACGTCACCGGGCCCGAGCACCACCACTCGGCCCAGGTCCGCGCCGCCGCCGCCGCGGAACGGGTGGCCGAGGCGGGGCTCGCGCTGGCCGCGCCGCCGCTGTTCGGGGCCTGGAGCGAGGTCTGGGGGCGGCAGTCCGTCGGCATCCTGCTGGCGGGCGGCACCGAGTTCGACGCGATCTACTGCGGCAACGACCAGATCGCGCGGGGCGCGGCGGACGCGCTGCGCGCCGCCGGCCGCCGTGTCCCCGAGGACGTGGCGCTGGTCGGGTTCGACAACTGGGACGTCATGGCGGAGAGCTGCCAGCCGCCGCTGACCAGCATCGACATGAACCTCGAAGGGCTCGGCAGGTCCGCGGCGGAGATGCTGCTGGCCGCCATCAACGGCGCGCCGTCGCCGGGCCGCCACGCCCGTCCCTGCCAGCTCGTCGTCCGCGAGTCCACCGTCCCGCCCCACCGCCCCGCGTGACGGGCGGGCCGTTCCTCCGCTCCAGGTCAGGCGGGGGTTACTTTTGCCCATACTCGTCCGTCACGTGACAGGCCGGTCGGGGCGCCGGGCTTATCGTCGCGTCCATGGACTCTGCAGAGGACGGCGAGCGGGAGCAGATCCTGCGGGTGGCGACCAGGCTGTTCGCCGCGCTCGGCTACGACAGCACCTCCACCCACCAGATCGCCGAGGCCGCCGGGGTGGAGCCGGCGGTCGTCACCGCGCGTTTCACCGACAAGCGTGAGCTCTATCTCGCGGTCATGAAGGAGGCCCACCGGATCCTGGCCGCGGTCATCGAGCCCTGCTCCGACGAGCTGAGGACGGCCCCGCCCGAGGGGAAGGCGGCGGCGCTGCACCGGTTCATCGACGGATATCTCGATGTGTGCCTGGAATATCCCGAGATCCCGTCGCTGTGGATGCACCGGTGGCTGTCCGACGCCAGTGACATCAGCAATCTGGAGTCGATGAGCGCCCAGCCGCTGACCTGGTACGCCGTGGACAGCATGGCCACGGTGGCGTTGCCGGTGGACGCCGATCCGCTGTTCATGACGTACACGATGGTCTGGTGCATCCACGGGTTCTCGCTGAGCGGGGTGCTCGACAAGACCGGGGAGCGCCGCCGCCTCGACGACGAGGACGCCACGGACCGGTTCCGCGCGCATCTGCACCAGTTGCTGGGCCGCGCACTCGATCTGCCGGACGGGTAGCTCAACGAGCCTGCGCCGTCGCAGACGGTAAGCGATTTACTAGGCGAATGCGTGTATCCTGCCCTCATGGGGGGTTTCCGGCTGATAAGGCGCTCACTATTCGTGAGCGAGGCGTGCTGAGACGGTGCGAGAGGACGGCACCTCGGCCCGGGGCGCGGCGAATCAATCGCCTCGCCTGGACGAGCTGCTGATCGAAGCCGTCAACCGGACGGGGGCGCACATCGGCGCCGTGTACCTGGTGTCGGAGGACGGCCGGGTCCTGCAGATGGAGACCCAGCTGGGCCTGCCCGCCCCCATCGCCAAGACGTGGTCCAGGATCAGGACGAACGATCCCGTGCCGGTCGCCGTCGCGGTGCGCGAGCGGCGGCTGGTGTGGCTGGCCGGCCGGGAGGACCTGGCCCGCACATATCCGGCCGCCGCGCTGGCCCTGCCGTACCACTTCGCGGTGGCGGCGGCGCCGATCCGGGCCGGCGACGCCTACGCGGGCGGGCTGCTGCTCCTGTGGCCGTCCGGCCACGGGCGGGGGCTCGACCAGCGCCACCGCGACCTCATCGACGCCGCCTGCGCCCGGATCGGCGAGCTGCTCGAACGGTCCGCCGAACACGGCGAGCCGATCACTCCCGGCCCCCAGCCACGCCTTCTGGACCCGCATCCCGCGCGGACGGCCGACCCCGGGGCGGAGCTGGTCGCGCTCGAATGCCTCAACCGGCTGCCGGAGGGCTTCTGCTCCCTGGACTTCGAAGGACGCGTGAGCCTGATCACGGCGCCGGCCGCCGACCTGCTCGACAGCTCGGCGGCCGAGCTGCTCGGGACGCGCCTGTGGGAGGCGCTGCCCTGGCTGGACGACCCGGTCTACGAGGACCGCTACCGGGCCGCGGTCGTCGGCTGGCAGATCACCCACTTCACCGCGCGCACCCCAGCGGGCCGCCGGCTGTCCTTCACGTTCCACCCGGGCCTGTCCGGCATCACCGTGCGCATCAACTCCATGGCGATCCCCGACGCCGGCCGGACACCGGACGCCGGCACCTCCGCCCAGCGCCGGCCGCGGGTGATCGCGCTGCACGAGATGCTGCACCTGGCCACCACCCTGGCGCGGGCGGTGACCGCGCAGGAGGTCCTCGACCTCGTCGCCGACCATGTCATGCCCGTCTACGACGTGCAGGCGCTGGCCATCCTCACCACGCGCGGCGGGCGGCTGCGCGTGGACGCGTCGCGCGGCTACAGCAGGCAGGCGATCGAGGAGCACGACGGCCATCCCGCGAGCCCGCCCGCGCTCGCGCAACGTCCGTTCGACCTCACGAAACCGGCCTTCTTCTCCACCTGGGACGAGCTGCGCGCCGCCTATCCGCAGTCCATCCGCTCCGACGGCATGTCCGCCTGGGCGTTCCTGCCGCTGGTCACCTCGGGGCGGCCGATCGGCACGTGCGTGCTGGCTTACGACCGTACGCACCGGTTCGACGCCGACGAGCGGGCGACGCTCACCGCGCTCGCCGGGCTGATCGCCCAGGCGTTCGAGCGGGCCCGGCTCTACGACGCCAAGCACCAGCTCGCCGGGTGCCTGCAGTCGAGCCTGCTGCCGCGTACGCTGCCCGAGATCCCCGGTCTCGACCTGGCCGCCCGCTACGTGCCCGCCATGCCGGGGATGGACATCGGCGGCGACTTCTACGACCTGATCCGGCTGAGCGACACCCTGGCCGCGGCCGTCATCGGCGACGTGCAGGGCCACGACGTCACCGCCGCCGCCCTCATGGGCCAGGTACGCACCGCCGTCCGCGCCCACGCGACCGCGGGAGCGACCCCGGGCGAGGTGCTCGCGCACACCAACCGGCTGCTCGTCGAGCTGGCTCCCGACCGGTTCACCAGCTGCCTGTACCTGAGCCTCGACCTGGCCGAGCACACCGCGTGCGTGGCCAGCGCGGGCCATCTCCCGCCGCTGCTCGGCTGCCCCGGCAAACCCGCCCGGATCATCGACACCACGCCCGGCCTGCTGCTGGGCATCGACCCCGAGGCCGAGTACGCCACCATCGAGCTGCCCCTGCCCCCCGGCTCGGTGCTGAGCCTCTACACCGACGGCCTCATCGAGAGGCCCGGACTCGATCTGGGGGACGCCATCACCGAGCTGGCCGGGCGGTTCACGCCGGGCCACGGCCAGCCGCTGCACGACCTCGCGGAGTCGCTGATCGAGGCGGCGGCCGTGGAGCAGCGTACGGACGACATCGCGGTGGTCCTGCTACGGGACGCGAACGCCTGACCGGCGTTCCGCAAGCAGCAGGCGCAGTGCCAGCAGGGTGAGCCAGGCCCACCCGATCGTCACGGCCAGCCGCTGGAAGAGCCCGCCGTACGCGACCAGCGCCGCGTTCTGCGCGAACGCGGTCGTGGCCAGCACCTGGGCGACCACGAACCCGGCGGCGGCGAGCCCCGACCAGACGGCCTGCCCGAGCTCCCGCAGCCGGGCGAACCTGACCGCGAACACCACGGAGGCCACCGGCAACGCCACGAAGCCCGGCAGCGTGAGCAGGTCGTGCAGCGCCGCGTGCACGCTCGTGTACTCCGCCAGGAGGTCGGGAGTCCCCAGCGGATAGCCGCTCACCGGGTCGGTGGTGAACACCCCCGCGCAGATCAGCATGACCCCCCAGGCGCCCACCAGGATGGGCCCCCACAGCGATCCCCTGCGCTGCGGCGACGCCTTGAGCACCCGCCGCATCCCCACGGCGAGTGCGAGCGACAGCACGCCCGCGACGATGAAGTTCGCCGTCTGGATCCAGCCCCACTCTTCGAGCGCGAGCGAGCTGACCGGGTGACGCAGCCAGTCGTAGTGGTCGCGGACGGCGCCCTGGGCGAGGAACGCGACGACGAACAGCGGGCCCGCCACCACCCCGCACCACAGCAACCGTCTGGTCGTCCTGTTTCCTGATCCCGCCTGCGGCGCCCCGGGCGCGGGGCTGGGCGGTGCACTGGTTCTCATGTCTGTCAAGCTAGGCTGACAGGGCAGCCGCCGTCAAGCCAGCCTGACAAAACTTAAGTCGTCAATTCAGCCTGACAAGCAGGCCGCGGCAGCGCGCGGCATCAACCGTTCGATGGATGCCGCGCCCGGCGCGCACCGGTGATCCTCGAACCATGACGAACACCGACGGCACGACCGGCCCCGAGCGTCACCGCGAGGCCGGACGATGATCGAGATCTCGGGCCTGACCAAGCGCTACGGCGGCAAGGCGGCCGTGGACGGGCTGACGTTCACCGTCGAGCCCGGCCGGGTCACCGGGTTCCTGGGGCCCAACGGGGCCGGCAAGTCGACGACCATGCGGATGATCCTCGGCCTCGACCGCCCCGACGCGGGCCGCGTAACCGTCAACGGCCACGACCACGTGGCCTCGCCGCTGCCCATGCACGAGGTGGGCGCCCTGCTGGACGCCCGCGCGGTGCACCGCAGCCGTACGGCCCGCGATCACCTGCTCTGGCTCGCCCACGCCGGGGCGATCAAGGAGAGCCGGGTGGACGAGGTCCTGCGGCAGGTGGGGCTGGAGTCGGTGGCGCGCAAGCGGGTCGGCGCGTTCTCCCTGGGCATGAGCCAGCGCCTCGGCATCGCGGCGGCGCTGCTCGGCGACCCGCGGGTGCTGCTGTTCGACGAGCCGGTCAACGGGCTCGACCCCGAGGGCATCAAGTGGATCCGCGAGCTGATGCGGGACCTGGCCGGCGACGGCCGCACCGTGCTGGTCTCCAGCCACCTGATGAGCGAGATGGCGCTGACCGCCGACCACCTCGTCGTCATCGGCAGGGGCCGGCTGATCGCGGACGTCGAGATGACCGAGTTCGTCCGGCACAGCTCCGGCGTGCTGGTCCGCGCGGACGAGCCGGAGCGGCTGGCCGCGGCCCTGACCGAAGCGGGCGCCTCCGTGACGCCGGAGCAGGACGGCGCTCTGGCCGTCTCCGGGCTGGAGGCCGGGAAGATCGGCCGGATCGCCCTGGACGCCGCGATCCCCCTGTCGGAGCTGACCCCGAGGCGGCTCTCTCTTGAGGAGGCCTACATGAACCTGACCCGCGACAGCATCGAGTTCGAGTCGGGTGCGGCATGAGAGCCACCGCCGCGCACGCGCTGCGCTCCGAATGGACGAAGTTCCGCACGATCCCGTCGAACCTGTCCACGCTGCTGATCGCCGTGCTGCTGATGGCCGGGCCCGGCGCCCTCACCGCCTACCGCGCGAGCGAGGGCTACCGGGGCGGCGCGTTCGACGCCACGCACATCAGCATGTACGGCGGGTTCCTGTTCGCCCAGATCGCCGTGGGCGCGCTGGGCGTGCTGGTGACGGCCTCCGAGTACGCCACCGGAATGATCCGCACGAGCCTGGCCGTGGTGCCACGGCGCGGCCGCCTGCTGGCCGCCAAGATCGCGTCGTTCGGCGGGATCGCCCTGGTCGCGGGGGAGGTCACCGCCTTCGCCACGTTCCTGTTGGGGCAGCGGGCCATCGCGGCGGGCGGCGCTCCCAGCGTGACGCTCGGCCAGCCGGGCGTCCTGCGCGCGGTCGTGGGCATGGGGCTGGTCTGGGCCCTGGTCGGCCTGGCAGGCGTGGCGCTGGGCTGCCTGCTGCGCGACCCGATGACCGCGGTCACCGTGCTGGTGGCGGTCAACTTCATCATCCCGATCATCGGGCCGAGGCTGCTGCCCGAGTCCGCCGGGGCCCTGGTGACGACGTACTGGCCGATCTCGGCCGGGCTCCAGGTGACCACCACCCTGCAGGACCCGGAGCGGCTGGCCCCCTGGGCGGGGCTGGGGGTGCTGGCCGGCTGCACCGCCGTGCTGCTGGCCGCGGCGTTCGCCCTGTTCAGGTGGCGCGACGCATGAGGCGCTCCCCCGAGCTCACCAGGAGACCGGCCCGCACCCGTACGGACCTGAACTCGGTGGTGCGGCGCAGGCGGAAGCCGAGCGACTCGTACAGGCGGATCGCGCCGGTGTTGGCCGCCGAGGCGTGCAGGAACGGCGTCTCGCCGCGCGCCCGGACGCCCGCGGCGACGGCGAGCACCAGCCGCGTCGCCAGCCCCCTGCCGCGGTGGGCGGCGTCGGTGCAGACGGCGCTGATCTCCGTCCAGCCCGGCGGGTGCAGGCGCTCGCCGGCCATCGCCACCAGCGCGCCGCCCCTGCGGATCCCGAGGTAGCCGCCGAGCTCGATGGTCCGGGGCAGGAACGGGCCCGGTCTGGTCCGCCCGACCAGGTCCAGCATCTCCGGCACGTCCGCCGGCCCGAGCGGGACCGCCTCGCCGTCGGTCGCGCCCGCGACGCGCTCGCCGGTGAGCTGGACGCCGGGGACGTTCGCCACCACCTCCCATTCTGGCGGCGGCGGCGAGATCACGACGGACAGCGGGACCAGCCCGCCGGGCCCGGCCAGCGCGGCGACGTCGGCCCAGTCGGCCGGGCCCGGCTCGGGCGGCAGCGAGATGAACGGCGAGACGTCCACGGGGTAGCGCAGCACGTCCCCGCGCCGCTCGGCGAGATGCGCGTGCGCTCCCAGGAGAGACTCCCTGGCCGGGTTGTCCAGCGGATGCGACGGGGTGGCGGGCCGCGTCATGGCGCGGCCTGGGCCAGGTGGCCGCCGGTCTGCCGGGCCCGGTCGCGCTCGGCGACCCCCTGCCTGACCAGCGGGATCACGTACCGGCCGAAGTCGATGGCGTCGTCGAGGATGTCGTAGCCGCGGGCGGAGAGGATGTCCACGCCCAGGTCGTAGTAGTCGAGCAGCGCCTCGGCGACGATCTCGGGCGTGCCCACGAGCGCCGTGGAGTTACCCGCGCCGCCGGTGGCCGCGGCGGTCGGGGTCCACAGCGCGCGGTCGTACCGCTCCCCCTTGGCCGCCACCTCCAGCAGCCGCTGCGAGCCCGCGTTCTGCGGCGGACCGGTCAGGCGCCGGCGGTTCGCGGCGACCCGCCGCAGGTCGCCGAGGATGCCCCTGGCCTTCTCCCAGGCCAGCTCCTCGGTCGGCGCGATGATCGGCCGGAAGGCCACCTGGAACCTGGGCACGTCGGCCCGCCCCGCCCGCGCGGCCACCTCCTTGACCGCCGCGATCTGCTGCGCCGTCTCGGCCAGCGGCTCGCCCCACAGGCAGTAGACGTCGGCCTCCGCGCCGCCCGCCGCGTACGCCGCCAGCGACGAGCCCCCGAACGACACCCCCGGCCGCGGCTGCTGCACGGGGAAGACGTCGGCGACGAAGTCCCTGAAGGAATAGTGGGCGCCCTCGTGGTCGAACGGCTCCCTGGAGGTCCACCCCTTCTTGACGATCTGGATGTACTCCCTGGTCCTGGAGTAGCGCTCGTCCTTGGGCAGGACGTCGCCCTCCCTGCCCTGTTCCTGGTCGTTGCCGCCGGTGATGAAGTGCACGGTCAGCCGCCCGTCGCTGATCTGGTCGAGGGTGGCGAAGGTCTTGAGCGCGTACGTCGGGTAGGACACGTTCGGCCGGTGCGCCAGGAGGATCTGCAGGTCCTCGACCCTGGTGGCGACGTACGCGGCCACCTGCGCGGGGTCGGGCGAGCCTGAGCCGTAGGCGAACAGGACGCGGTCCCAGCCGTACTCCTGGTGGGCGCGCGCCAGCCGGAGCGTGTACTGCTTGTCGAAGGAGGGGCCGGAGCGGCGCGAGGTCTCCGAGCCGTCATTGGTCCCGCCGATTCCGAGGAACTCCACAGGCATGAGCCGAGGCCTTTCTAGCGTTGGGTGGGTTTGCGGGTCACTCGGCCTGCCGGGGCAGACCGGGCGGGTTGATCCGGGACTCGGGGATCGCCTCGCCGGCGAGCCCCCACCGGTCCAGCACCTCCTTGTACCTGCCGTTCTCGATCACCGTGTTCAGCGCCTCGTTGAGCGGCTTGACCAGGCCGTTGTCCTTCTTCGTCATCGCCGCGATGAGCCCCTGCAGGCTGGGCCCGGCCCCGGAGGCCGTGCCGACGAGCCGGGAGTCGCCGCTGACGGCGATGTTGTAGGCGATGGCCGGGTTCGGCCCGAAGTACGCCTGAACGCGCCCGGACTTGAGCGCCAGGAGCACGTCGCCGTACTTCTGGTAGTAGAGGATCTCGACCGGCTTCAGACCGGCCGCCCGGTTCTGCTTGTCCCAGTCGAGCAGGACCTTCTCCTGGTTCGTGCCCGAGCCGACCGACACCCGGAGCCCGGCGATGTCCGCGGGCGCGGCGATCGCCTTGATCGGGCTGCCGGCGGGCACCTGCCAGCCGAGCTGGTCGATCCGGTACGTCGCGAAGTCGTAGGTGTCCTTGCGCTCCTCGGTGACCGTGACGTTGTTGAAGACGACCTCGTACTTGCCGGACTTGGTGGCCAGGAAGAGGTTCTCCCACGAGGTGGTCTGCGGGGCGAACTCCAGGCCGAGCACGTCCGCCACGAGCTGGGCGAGGTCGGTCTCGGCCCCGATCAGGGTCGTGTTGTCGGTCGCCGGGAACACCAGCGGGGGCGCGCCCTCGCCGTTGAAGCCGACGCTGAGCTTGCCGTCCTCGGCGACGGCCGCCGGCACCTGGGCCGCGATCGCCGCGACCTTCTCGGCCCGCACCCGGTTCTGCTCCGGCCCGAGGTTGATCGCCTGGCCCGGCGCGGTGGACGCGCTGGTGGGCGTCCCGCTCTTCGGGGCGAGCTCGGGCTCGGCGCCGCAGGCCACCACGGCGAGCGGCAGGAGGAGGAGCGCGGGCCTGGCCAGCACAGCCAGCGCCCGCGCGGAGACAGCGCGCATGGTCGCGGTTCCTTTCAGAAGACCTTGCCGTTCACGGCTTTTGCCGATTCAGAGCGGTTCGCCGGTTCGGAGCAGCTCGAAGATTCAGAGCACCTTGCCGATGAAGGCGCGGGTGCGTTCGTGCGCGGGGTCGTCCAGGATCTGCGCGGGCGGGCCGATCTCGACGATGCGGCCGGCGTCCATGAACGCGACCGTGTCGGCCACCTCGCGGGCGAACCCGATCTCGTGCGTCACCACGATCATGGTGGTCCCGCTGCGGGCCAGGTCCTTGATGACGTCCAGGACCTCGCCCACCAGCTCGGGGTCGAGCGCGGAGGTCGGCTCGTCGAACAGCAGCACCTTGGGCTCCAGCGCGAGCGCCCTGGCGATGGCGACGCGCTGCTGCTGACCGCCGGAGAGCGTACGCGGGTAGGCGGCGGCCTTGTCCGCCAGCCCCACCCGGTCGAGCAGCCGCCCGACCAGCGGCTCGACCTCCGTACGCGGCCGGCGCTGGGCGGACAGCGGCGCCTCCGCCACGTTCTGGCTGACGGTGAGATGGGGGAAGAGGTTGAAGCTCTGGAAGACGAACCCGATCTGGGTCCGCTGGCGCAGGACGTCGCGCTCCCTGAGCTCGTACAGGCGGTCGCCGGCCCGGCGGTAACCGAGCAGCTGGCCGTCCACGCGGACCGAGCCGCGATCCACCTTCTCCAGGTGGTTGATCGTGCGCAGCAGCGTGGACTTGCCGGAGCCTGAAGGGCCGAGGAGCACCGTGACGTGGCCCCGCGGCACCGTGAGATCCACTCCGCGCAGCACCCGCAGGGAGCCGAAGCTCTTGTGCACGTCGCGCAGCTCCACCATCCCGCTCACGCGCGCCCCCTGCCGTAGTGGCGCTCGACGTAGTGCTGGACGACGGACAGGACGGTGGTCAGCAGGAGATACCAGACGGCCGCGACCAGCAGTAACGCCATCACCCTGCCGTTGCGGTTGTAGATCACCTGCACCTGGTAGAACAGCTCGGGCAGCGCCATGATGTAAACCACCGAGGTGCCCTTCACCAGCCCGATGATCTCGTTGCCCGCGTTGGGGACGATGGTCCGCATGGCCTGCGGCAGGATGATCCTGAACAATCGCCGCAGCCGCGGGATGCCCAGCGCGGCGGCGGCCTCCCGCTGCCCGTGGTCCACCGAGAGCAGGCCGCCGCGGACGATCTCGGCGGCGTACGCGGCCTGGTGCAGCGACAGCCCGAGCACCGCCGCGGCCAGCGGGCTGATCAGGTCCATGGTCCCGAAGTCGAAGAACGCGGGGCCGAACGGGACCCCCACCGACAGCCGGGGATACAGCAGGGCCAGGTTGTACCAGAACAGCAGTTGCAGGATCAGCGGCACCGACCGGAACACCCAGACGTACGCCCACGCCACCGACGACAGCAGCCGGTTGGGCGAGAGCCGCATCAGCGCCAGCACCGTGCCCAGGGCGAAGCCGAGCACGATGCCCATGACGGTCAGTTCCAGCGTGACCAGGACGGACCGGACCACCGACGGAGCGAACAGGTACGCCCCGACGACCTCCCACTCCCACGCGGGGTTGGTGACCAGCGCGTTGCCCGCCATCGCCAGCAGGACCAGCACGCCCGCGGCGGCCACCCAGCGCAGCGGGTGCCGGGCGGTGACCACCGGCAGCGGCCGCTCCTCCTGAAGCGGCCGGACCTGTAAGCCGGGGAGCGTCATCAGGCCCTCTCCTCCGGGTGGGCGATGAAGCGGCCGAAGCGGCCCTGGTGGTAGAGCAGGGGCCGGCCCTGCCCGTGCACCCTGGCCTCGGCGACCAGCCCGACGACCAGGATGTGGTCGCCGACGTCCACGGTCTCGTGCGGCAGGCAGATCAGGTGCGCGGAGACGTCCTGGAGCAGCGGGGCGCCCAGCGGGCCCGGCCGCCACCTGGTGGGCTCGGCGAAGCGGTCCACGTCCTTGCGCGCGAACCTCGACGCCAGCTCCGCCTGGTCACTGGCCAGCACGTTCACCGCGAAGTGGTCCGCCGCGCGCAGCGCGGGCCAGGTGGTCGAGGAGCGATCCACGTAGAAGGACACCAGCGGCGGATCCAGGCTCACGGACGAGAACGACGTCGCCGTCAGCCCGACGGGGACGCTCCTGCTCTGCGCGGTGATGACGACGACTCCGGCCGCGTGCACGGCCAGGGCGCGGCGGAAGCCGTCGGCGTCGAGCGCGCGCGCGGCGCCCATTGCGCGCCTGGAGCCGCTGGAACGGGCGGGGAGAGTCTCGGTCATGCGCTCTCCACGTCCCCGAGTGCGGAGCGGTGGTGCGGCGACTCCCAGTCGGCTTCGACCGGCTCGACGGCGATCCGCACCGGCCCCTCGTTGAGGAAGGACGGCTTGGGCCCCTGCGAGAACCGCAGCGTGGCGAAGTCCGTCGTGTCGCGGAAGGCGGGCCGCTGGTAGAGGTCGCGGGCGTAGCCCCACAGGTGGGGGAAATCGGTCAGCGCCCGCTCGCTGATCTTGGCCAGCGGGTTGTAGCCGAGGTCGAACCTGGCCAGCGTCGGCCACAGCCGCACGTCCGACTCGGTGATCCGGTCCCCGAACAGGAACCTGCTCCCGGCCAGCCGCTCGTCCAGTCGTTCGAGCGCGGCGACGACGTGGTGGCGCAGGTCCTCGTACTCGTCCTGGGTCGTCGCGCCCGCCACCTTGTAGGGGCCGTTGTTGACGTCCCGGTAGATCTCCGCGTTCAGCTCGTCGATCTGCGGGCGCAGCTCACGCGGGTAGAGGTCGATCGAGGAGCCGGCCCACTCGCCGAACGCGGTGCCGAGGTCGATGGTGATGTCGGGGAAGTTGTTGCTGACGATCGCGCCGGTCTCCCGGTCCCACAGCACCGGGACCGAGATGTGGCCGGGGTAGCCGGGCTCGGTCGCGTCGTAGGCCTGTTCGATGAAGGCGAAGCCGTTCACGGGGTCCGCGCCGCGGCGCTCGCGGAAGGCCCAGCCGCGGCCGTCCCGCTCGTCGTCCACGTACGACAGGGACACCACCTCCTCCAGCCCCTTGAGCTTGCGCACGATCGCCGTACGCTGGGCCCACGGGCAGACCCAGGCGACGTAGAGGTGATAGCGGCCGGGCTCGGCGCGGAAGCCGCTGGACCCGTCGGCGGTGACGCGGCCCTGGAAGGGATAGACCGGCCGGTCCCAGCCCGCGGAGGTGTGCATGCGGCCTGGCCCGTACGGACCGTATGTGTCGAGGTCGACCGGGCTGGCGTAGGTCGGCAGTCCTGTGGAGGCGGCGGTCATGGATGGACTCCTCATCCCGAATCAATACCTAGTCAAACAGTAGGAAAACTAGGTTTATCTGTCAACGGACATCTCTGGACGAATGTGGGTTGACGATGGTTCGCACCACCAACTAATTTAGTTCGTATCACGCACTATTTGCCACCTCGAAAGGGTGCGTTCCATGACCATGTCTCCGGACGCCCGCGGCGCCGGGATCGTGCCGGCGCTCGTCACCGCCGTCTTCGGCTACTCCTTGATGCAGACGGTGGTGGTCCCGGCGCTGGGGCTGCTGACCCGCGAGCTGGGCACGACCCCGACGTGGTCGGCCTGGATCCTCAGCGCCTTCCTGCTGTCCAGCGCGGTGCTGACGCCGCTGCTCGGCCGCATGGGCGACCTGTACGGCAGGCGGCGGGTGATGATCGGCGTGCTGGCCGCCAACGCCGTCGGGATGGCCGGCGCGGCGGCGGCCCAGAACGTCGGCCAGCTCATCGCCGCCCGCGTCGTCCAGGGCGCGGCGCTGGCGCTGGTGCCGCTGTCGATGGCGATCCTGCGCGAGGCGCTGCCCCGCGAGCGGCTGCCGTCCGCGATGGGGCTGGTCTCCGGCATCGTCGGGGCCGGGGCGGGGGCCGGCCTGGTGGTCGGCGGGCTGCTGGCCGACCACCTGTCGTGGCGCTTCCTGTTCGTGCTCGGGGCGCTGCTCGCGCTGGTCAGCCTCGCGATGGTGGCCCGGTGGGTGCCGGACGGGCGGCCCGCCGCCGCAGGCCGGCTGGACCTGGCCGGCGCGGCGCTGCTCGGCCTGAGCCTGGTCGCGGTGCTGCTCGCCCTCACCCAGGGGCCCTCGTGGGGCTGGACGTCGGCGGGCGTGCTGGGCCTGTTCGCGCTCGGCGCGGTGCTGGCCGCGGTGCTCATCGCGGTGGAACGGGTCAGGCGCGACCCGCTCATCGACGTCGCCGAGCTGACCGACCGGCCGATGCTGGCCACGCACGCCGCCGCCCTGGTGTTCGGCGCGGGATCGTACTTCTTCTACCTGGCGCTGCCGATGTTCGCCCAGCAGGAGCCGGGGGCGGACGGGGCCGGGTTCGGGGCCTCGATCACCGTCGCGGGGCTGCTGATGCTGCCCGGCATGCTGGCCATCATCCCGGCGGGCATGGCGCTCGGCCGGATCTCCGCGGCGCTCGGGTCGCGCTGGCCGCTGGCGGCCGGGTTCGCGCTGTTCGCGGCCGGCTCGGCCCTGCTCGCCCTCGCCCATGCCGGCTACTGGGAGCACCTGGTGTTCTACGGGGTGATCGGCGCCGGATCCGGCCTGGTCATGGGGTCGCTGCCCAAGCTGATCTCCGACATCGTGCCGCCGGCCAGGACCGGCACCGCCAACGGCATCAACAACATCATCCGCACGGTCGGGGGCGTCGTCGGCAGCCAGCTCGCCGCCGCCGTGGTCGCCACCGGCGGGGCGGGCCCGGTGCCCGACTCCGCCTTCACCGGCCTGTTCTGGCTGGCCGCGGCCGTGGCCGTCGCCGGGGTCGCGATCTCGCCCTTCGCCGTACGCCGCGGCCCTTCCCGTGAGCGCGCGACCCTTCCCGTGAGCGAGCGCGCATGAGCGTCTTCAGTACGGCGGAGCTGGCCTACCTGCGGGCCGGGCGGCTGCTCGGACGGCTGGCCACCGTCGGCCCCGACGGCCTGCCGCACGTGGCGCCCGTGGGCTGGTCCCTGGACGCCGCCGGGACGGTCATCGAGATCAGCGGCCGCAACTTCGGCCGGTCGAAGAAGTTCAGGGACGTGCTTCGCACCGGCGTGGCGGCCCTGGTCATCGACGACGTGCTGCCGCCGTGGCGGCCACGGGGCGTGGAGGTGCGGGGACCCGCCGAGGCGGTCGAGGGCGACCGGCCGCGCATCCTGCTGCGCCCCCGGCGGATCGTGAGCTGGGGGCTGGAGAGCGGCGCCGGCATCGAGGACACCTACCGCGGCCGCGACGTCTGAGAACCTGACGGTGCCGCCCGCAAGGACGGCCCCTACCGCGGCTCACCATTGAGTTGATCTACGACATCCAGGTCCCCCTCCATGGTGACGACCACGATCCAGGACCGGTCCTCAGCAAGAAAATAGTGGTGTTCCGGTATCTCGAGCAGCGCGGCAACAACCGAAGGGGCATGAGCGTCAGTGAAACTCACCCCATAAGGTGAGAGCCCGTCTCCGACGTGTTCGACCATGGAACCAGGGTTGATGCGCCGGCACACCTCCATGGATGCCATCGTCGCCAGCCGATGGGCATCGGTGATTTGCCGGTGCAGATGCCTGCCCCGCACGCGTCTCCAGTCAATCTTGCTTCCATCGGCCGGGAAGTGCAGATTGAGCCAGGTGAAGACAGCCGACGAATCGCGATGCTCCAGCCCCTCGAGCGGCGGCACAGCGTAAACCGTCCGCTCCCAGTAATTGCCGGAAAGATCTCCCAATCGGTCCTCGGTTTCTTCGGGAAACAGCTCTTAGTCGGGCTGCTCCGTGGTGCCGCCCGTCAGGTCGCGATGGGCGAACAGGTCGATCAGCGCCCCGACGGAGACGTCGGCCTCGGTGTGGTGGCGGAAGGGCTGCTGGGGGAGGATCCGATAGCGGTTGCGCCGCCCGACCCGGGTGCGCTCCAGGTAGCCGGCCTCCTCCAGGTCGCTGACGATGCCCTGCGCGGCCCGTTCGGTGATGCCGATGGTGGCCGCGATGTCACGTACCCGCACCATCGGATCGGCCGCGATGGCCAGCAGCACGCGCGCGTGATTGGTCAGGAACGTCCACGCCGAACGCTGCTCAGTGACCCGATCCATGATCCTGTTGCTCCTCCCAGCACCAGCACGGTGGCCCGACGGCGGGATGACGATGATCCTTGACGGAAAATTTTCTACCGAAAAGCTATTCAGGTAATCTTCCTACGAAGATAGCCTGAACCCGACCGTTTCGCTATCGCCGACTGTCAGCGTGATCAGGGGATTGCGATGTCACATAGGCCGTGCGTAGCCACGACACACCTCGGACGTACTCTGTGACCGGCGTGCGTCCGCCGGACCGGGTGAACGCCATGGCCGGGACCGAGCAGCTGCTGTACCTCGATGACATGCTGCACGTCACCTGCACCGTGACACCCGGCCATTCCATCGTCAGGCTCGTCGGCGAGATCGACCGCATCAACGTCACCGAGCTGGTGCACACCCTCGACCGGGCCAGGCGCATCGACGAGCGTCTCGTCGTCGACCTCGGGCAGGTCACGTTCTCCGACGTCGCGGGCGTCCGGGCGCTTTCCCTCTTCGCGGGGAGCGGCCCCACCGTCGTCCGCGACACCCCGCAACAGATCGACCGTCTGATGCGCCTCCTGGATCTGCCTTCCTTCCGAGAGCGGGGAGACGGCGATGGCCGCCGTACTGACGCTGACCCACCTGCATCTGCCCGGAGTGACGGTGATCTCCGTGGCGGGTGAGCTGGACATCACCAACCATGCGGAGATCCCTGTCTACTTGGGCATGAATCGGCAGCGACCGGCTGATCAGGTGGTGTTCGACATGGCCGGGCTGGCTTTCATGGACAGCAGCGGCCTGCGCGCCCTGCTGAGCTGCCACCAGGACTGCGTCAGCCTGGGCGGCGAGCTCCGCCTGGCCGCCCTGCAGGCCGTCCCGGCCAGGCTGATGGAGATCACCGGGGTTCGCGCGCACGTGCCCGTGCACACCACGATCGATCAGGCGCTCTCCGTGGCCATGGCCAAGATCTCCGGCTGACCGGCCAGGACGCTTCGCAAAACCCTGAAGCGTGAGGGTAAGCTCCCGGGCCGCTACTAATGTGCCTTTTCATGACGTACGGCCCCCAGTACCCGGGACCTCAGCACTCCGGCCCTCCGTACCCCGGCCCTCAGTATCAAGGATCCCAGTACCCGGGGCCCCAGCAGCCGGCTGCTCACCAGTACCCCGGGCCGCTCTATCCCCCGCAGCAGTCCCCCGGCTTCGCGCCGCAGCCCGTGGTGATCGACGTCGGCGGCGACGCCAAGGTGAAGGCGCTGATCGGCGGCTCCGTTGCGGGCGTGATCGGGCTCATGGCGATCTTCTCGGCGCTCACCGGCCAGACGACGGGCGGCGCGGGCACCGGGGTCATCGTCGGGATCCTCGGGCTCTTCTTCCTGCTCATCGGCCTGTCGCCGCTCATCGCCTGGCGCAAGGTCAGCAGGCCGCGCAAGCTCGTCTTCGACGGGTTCGGGGTGCGCTGGGACGACCCGCAGGGCCGGCCGTGGGCCGTGCCGTGGGAGGAGCTGTCCGGGGTGGGCATCTCGCGCACGCGGCAGCGCCGCGTCAAACCGGCCGACTACCTGTTCCGCAAGACGATGGTCCGGCTCGACCTGTTCCCCGCCGACCTGGGCTTCCGCTCGCGCCATCAGGACATGGAGCACCTGTGGGAGTTCCACACGGTCAAGAACGGCTACCGGCTGCCGCTCGGCTCCAACCCCAAGTACATCCCGGTGATCGAGCGGGCGATGCGGCAGTACCGTCCGGCGGTGTACCTGGGGGTCCGGGACGAGGGCTTCATGGTGGGTCTGGTCTGACGCCCACCCCGGGCTGGTCAGACGTCCGCCCCGCGCTGGTCTGACGCCCGTCCCACGCTGGTCAGACGCCCGTCCAGCGCTGGTCTGACGCCCGTTCAGCGTTCGCAGGTGGGGACGTCGCCGAGGCGTACCGTCACCGTCTCCCCGCCCGGCAGGACCAGCGTGACCGCGTCGTCCGCGACGCGCACGTCAGGCGCGGGCGGCTCCTGACCGGTAGCGGCCAGCCAGACGAGGCTGACGTAGACCGCCGTCCCGCCCGGATGGGTGTCGGCGACGACGTAGGGCGTGGCCGAGTGCGCGCCGTAGGCGTTGGCGCCCTGCGCGGTCACGAGTCCGGTCCCGGTGTAGCCGTGCAGCGCGCGTACGGCGCTCGTCAGCCCGTCCGGCCGGCGGGCCAGCGCCAGCCCCGGGGCGTCGCGCAGGTCGAGCGGGGCCACCCCCGCCACGGCGTGGCCGCCGTCCCTGACCTGGTGCCCGGCCGGGGCCGTGACCTGGTGGATCCGGATCTCCGCAGCCCCTTCGACGACCGAGGCCGTCACCACGCGGACCGGCCCGGCGGGCAGCTCGTCCCGGTAGGCGGAGGCCGCGAACCGGTCGGACAGGGCGAGCGGCTGGATGCGCCGCCTGAGCGAGACGGTCCCGTCGGGCGCGACGACGGCCAGGTGGTTGTCCACGCCCTGCGCCTTCTCTCCCGCCTCCGGCCCCGTGTGGGTGGTGTAGGCGAGCTTGAGGTAGTGCGGATCGGGCGTGCCCGACGGGTCCTGGACGCGGTCACGGTCGCTGCCGTGGTTGACGAGCCGGACGATGCCGTCGCCGGCGGTGGCGTGCAGCAGCCAGCCGGGGGCGGGCATGGCCACCGTCTGGTCGGCGAGTTCGACGGGCGCCGCCGCCTCCCTGGCGGTCCAGGCCGGGTGCTCGGGCGGCAGCAGCAGGCCCAGGAACGCCTTGCTGGCCCAGTAGGGCGAGGCCGGGCCTGAGTAGTCCTGCGTGAGGGGCGGGAACGGGCCGTACCAGCCGAGGGTGAGCAGGCCGCGCTCGTCCGGCGCGCCGCGCTCGACGAAGTGGCGCAGCGCGCCGCTGGCGATCCGCCGGGTCCGGCCGGGCGGCAGGGGCGACGCGCCGGTCAGCGCGCCCAGCCACAGCGGCGCGACCGTGGCGAAGCGGTAGGTCAGCGACCGTCCCTGGTGCACGGGCCCGCCGTCGGCGGCGAAGAAGTGCTGGTACTGGCCGAGGAAGCGGTGCAGGCGCGCGGCGTACAGCTCCTGGCGGTCCTTGTCGCCCGCCATCCGCGCCCACAGCGACGGGTAGAGGTGCAGCGCCCAGCCCGCGTAGTAGTCGAAGTTCTTGCCCCTGCCGTCGGAGTACCAGCCGTCGCCCGCGTACCACTCCTCGATCCGCTCCAGGCCGCCGTCGATCTCCTCCTGCCGGTGCGGGCCGCCCACCTCGGTCAGGAACTGCTGCACGATCACCCGGAACAGCACCCAGTTGTTGTCGGGCGTGCGCTTCCCGGCGAACCCGGCCAGCCACGACACCACCCGTTCCCGCTGGGCCGGGGTCAGCCGGTCGTACAGCCAGGGGCGGGTCTCGTGCAGCGCCAGCGCCACCGAGGCCGCCTCCACGAGCTGCTGGGACATGTCCGCCAGCGCGGGCCACGCGTACGGGTGCGCGGGATCGGTCCCCGCCACCAGGCCGTCGGCGTAGCGCTCCAGCAGGGCGGCGGGCACCGCCCCGCGCGCTCCGGCGATCCGGAACGCGGCCAGCAGGAACGTGCGCGCGAACCCCTCCAGACCATCGCTGACCTGCCCCGACCGGCTCGTCCTGCCCGGAAGGCGGTACTGGGCGAAGCCGTCGGTGGCGTACGGGACCACGGAGGCGAGCAGATGATCCGCCACGGCCTCCCAGTGAGCGCGGGTCCATCCGGTCCGGGGGGATCGTTCTTGGTCGGCCGGCGGGAGGTGTAGCGACATAAAGCGGATACTAGGCCATCCCTAATTAGCGCACCGGCGAGCGGTACGAGTCGGTGGCCTCACTCCCGGTCACGCGGCGTGGCGACCTGGATGACGGCGTGGGTGCCGCTGACGCGCCACGACGGGTCGGCGGCGTCCAGCTCGGCGGCCGTCTCCGCGTCGAGGCCGGTGACGACGTCGGACTTGACCGTGCGCAGGGCCGCGACGGGACCCGGGAAGTACGCGGTGACCTCGGCGAACGGGGTCGTCGGCGGCCAGAGCCTGTCGTCGGCCAGCCGCCGGTAGTTCAGGTCGCCCTTCATGATGGTCAGGGCCGAGGCGGCGAACTCCTCACGCAGGTCTGCGGGCATGTCCCGGTAGCCCAGCGGCGCGCAGGCGAACGGGTGCGTCCGCATGCGCAGGCGGTCGTCGCGCAGCGCCTGCCTGAGCCGCCCGCCGATCCCGGCCGCCGCCCCCGCCGCCGCGGTCATGCGGTCGAGGCAGTCGAGGACGTCGCGCGGGGTGGCGTCGGAGATGTAGTACGGCTGCGGCTTGAGCAGCAGGCTCACCTCGCCGGCCCGCCCTCCGGCCAGCAGGTGGTCCACGAGGGCCAGGTCGGCCAGCAGCTCGCGCCCGCTGTTGTCGGCGACCACGGTCACCAGGCCGCCGTCGAGCAGCGGCCACAGCCGGTCGGATTCGTCGGCGGCCAGCGCGCCCGTCTCCTCCGGACCTTTGCCCGCGATCGTGAATCCCAGGTCGGCCAGGTTCCCCCACACCGCCGTCATCAGCAGCGACTGCTCCCGCTCCCCCTCGGCGAGCGCGTGCTGGTGATCGAGCGCGGTCAGGTCGGCCGTGAAGGCGGGGGCGTCCAGCTCGGCGTGCTTGAACGGCGCGAACAGGTCCACGCCCCGCCATCCGCCGTCGGCGAAGTAGCCGCCCGCCTGCAGGAGGCGGCGGTAGAAGTAGGACTCCGCCCACAGGAACCGCTGCTGCTGCCACGACCGGCCGAACTGCTCCTTGCCCCACACCTGCCACAGGTCGAAGTCCGGCGCCTCCGGGGACAGCGGGGCGACCTGGTCCTGCCGCGACTCCCTGAGGAGCGCGGCGAACGCCTGCCGCTCGGCCTGCCCGTACGGCACGGCTTCGAGGATGCGGCGGATCAGCACCGGATGGCGCTCGTGGAAGACCTGCCAGGGGAACGAATCCGGCTCGTCGCAGGTGATCGGGGGCGCTTCCCGATGCGGGACTCTCGGCTGGCTCATGGGTCTTACCTTGCCATCCAGGACACGATCTTCGCCCCTGGCACGCCTCAGGAGCGCTTGATGCGGCGTCTCAGCGCGGGGAGCCAGGGGGCGGCGCCGACGAGGGCCAGGAGCGACAGCAGCGGGACGCGCCACCACGGGGAGACGCTCGCGGGCGGGGCGGCGGGCGGGGCCGTCGTCCAGAGGCGGGCGGTCTTCGACCAGGCCAGGAACGCGTCACCGATCGGCAGCGCGCCGAACGCGTACCGCTTGGTCCACGGCGTGTCGAGCGGCAGCCCGGCCAGCTCCCCGTAGCCGGCCAGCGCCGCGGCGAGCGGGGCGTCCCCGTTCGCCTGCGCCGCGCCCAGGGTGACCGCGGTCGCCGACAGGCTCACCCCGAGCGGGAGCGGGCCCGAGTCGACGTCGGCCGGGCCGTCCATGCCCTCGGGGTATTCGAGCACGGCCGGTCCGAGGCCGAGCGGCGTGACGACGAACCGGTCACGGAAGCGGAGGTACTGCCCGGCCGCGAAGGCGGGGTCGATGCCGGGCAGGAATCGCTGGATCATGCTCTGGGAGCTGCCCCTGGCGACCTCGGCGGGCTCGCCGGTGCCGGGCTCGGCGCGATGCGGGAGCAGGCCCGTGCGCGGGTCGAGCCGGGTGCGTACCGACTGGAGCCAGCGGGCGGCGGTGCCGGCGAAGCGGGGCGAGGCCGCCAGCGCGTCGTGCAACCGCAGCGACGCCATCGCCACGGTCGAGTCGACCGGCCAGGCCTGCCCCGGGTACGCCGCCAGGTAGGGGGAGCGGGAGTCGTCGAACGCCTTGCCCAGCTCGGCGGAGTCCGACGCGAAGCGGCGCAGCTCGGCCGGGTCCCGCCGGCCGGCCGGTTGCAGGCTCAGCGCTCCGCCGCGCAGCCAGTTGCACCATCCGCGGTAGAAGACGCCGTACGACGGGGTGAGGTCCTGGCTGAACGGGGCCCGGCCCTCCGGGGACTCCAGCCGCGCCAGCGCCCAGCGTGCCTCCCGCAGCGCGGCCGCCCGTGCGCCCGGTTGCTCGCGCAGGCCCAGCTCGACCCAGGTCAGGCCGTACAGGACGTGCAGGAAGAAGTAGCCCTCGGGGAACAGCGCCTGCGCCTCCTCGCCCGCGCCGGCGTCCAGGGCCGCGCGCAGGAACGTCAGCTGCCGCCGCACGCCCGGCGGCTCGTCCGCAGGGCCGCCGGCGGTGGCGGGCGCGACCAGGCGGACGACGCCGATCAGGGCGCAGACGCTGACGATGACGGCGGCCAGCCGCCGCGACCGGCGCAGCAGCCCGCGGAGTGGTGTCGCCGATCCGGGCACCCGCCGATGCTAGCGGCGCGGCCCGGGGCCGCGCGACGCGCCGGAGATGAGCCGGTCGGCTCTGGCGATGAGCGGGTTGCCGCGGTAGCGCTGCCAGTCCGTGCGGAGCCGGTGCAGCTCCTCCCCCACGCGGGCCGACGCGATGAGCCGTACGTCGTCGCTGAGGTCCAGGGCGGTGGCGGCGGCGCGGTCGATCTCGCCGGCGCGGAGGAACGCGTGCGCCGCCCGCAGGCCGATCAGCGTGCGGGTGCGGCGCTCGACGGGACGGCGGGCGTTCATGGAGGCGGCGAAGTGCCGGGCCGCGGTGGCGTGGTCGCCGAGCTGGGTGAGGGTGAGGCCGATCTGGTGCTCCAGGGATTCGCGCCGGTAGTTGCCGGTCCACTCCGACTCGGGTACGGAGTCGGCGCGTTCGAGCTGGGCCTCGGTGCGGCGCAGCAGGCTCAGCGCGTCCCAGCGGGTGCCGGCCGCGGCGTGCGCCTCCGCGCGCATCCCGGTGATCCACGCCTGCGTGCGCTGCGGGCCCTGGCCGGCCAGGGCGGAGGCGGCGGCCTCGGCCAGCGTCAGGGCCTCGCCGTCGTGGCCGAGCTCGGCGGCCTGGACGGCCATGCTGCGCAGGGCCGTCGCGCGCAGCACGAGGTCGCCCGCCTCGTCGGCGAGGCGCACGGCGCTGATGTAGTAGCGCTGGGCCAGGGCGTGCGCGCCGGCGTCCATGGCCATGTAGGCGGCCAGATAGCTCAGCTCGGCCGCGGCGGTGAACAGGTCGGGGCGGCTGCGGCCGGTCGCCTCGTGCAGGAGCGGCGTGACCTCGCGGGCCAGGTAGGCGGCGACGGCCGCGCGGGCGTGCCCGCCGCCGAACTGGTCGTCGAGGTCGGCGAAGCTGGCGGTGGCGCCGCGGATCCTGGCGACGTCGCCCGCGCCAGGGCGTACGGCACGCCGGTCCGTACGCCCCCAGCCCCTGCCCCAGCCGTCGGCCCACCCCGCGCCGCGATGCGGCGACAGGGCGGAGACGGCGGCCAGGCCGGACAGCGCGGCCAGGGTGAACGTGCCCGCGGTCAGCACGGTCCGCCGGTTGAGCAGGTCGTCCTCCCCCAGCGTGGCCAGCCGGGCGACCGGGTCGCCGCGCCACGGGTCGTCGGCGGGCGGCGCGACGGCCGGGTCCGGCCAGCCGAAGTCCGCGGGAGCGAGCTCCATCCGGTTCAGGCGCCGGCGGAACGCCTCCACGACCGCGTGCACGGCCTCAGGCCGCGGCACGGTCCCGGTCAGCCAGTGCCCGACGGCCGAGCGGTCGTAGTGCATCCGCTCCCCGCTCTCGGCGGCGACGGCGTTGACGTGCTGCGCGGTGGCGGCGTGCGTCCACCCGGCCTGCTCGATCATCGCGGCGAGCGCGCGGTTCACGACCGGACGGGTGCGCCGTGGGGGCATCGCAACTTCACATCGCTTCACATCGCGGTGCCCTCGACGATGCGCCCTACGCAAAGCACCGTCAATAGTGCGGAGTGTGACGCGGTCGCGCGGCCGTACCCGGATTCGACGGAGGAGGAATCGTGCGCACCCTGTTGGACGAGACGGGCGGGAGCACACCGCCGCGCGTGACGTCGTGACCGGCCCGCAACGACGGGACACCGCCGCGGCGACGATGGACGCGGGCGTCGTCGCGGCGGCCCGGGCCGAGCTGCTGGCCGCGCTGGCCGGCCGCCCCCTGGTCGGCGTCGAGCGGTACGGCACCGCGCTGCGCACCGCCTACACCGGCCCGTCGCCCTTCGAGATCCTGCGTCCCGCCCTGAGCCTGGGCTGCTACGCGGCGTGGGAGCCCGCCATGCCGGGCATGGTGGTGGCGGCCGAGGACCGCACCCGCGTCCGCTCGGTGGCCGAGCGGCACGGCTGGCTGAGCCGGGTGCGCCACGACGCCGCCAGGCACCTGGTCAAACTGGACCGGCCGCCGGTCGTCTGCACCTGGTACGCCAACGCCCGGCTGCACGAGCTGGCCGGCCCCGGCGGCACCGTCGCGGCGATCGGCGGCGAGGTGCGCGCCACCATCGAGGCCAAGCACCTCTTCGACGACCTGCTGCGCGCGGCCGGGGTGCCCGCGGTGGCGCGGATCAGGTGCGTCCACGTCGAGCGGCTGCCCGCCCTTTCTGAGCTGCGGCGCGCGGTCGGCACCGAGCGGGTCGTGGTGCAGGCGGGCGGCACGGCGGGCGGGCGCTCCACCGTGGTCGTGGCGGGCGAGGAGGACATGGGCCGCGCGGTGCGGCTGCTGGGCCCGTACCGGGTGGCCGCGTACGTGGCGGGCTGGCCGTCCACCATCACCGTGCTCAGCGTCCCGGACAGGACCCGCGGCGGCGTGCGCGTGTACATCGACCGGCCGTCCCACACCTCGACCGGCGTCGCGGAGCTGGGCATCCGGTCGCTGCGGAGCGCCGGGAACGACTGGTCGCGCCCCTGGCCCGCGCCGGCCGCCGCGCTGCTCGTCGAGTGCGCGGAGCGGATCGCGGTCTGGGCCTGGCGCAGGTACGGGGTGGCCGGCCTGTTCAGTCTGGGCGCCCTGCTGACCCCGAGCGAGCGGCTCTACCTGTGCGCGATCAAGTGGCGGCACCACGAGAGCACCGAGGTCTCGGCGGTGAACCAGCTCTCCATGGGGCTGCCGCCGTTCATGCTGGCGCACCTGTCCGTGATGCTGGACGGCCGGGCGACCTGGCTGGGCGATCCGCAGGAGTTCAACCACCGCACGCTGCTGCGGGCCACCCAGCCCGGCGGGCCCTTCTACGCCAAGATCCGCCTGGCGCACGAATCACCGGTACGGGTGGCCGCCGGTCAGGGGTCGGGCGTCTACCAGCTCGACCAGGCCGGCCGGCTGCGCTGGCTGCGCCGTGGCGCGCACCCGCTGGACGCCCAGGTCGACCATGGGGAGTTCCTGCTCGCCAACCTGCCGGACCCGGGGATCGTGTGCCATCCCGGCGCGGACATCGCCACCTTCGAGGGCGTCACGCAAGGCGGGATGAACCCGTTCGACGGGCCGGGCAGCGCGTCGGCCTTCACCCGGCGCGTCCTGGCGGCCGTGCGGGAGCTCTTCCTGCCCTACGACGAGCCCGGCCCCTGAGCTCACCTCCTGATGGGGCTCAGCGCGGTGAAGTCGGGCGTGGCCAGGTCCACGTCTGCGGCCGCGCCCTCGTACCCGTCGTAGGAGTCCCGGATGATCTCGCGCAGCACGCCGTACCCCCGGTCGTTGAACAGGCAGACGACCACCTGCACCCCGGCCTGGGCGGCGGCGGCCAGGCCGCCGGCGCCCGTCGGCCGGATCGACGTCCGGGGCGCCAGGATAGGCCGGATCCCCAACATGGGGCCGAACGCGCTGGCCCGGCCCGGCGACTGGCGCGACTACCTGACGCCCAGCACCCGACCCTGCCCTCCGCGACCGGTCGGACTCCGATCCGGGTTCGGTCAGGGGCTGAAGGCGGTCAGGACCTGCTCGGCCTGCTCCATCATGTCCCTGACGATCTCGGCGGCGGGCTTGATGTCGTGGATCAGGCCGACGCCCTGCCCCATCAGCCAGGGCATCTCCTCCCAGTCCGCCTCCGTCCCAGGCACCGGCAGCAGCAGCCCGAACTTGCGCATCTCCGCCTCCTCCCCCTGCACGACCGTGCTGCCGACCCGTTCCAGGGAGTCGAGCTCGGCCGGGATCTCCGCCAGCCGGTCGCCCCACTCCGACACCACGCGGTTGCGCTCGACCCGCATCGGGTTGAACCGCGGGAACTCCGGACCGAAGATCGACGTCAGCACCGAGCGGTCCCCCTGGGCGGCGACCAGCCGCCGGTGGTGCTCGGGATGCACGTGCGCCTCGCGCGAGGCGACCATCCGGGTCCCGACCCACACGCCGTCCGCTCCCAGGCAGAGGGCGGCGGCGACCTGCCGCCCGTCCGTGATCCCGCCCGCGGCCAGGACCAGTGCGCGCCCGCCCACGGCGTCCACGACGGCGGGCACGCCCACCATGGTCGGCAGGCCGCCGTAGTTGTGCCCGCCGGCCTCCCAGCCCTGGGCGATGACGGCGTCGGCCCCGTCGTCCACGGCGAGCCTGGCCGCGTCGGCGGAGCCGACCTGCTCCCACACCGACACCCCGGCCTCGTGCAGCAGCTTCAACCGGTCCGCCGGCGGATGACCCCAGTGGAACGAGACGATCGGCACCCGCTCCTCCGCGCACACCTCGACCTGCTCGGCGCCGCCGAAGAAGGTGATGAGGTTGACGTTGAACGGCGCCTCGCCCGTCCGGTCCCTGACCTCGCGGATGACCTCCCGGAGCCGGTCGGGCGGCAGGAGCCCGGCGCCGATCGCGCCGATGCCGCCCGCGTTGGTGACCGCCGTGGCGAGATCGGGCGTCTCGCCGGCGAAGGCCATCCCGGCGCAGGCGAACGGGTACCGGTTGGCGTACCTGGCGGTGAGTCTGGTGGACAGCACGGACATGGCGGCGTCCTTCCTTGAGACTGTCCGCCCATCGTGACCCCTCCTGGGCGGATTGCCCAACGCTGTCTGTCCGCGTACCTGCTAGAAAGGTGGCCCGCTCCTGCGACCCGAGGTGTCCCGCGTGATCCACGATGTGCTCCGTACGATGGCCGGCAAGATCGCGGCGGGCGCGCCCGCGGGGTGGCGAAGGGCCGAGTTACGCGGGTACGCGGGAGGACACGGAACGTCCGGCCATCGCGGGCTCACGTACGCGCCCGATGACGCCGGCGCCGACGTGGACGTGCACGAGGAGCTGTGCGCGCTGCACACGCTCCTGGGCGCGGGCGAGCACCTCACCGTGGAGCTGACCGTCGAGGCCAGGGGCCGGTTCGAGGCGGTGTTCAGCCAGTCGCTGGAGCGCGACGACGAGGAGGGCTTCCGGTACGTTCTCGACCGGAACGCGCGCCCGGCCGAGCCGGCCCGGGACCCGGCCGACGACCCGGAGGCGTTCGGGGAGCTGACGGTGTCGGGCCCGGACGCGCTCTCCATGCGCGGCCTGCATCGGGGCATCGCCTACCTGACGGTGACCAACGCTCCGCTGGTCGATTTCCGGCCCGTGTCCCGCGCGCCCGGGCTGTGGCACGTCAAGGTGCACAACTGCCCGGGCGCGGACCTGGCCCCGCTGGCCGGCACGTCCGTGGAGCTGCTCGACCTGGGCATGGACATGATCGACCTGGCCCCGCTGGCGGGCCACCCCACGCTGCGGCTGCTGTCCCTGCGTACCGGGCAGCCGGTGGACCTGGAGCCGCTGCTGTCGTGCCCGCGCCTGTACGCGCTGGACCTCTCCGAGGCGGTGATCCGCGACGCCCGGCTGCTCGGGAGGCTGAAGAGCCTGCTCTACCTGCGCCTGCGCCGCGCCCAGTGGGAGGAGCTCTGGGGGCTGACCGATCACCCGGCGGGGCTCGCGGTGGCCGCGCTGGCCGCCGAGCCGCGCCGGGAGAAGACCTGGTGGTGGTCGTCCGACCGCGCCTACCACGCGCCCGAGCCGTCACTGAAGACGGCGGTCCGCTGGGCGGGCGGCCTGGCGAGGGAGCACTCCGACGTACGGATCCACTCCGGCAGGTACGCCAAGCGCCGGCGCTGAAACGCGCCATCCCAGCCGGACCACCCCAGCGGGCGAAGCCCCGGGGGGTCCAGACGAGCAGATCCGAGCGAGCCGGGCTCAGCCGCGGGTCGAGATGAGCCGCATGGCGCGCTCGTGCTGCTCCGGCGACGGCTGCCGGGTCCAGGTGATGCCGGGCCGGTTCTCCGACAGCATGCGGGCCATGACCGCGGACATGACGTCCGACGGCTGGGCGTGCCCCATCTGCGGGCGCAGCGCCCGATATCCGGCCAGCACCCGGCCGTAGTCGTACATCAGCGTGTTGGTGAAGCGGCTGCGCTCGGCGTCGGCGCTCTCCAGCCCCGCCACGAACTCGGGCTCCGGCTCCTGGATCACCGCCTTGTAGACGTCGAGCCGGTTGCGGATCTCGCCGGACGAGGCGTGGGCGTGCGCGTGGTCGTACATGGCGCGCACGTGCCCCGGCTCCTGGGTGAGCACGGTGAGCATGCCGTAGCCGCCGTCCTCGTCCCCGTAGCCGCCGACACCGCCGTCCACGCCCTGCGCGTGCGTCGCGCTCATCATCTGGCTGGTGAAGTCGTACTTGTCCATGCCGTCGACGACCTGCTCGCCCATCCAGCCGTCGTCGAGGTGCAGCACTCCCCCGGTCTCCGCCTGCGCGGCCCGCCCGATGAGATGGCGTACGGCGCCCGCGGGGTCGGCCAGCGCGCCCGGACCCATCCCGGCGAACTGCTCGGCGAGCAGGAACAGCGAGACCATCATCGACGGGTCGTAGACGCGCAGCGCCCCCGCCTCGCGGTGCGGGTAGACCGTGCTCTCGTCGTCGTAGGCCTCCAGCCCGGTCATGAAGGCCTGCTCCTGCTCGTCGGTGAGGATGAGCTCCCAGGCCCATTTTCGTTCGACGTGGAATTTATAGAAGTCCTCGCCCGCGAGCGGGTCGCGGAGCTTCCACCACAGGGCGACGCCGATGATCAGGGCGGCGACCACGCCTAATGCGATCCACATGGAGATGGGTCTTCCTCTCGGGTCGTGACGTTCCGGCGTTCAGCCATGAAGGCCGGAGCGTAGCGGTGAGAGTCCCCTCATTTCCGGTGAACGGCCGAAAACGATCAGCGGCCGGTGGCGGCGCGTTCCCTGAGCACGGTCTTCTGGATCTTGCCGGTCGAGGTCTTCGGCAGGTCGCAGAAGAAGATCTCCTTGGGCGTCTTGAAGTGCGCCAGCCGGTCCCGTACGTGCTGGATGAGCTCGCCTTCCGTGGCGTTCGCGCCCGCGGTGAGGCTGACGTAGGCGACCGGCACCTCGCCCCAGTGCGCGTCGGGCCGCGCGACGACCGCCGCCTCCTCGACGGCGGGGTGGCTGACCAGGGCGTTCTCCACCTCGATCGAGGCGATGTTCTCGCCGCCCGAGATGATCACGTCTTTCGCCCGGTCGACGACCTGCACGTAGCCGTCGGGGTGCAGGACCGCCAGGTCTCCGGTACGGAACCAGCCGTCGGGCGCGGCCTTCTCGGTCGCGCCGGGATCGCGGTGGTAGCCCAGCATGACGTCGTTGCCACGCACGGCGACCTCGCCGATCGCGGCGGCGTCGGCCGGCACGTCGCCGCCGTGCTCGTCGACGACCCGGATCCGCTGGGCGATCACGTTGCCCACGCCCTGCCGCGCGGTCACGGCCGCCAGCTCCCCTGCGTCCATGCCGCTCCACTCGGGCTGCGGCTGGCAGATCACGGCGGGGCCGTACGTCTCCGTGAGCCCGTACAGGTGGATCACGTCGATCCCCGCCCGCAGCGCCCGGCCGAGCAGCGCGGGGCTCGGCGGCGCGCCGCCCACGCAGGCGAGCAGCCGCGGCTCCAGGGCGGCGGCGGGCGCGTCGGGGTGCGCCAGCAGCGACGTGAGCACGGTCGGTGCGCCGCACAGATGGGTGACCCGGTGCTCCCTGATCAACCGCCAGGCCAGCGGCGGATCGACCTTGGGCAGGCAGACATGACGGCCGCCGGCCAGGGTCACCGCCCAGGGGAAGCACCACCCGTGGCAGTGGAACATCGGCAGCGTCCACAGGTAGCCGCTGGCCGCGTCGAGCCTGGTGTGCAGCGCCATGGCCAGCGCCTGGAGGTAGGCGCCGCGGTGGTGGTAGACGACCCCTTTGGGACGTCCCGTGGTCCCGCTGGTGTAGTTGATCGACAGCGGTGACAGCTCGTCCGCCACCCTGACCAGCAGCGGCTCGGCCCCGGCCAGCAGCGCCTCGTACGCGTCCCCGCCGGTCACCAGCCGCGGGCGCGACCCGCTCAGGTCGCAGGCCGCGCGGGCGAGCGCCGCGTGCTCGTCGTCGTGCAGGAGCACCGAGACCTCGGCGTGGTCGATGATGTACGCCAGCTCGCCCGGCGACAGGCGGATGTTCATCGGCACCATGACCGCGCCGGCCGCCGGCACGCCGAACGTCGACTCCAGCAGCAGGTGGCCGTTGGCGGCGAGCAGGCCCACCCGGTCTCCCGTACGCACCCCCGTACCGGCCAGGCCGCCTGCCAGCAGCCGGACGCGTTCCCACAGCTCGGCGTAGGTGAACGTCAGCTCGCCGTCCACGACCGCGATCCGCCGGGCGAACACGGCCGCCGCGCGTTCGAGGAAGCTCGTCGGGGTCAGCGGCTCGAACGACAGACCGGTCATCGGCCCTCCTCCGCGTGCAGGCGTGCCGTATAGATCATCGCATGCGTGGACGCTCCGGCCCATTCGTGAGCTACGTCACATCTCACCCGGGCCAGAACCGGCGCGGCCCCGGCGGGCTACTCACCTGTCGATCCCGGCCCGCGGAAGCACCGGGGAACCCTCTCGAAGGAGCACGATGACCAGCAAAGTGATCACCGCGGTCGCCGGAGCGAGCCTCACGGTCGCGGTGGCCGGAGCGGTCGGCCTGGGCCCGATCGGCGCGTTCGCCGCCGACACAGGCGCCGCCTCCGCCCCCACTCCGGCGGTGTCCGCTCCGGCCGCCGCCAAGCGGCCGCCGAAGGGCGCACGGGCGGTCGTCGAGGTCAGCCCCAACCCCACCGCCCGGCGGGGCCAGGAGGTGACGATCACCGGCAACTGCGGCGGCGGCGGCGGCGAAGCTGAAGACCGTGATCAGCGGTGTCAACCGCAAGCCGGTTCTGGAGGACGTCCGGATCGTCGACGACAACCCGGCCGGGTTCGTGGCCAAGGCGACGCTCTCCCGGACGATCGGCAACGGCGTCGGCCCGATCTTCGTGGACCGCGGCGACGAGCTGGGCGTCACGCTCCTGGTGACGCACGTCTGACCAGCACCCAGCCCGCGTGATCAAGCCGGCCCGCTCCGCCTGGCGGTAGGTTGACTCGGATGCAGGCGGAGGAACTTCAGGTCGTCGAAGCCGCGCTGGGCGGCACCGTGGTGGCGGCGAGCACGCTGGCCGGCGGCTTCTCACACGAAACGGTGCTGCTCACGCTGGCGGACGGGCAGGTGGTGGCCCGCTTCGGCGGCCCCGATCCCGCCGTCGAGGCCGCGGTCATGGCCGCCGCCCGCCCGTACGCGCCCGTGCCGGAGGTGCTGCACGTCCTGCCCGAGACGGCCTCGGACGGCCGGGCGCGGCCGGTCATGATCCTGGAGTACGTCCACGGCACGCCCCTCAGCCAGGTGCTCTCCGAGAACGGGAACGAGAGCGGGAACGGGAACGAGAGCGGGAACGGCGACGGGCTCGCGGAGCTCGGCGCGGAGGTCGGGCGGGTCGTCGCCGGCATCTCGGCGGTGACGTTCGAGGGGCCGGGGTTCTTCGCCGACGCGCGTCTCACCGTGGCCGTGGATCAGCCGCCGTGGTCACGGCAGCTGCCCGAGTTCGCCACCGCCTGCATGGCGGCGGATCCGGCGCGGGCCCGCCTGGACGGGGACGTCCAGCGCGCCTGGGCGGACCTGTGCGCGGCCCACGCGCCGTCGCTGGCCCGTGTCGATCACCACAGCCGCCTCGTGCACGCCGACATCAACCCCAAGAACCTCCTGGTCACGCACGCGCGGGACGGCTGGCGGGTGGACGCCGTGCTCGACTGGGAGTTCAGTTTCGCCGGCTGCCCGTACGGCGACGCGGCGAACATGCTCCGCTTCGGCGCCGGCTACCCCGCCTCCTTCCTCACCGGTTTCCGCACCGGCTTCGCCGCACACCAGCCGGCCGGCCTGCCGCTCCCCGGGGACTGGGCCTATCTGGGGCGCGTGCTGGACATGTTCGCCCTCAGCGACCTGGTCACCCGGCCCACCGGGCACGCCGTCGCGGACGAGGCGGCGGAGCGGATCCGGCACTGGGTCGCGGAAGGGGTCCCCGACCTGGCCGAGTGACCGCGGCTCCCTTTACCGCGACCTGATGCGGGCCGAGGCCAACCAGGCCGAGGTGGACGCGCACGCCCGCCAGAGCGAGCCGGGGACCGAGCTGGCCGGGGCCGCCGAGACCGGCGCGGGCACCCCGAGCTGACCTGGGCCGGGGCTAGGGCGCCGGCGTCTTGGAGAGGTCGTAGACGCCGCCCAGCCCTTCGGCGGGGAGGTCGTGGACGACGGCGGCGAGGGCCTTGGCCGGGATCACGTGCCTGCCGGTGGCGCCGCGACGCCCGTTCGGGTCCCACACCGTGATCGTGCCCTTCGACCTGTCATAGCCGTAGGCCACGATCGCGTGCCCGACCTTGCGCTTCCCCTTGCTCCACGGCAGCTTGTTTCCGAGCACCGCCACGATCGTGGGCCGCTTGTGCACGCCCACCGCCTGAGCCACGCTGAGCATGAGCGCGGCCGGGTTGTCCTTGGCGTAGGTCAGCCGGAACGCGTAGCCCTTCGGCGCCACGTACGCGTTGAGTACCGCGAGCGTGTTCTTGCGCTTGGTGGCGCCCGCTTTCGCGTCGGTCTTCATCTCCTTGGCGAGCTGGTCCTGGGTCCTGGCGATGCCGAAGGCGCCCAGGACGACCGCGCCGGAGGCGGGAGCGCAGTAGTAGCCCGTCCGCTGCGCCTGTCCCTTGATCGCCACCGCGGCCTGGCCGGGCGGGACCGGCAGCCCGGCCTGCTGGGCGCTGACCGGGGCCGGGGCCGCGGACACGGACACCGGCACCGGCACGGCCTGCGCGGCGGCAGGCAGCGCGGCGGTGGACAGGATGCCGCCGGTGAGGGCGGCACCGAGGACGAGTCTTGCGAAACGCACGCGGGCACTCCGTGATGAAGGCGATACCAGAGTGACCAAACTACACAGATCGCCAGTAGATCATTACTGTGAAGAATCAATTGAGGTCAGCGGCCCGGGACAGGGACGGGACACGGGCGGGCACCGGCTCCCTCGTGCCCGGGACGGCGGGCGCCCGACAGTGGTGTGCGTCCAGCGGGAACCGATCAGCGGATCCCGCCCCCGTCAAGGGAGTACACCATGTTCGCAACCCCGATCCGCCGCTTCCTCGCCGCCGCCCTTCTGGCCGCCGGGCTCACCGCCGGGCTGGTCACCACGCCGGCCCAGGCCGCCCGCGGCTGCGACAAGGTGGGCACGGCCTCGCTGTACCTGGACGGCGTGCGCGCCGCCACGGTGAACGACTACGACTGCGGCCTCACCGAGTACGCCCAGGTCTGGGTGTGGAAGTCCTTCATGGACAGCCACCCGCAGACCTGGTCGGCGAGCGTGTACGTGCAGCGGCAGAGCGGGCAGCAGCTCAACCGCCGTTCCTACAGCAACGTCCGGCAGCAGGACATGCCGTCGTCCAACCTGCCGGTGATCCCGCCGTCAGCGGCCTGCGGCACCTTCTCCTACGGCGGGCGCTCCGCCACCGTGTGCACGCCGTACGTCTGAGCCGGCGACCGGGCGCCGTCCCCCACCGGGGGCGGCGCCCGGTCATTCGCCGAGCCCGGCGTCCCGGGCCCGGATGACGGCCTGCGCGCGGTCGGCGACCTGGAGCTTGTCGAACAGGCGGGACACATGGTTGCGCACCGTCTTCTCCGACAGCACGAGGCTGCGCGCGATGCGCCGGTTGTCGTGGCCGCGCGCCACCAGGTCCAGGATCTCGCGCTCCCTGGCGGTCAGCGTGGGGAAGGCCTCCTGGCACGGTACGGAGTGCAGCGCGGAGAAGAAGGCCGACAACCGCTCGGCCGTACGCGGGCCGAGGCTCGCCCCGCCTCTGGCGACCGTGTGCACGGCGCGCAGGATGTCCTCGGCGCCGGTGTCCTTGACGAGGTAGCCGCGGGCTCCGGCGCGCAGGGCCGCGACCACCGTGTCGTCGGCGTCGGACATGGTGAGCACGAGCACGGCGGGCACGTGCTCGTGCTCACCGCCGGAGGTGAGCCGCCTGGTCGCCTCCAGGCCGGATCCGTCGGGCAGGCAGAGATCCATCAGCACCACGCGGGGGCGCAGGCGGGCGGTGAGCGCGTACGCCTGGGCCAGGTCGCCGGCCTCCCCCACGACGCTGAGCCGGGGGTCGGAGTCGAGGACGTAACGCAGGCCCTGGCGGAACATCGGGTGATCGTCCACGATGAGCACGCTCACCGGCTCTCCGGGCAGCTCGATCACGGGCCCTTCGGGCAGCTCGCTCAGCGGCTCCCGCTCTCCGGGCAGCACACTCTGGGGTTCCCGCTCTCCGGGCAGCACACTCTGGGGTTCCCGCTCTCCGGGCAGCACACTCTGGGGTTCCCGCTCTCCGGGCAGCACACTCTGGGGTTCCCGCTCTCCGGGCAGCTCGCTCTGGGGTTCCTCCGGCACGGCGCCTCCTCCTCTCACGGCAGGTGCAGGGGCAGGCGGGCGTGCACGCGGGTGCCGCCGCCCGGCTCGCCGCCGAGCGCCAGCGTGCCGCCGATCTCCTCCGCCCGTTCGGCCATCGACCGCAGCCCGACACCCTCGCGGGCGGGCGTCGCGGGCAGGCCGGCGCCGTCGTCGGCGATCCGCAGCTCCAGCCACGGCCCCGCGACCGCCAGGCCCAGCTCGATGCGGCCCGCACCGCTGTGCCGCACCGCGTTGGTGAGGGCCTCCGCGGCGATCCGGTACGCGGCCACCTCGGTCGCGGCGGGCAGCGCAGGCAACGCGCCAGGCAACTCCGTCCGAACGATCATCCGACCGGCGGTGTGCGCGGCCGTGCCGTCCATCGCACGGTCACCGCCGCGATCCGCAGAACGACCGGCGGACCGGCCAGCGGACCCGTCGGCGGACCGGCCAGCGGACCGGTCGGGGGCGTGGCCGGCCAAGGGGGCGGCGGTGGGGGCGGCGGTGGGGGCGGCGGCGCCGAAGCGGGTCGCGAGGTGGTCCAGGGCGGCGAGGAGGCCCATGTCGTCCAGCACCGGCGGGCGCAGGTCGTCGATGATCTGGCGGATCTCGCGCAGGCACCAGGCGGTCTCCCCCGACGCCTCCACCAGCAGCGGCGCCACCGGCGAGCCGGCGCCCAGGGTGTGCCTGGCGCCGTCCAGGCGCAGCCGGATCCCGGCCAGCGACGGGCCCAGGCCGTCATGCAGGTCGCGGCGCAGCCGTCGGCGCTCCTCCTCCCTGGCGGCGACGATCCGCTCCCGGCTGGCCAGCAGGTCGGCACGCAGCCGCAGCGCCGCGACCACGGGCGCGACCTGGGTGGCCAGGTCGCCGAGCGCCGCGCTGTCGCGGGCGTCGAGCACCTTCTCACCGGGCCGGGCGGTGATGACCAGCGTGCCGACGTGCTCCGCGTAATGGTGCAGCGGGAACTCGATCGCGGCCCCGCCCTCCGGCTCTCCCGCCGCCGCGAGGACCTGCACCCCGTTGCGGGTGGGCGCGGACAGCTCGGCCCCGGGCAGCCCCAGCCGGTCCACCACCGTGCGGCACACGGTCATGGCCACCTCGTCGGAGTCGTGCTGGTCCCGCAGTTGCCTGGCCAGGATGCGGATGGCCTCGTCGGGGCCGGACCGGCGGCCGTAGAAGAGCAGGTTCGTCGTCCGCCACAGCAGCCGGGCCAGCGGGCGCAGCGCCAGCGCGCTCAACGCCGCCGGCGCCGCCCCGGCGGCGGGCGCCACCTCCGCGATGGTGACGGACAGCGCGTGGTACGTGATCCAGAGGCCGAGGATCAGCCCTTCGAGCACGAGGAGCAACCGGACCATGCGCACCAGCGGGCTCAGCCGGACCGAGGCGGCGGCCACGATGGCGATCATGATGATGGCGATCGTGCTCGGTCCCTGGATGATCAGGTCCGCCCAGAACCTGCCGTTGAGGTCGCGGGCCACGGGAAGCTGCGCGTAGACGGTGGCCACCAGCCAGAAGGTCGCGTGGCAGATCAACAGGGTGATCAGCCGCGGGCGCGCCAGCCCCTGGGCGGACCGCGAGGCCCGCAGCACCAGCGACACCGCGGCGGCCACGGCCACGATCCTGGGCATCCAGATGATCGGCTCGCCCAGGGCTCCCCACCACGGGTGGCCGGATGCCATCGTCTGCGACGTCCAGGCCGCGTCGTGCCGGTCGCGCCCGTACCAGGCCAGCGGCGCCAGGTAGAGCACATACGCGGCGGCCATGCCGTACAGGACGAAACGCCAGCGCCGCCCGGGAAGCCGGCCGCCGGGATAGAACAGCGGCAGGACGGCCAGCGCGCCGTGCTGGGCGAAGATGGCCACCCCGCGCAGCACGGCCAGCGGGCCGCCCGCCATGAACGCCCCCGCCCCGTCCCCCAGCTCGCGCAGCGTCTGGCCGAGCCCCGCCAGGCTCAGGCCGGCCGAGGTGACCAGCAGCACCAGGCCGACGCCGTGGCGGGGATCGCGCCGCAGGACCATCCACGCCGCGACGGCCAGCCCGATCCCCAGCCCGAGGCTGCGCGCGATCCACGTCTGCGAGTCGGCGACGAGGTGGAGCGCCCCGTCGGCGGTCATCGCGGCCACCGCGCACCCGGCGAAGGACGCCGACAGGGCGGTCAGCGCGACCGCGCGCCGGGGCCACGGCCGCCGCGGGACCGGCACGACGCCGGCACGGGCCGCCTCCGACAGCATGCCGTCATGATAGATGCACGGACGGTAGTCAGGCGGCCGGATCCGTTCAGGCGTCCGCGGCTCGCAGGGGGCCGCGGTACGGCAGGGTCTGGCTGTAGACGATGTTGGTCGTCGTGCTCCCGAAGTCGGCGAGCTCGCCGACCAGCCGTTCGAGATGGCCCATGGAGGCCGCGGCGACCTTCAGCGTGTAGCAGTCGTCGCCGGTCGTCCGCAGGCACTCCAGGATCTCCAGCCGCTCGGCGAGCAGCCGGTGCAGCGGCTCGTGGCGGTTGCCCGGGTATTTGAGGCGTACGACGGCGAGCACCGCGTACCCGGCCTTCTCCAGGTCGACGTCGGCGTGGTAACCGGTGATGACGCCCATGGATTCGAGGCGCCGCACCCGTTCGGTCGTCGCCGACGAGCCGAGGTTCACCCGCCGGCCCAGCTCGGTGAACGGGATGCGGCCGTCGCGCTGGACCTCCACGAGGATCGCCCAGTCGGTCGCGTCGAGATTCTCGGCCATTCAGCCAACCTACCGGCAACATCGCGGACAAATACCGCATAAGCCGGGAGGAATCCCTTCAGCCAATGATGATCGTCTCGATAGCCTGAGGCAGTGCGAATAGGGGTTAACGTTCCGAACTTCGGGCCCGGCACCGATCCCGGCGTCCTGCGCAACTGGGCGCGGACGGTGGAAGGGCTGGGCTTCGATCTCTTGATGGTCTCCGACCATGTCGTGGTGACGCCGGATGTCGCCGGCCAGTATCCAGCGCCGTTCTACGAGCCGTTCACCACCCTCTCGTGGCTCGCCGGCGTCACCGACCGGCTCCTGCTCGGGACCACGGTGCTCATAGCGCCGTACCGGCATCCGCTCCTGACCGCCCGCATGGCCGCCAACCTCAACCAGCTCAGCGGCGGCCGGCTCGTCCTCGGCGTGGCCTCGGGCTGGGCCAGGCAGGAGTTCGCGGCCCTCGGCGTACCGTTCGGCCAGCGCGGGAAGCTCACCGACGACACCCTCCTGGCGGTACGCGCCGCCAGGGAGGACGCCGATGACTACCGCGCGGGGCCGATCCCGTTGTGGATCGGCGGCAACAGCGACGCCGGCATCGAGCGGGCGGTCCGGCTCGGCGACGCCTGGCACCCGCTCAGGAACACGATCCCCTGGCTGCGCGAGGCGACCGGCCGGATGCGGGCGATCGCCGGCGACCGCCCGGTGCCCGGCTTCGCCCCGCGCATCGTCCTGCGGATCACCGCCTCGCCGGTCACCGGTCAGGACCGCCTGGCCGGCGAGGGCACCATCGACCAGATCGTCGAAGACCTCGAACAGCTACGGTTGCTCGGGGCCGAGGCGGTCGTGCTCGACCCGTTCGACGGCGACCCGGACGAGACCCTCAACCCTGAGGCGAAATGGCAGATGCTCGCCACCGTCGCCGCTCATTGGCAGCTTCACCCGCGAATGGACCAACCGTGACACAGAACGAGGAAACCCTGCTGCGCCGCGCGATCGAGCTCGCCGCCGAGGCGCGGGCGGGCGGCAACCCGCCGTTCGGCTCGCTGCTGGCGGGCCCGGACGGCCAGGTGCTCGCCGAGGAGCGCAACACCACGCTCACCGACGCCGACATCAGCGCGCACCCGGAGCTGAAACTGGCCCGCTGGGCGGCCCGCGAGCTGGATCCGGCCACGGCGGCCGGCACGACCATGTACACGAGCTGCCAGCCCTGCGGCATGTGCACGGGGGCGATCCAGCGGTCCGGGCTCGGCCGGGTCGTGTTCGCCCTCTCCAACGAGCAGCTCGACGGCCTCAAACCGGGTGGCGGCTGGCCGCAGGTGCCGCTCGACGGCCCGGCGCTCTACGAAGAGGCGCGCGCCCCGGTCGAGGGCTACTACAAGTGAACGCCGCCGGGCGTGGCCCCCACCACGCCCGGGGCGGCACTCAACGAGCGCTCAGTTGCCCTGCTGGTGGGTGCTCCAGTATTCGTCGGCGACGCGCTGGATGTCCTCCAGGATCTTCTGGTAGCCGTCCGGCTTGACGACGAAGGCGCCGAAGCCGTCCAGCGCGGCGGTGAGCACGGGTGGCGGCGCGGCCTCGAAGTAGCGGTTGACCAGCCGGAACTCCCCACTCCCCGCCGCCTTGCCCACCTGCGCGATGGCCTCGTCGGCGATGGCGACCTTGGGGTTGGCCGAGACGTCGCCCCTGGCGGTGGCCCACTTCTCCTGCGCGGCGGTGGTCACCCACCACTTGAGGTATTTCGTGCTGGCCTGCGCGTCGGGCGCCTTGGCCAGTGAGCACAGCGGGCCGCTCTCGAAGATCATCGAGGTCTTCGGCAGGGCGGGGTTGACGTTCGGGATCGTGAAGAAGCCGTAGTCGGAGCCCGCCTTCATGTCCCGCTGCGTCATGCTCGTGTTGAACCACGTGCCGAACGACACCATCGCGGCCTTGCCGGTCTTGAGCACGTCGCCGGGGTCGGTCTTGTCTCCCGGGTTGTTGAAGTAGCCGGCGTCGATCATCGACTTCCACCGCTTCATCACCTCGACGACACCCGGGTCGGTGTACTTGGCCTGGCCGGTGGACAGGCGGTCGTACAGGTCGGGGTCGGTGCCGGCGAGCAGCTGCTCGAACCAGACGAAGGAGAACAGCACGGAGGTGTGGTAGAACGCGGTCACGCCGCTCTTCTTCAGCGTGGCGGCGATCTGCATCAGCTCGTCCCAGGTGGTGGGCGGCTTCAGCTGGTGCTCGTCGAAGATCTTCTTGTTGTAGAACATCCCCCAGTACGCGGCGTTCAGCGGCACGCAGTACTGCTTGCCGCCCACGGTGTAGTACTTCGCCAGCTCGGTGGTGAGGTCACCGCTCTTGATGGCCTCCTGCCAGAGCTGCGTCGTCTCGGCCACCTGCTTCTGCGCGACGATCTCGGCCAGCCGGCCGCCCGTCGTCCACGTGAACAGGTCGGGCTTCACGTCCGTCCGGAAGGACGCCTTGATGAACGCCTGGTAGGTCGGCTCGTCGGTGTAGCCGACCGGCTTCATCGACAGCCCTATCTGCTGCTTGGACAGGGCGCCCATCTGGTCGAAGTATTTGCTCCAGGCGCCCTTGTCGTTGTAGAGCTTCAGCTCGGTCTTGGCGGCCTGCTGCTGCGTGCCGCCGCCGCCGGAGGAGCAGGCCGCAAGGACGATCATGGGTACGGCGGCGCAGACGGCAGCCATGCGGAAGAGACGCGACCGGATCATGCCCGGCCTCCTGTTCGATCTTCGGGGGGTTCGGACCCCGTTGCGACCGGGGCTTTCACATCAGACCGAGCTCGTAAGTGAAGTCATCTAATCACTTGATATCTTGGGTGTCCAGGGCCGCAGGAACCACGGCTCGCCGGGTCGCCTCCCGGTACTCCCGAGGCGTCATGCCGTACTTATCGTGAAAAAGCCTGGCGAAGTAGGACTGGCCGGAGAAGCCGCAGCGCTGGGCGATCCGCCCGATGCCTTCCGTCGTCGTGGTCAGCAGCAGCGCGGCGTGCTCCAGCCGCCGCGCGGCCACGAACGCGATCGGCGTGCACCCGTAGTGCGCCCGCATCGAGCGGGCCAGGTGCCCCGGGCTGACGGCGGCCATCGCCTGCAGGCAGGCCAGCCCGTCGCGCAGGTTCTCCTCCCTGCTCATCGCGGCGCAGGCGGTCACCAGCCAGCCGGGCCGCCGGTCCACCGCCAGGCCGTCGGCCCGCTCCAGGACCGGCACCACCACCGTCCACAGCCCGACCAGGTCCAGCACGCGCGGCACCCCCGAGTACGCGGCCAGCACGCGGGCGAACTCCGCCGCGATCGGCCCGCCAGGGTCGGCCCGCGCCGACAGCGGCAGGTCCCGGCGGTCCCACTCCGCCGCCCCCGTGAGCCCCGCGAGATCGGCGAAGGCGCGCCAGCGCTCGCTCGGGAAGGCGATGTTGACGAAGCGCAGATGGCCGGGCGGCGTGGCCGCGAACTCGTGGCGGTCGTGCGGCCGGACCAGGACCACGTCCCCGGCGCGCAGCGGCATCTCCGTCTCGCCCACCCGCTGCACGCCCGCGCCCGTGGTGACGAAGACGAGCTCGTGGAAGTCGGCGTGGCTGTGCGGCTCGGGGCGGTCGCGGCGGCCGCCCGTGACCGGGACCAATGCCGCGTGGTACGGCAGGCCGACCGCGAACTCGACCCAGCGCAAAATGGTCGCCATGTCAGGAAATTAATACTTATAGCGTGGCGAGTACTAGTAACTCGCGGCAGGAAGGCCGAAGAATCCGGTTCGACGCCCACCCCCACCCAGCCCCAGGAGGAGCGCATCGTGATCACGGAAGCCGACCGGACCCTGCAGGACTTCGACCGCGACGGCTACACGATCTTCCGGAACGTCATCGACCCCGCCCTCATCGCCGAGGCGAGCGCGCACGTCGACTGGCTGCACGCCAGGTATCCCGACCGGCTCGGCGAGGACCTGGCCACGGAGCTGGTCGCCGGCGACCCGTTCTGGGTGCGGCTGGTCGGCGACGACCGGCTGCTCGACATCGCCGAGCTGTTCCTCGGCCCGGACCTCGCCCTGTTCGCCTCGCACTACATCAGCAAGCCGCCCTTCTCCGGCAAGGCGGTCCTGTGGCACCAGGACGGCGCGTACTGGCCTCTTGAGCCGATGCGCGTGATCACGCTCTGGCTGGCCGTGGACGAGTCCACCCCGGAGAACGGCTGCGTGCGCGTGATCCCCGGCTCGCACAAGGACGACCTGCACGAGCTGCGCACGCGCGACGACGTGGACAACGTCCTCGGCTCGGAGAGCGCGGTGGCGGTGGACGAGTCGGCGGCCGTGGACCTGGTGCTGTCGCCGGGCGACGTGGAGGTGCACCACCCGAACATCCTGCACGCCTCCACCGCCAACACCTCGCCCAGGCGGCGCTGCGGCCTGACCATCCGCTACATCCCGACCTCGACCAGGATCACCAGCGAGCAGCAGCCGTTCACGTCGGCGCTGCTGCTGCGCGGGCAGCCGGGCGTGAACGTCTACCAGCCGTTCCCGCAGTACGTGCCGGGCGAGCACATGCCGTTCGCCGGCGCCTGACCGGCGGCGTCCGCGCGGGACGACCGATCAGGACGCCGCGGCGTGCGCGGCGCCGGCCAGGATGCCGCCGTACTGGATGGAGACCAGGTGGCGGATCGGGATCGTCTCGTCGGACGCGGTCGCCTCCGCCTCCGCGCACCATTCCGCGTACGTCCGCGACAGCTCGCCCGCCTGCGCCCGGATGGCCGGCGTGCCGTTGCCCACGGCCAGCTCGCCCTCCAGCGCCCGCAGCAGCATCCCCCCGAAGCGCAGCCGCACGCTGTGCAGCAGGTCCCGGCAGGAGGACACTTCGGCGACCGTGGCGGGCCGGTCGTTCTCCGCGGCCTTGGCCCTGGTCTCGTCGGTGACCGCCATGCCGGCCACCATCGGGATGAAGCACTTGCTCGCGCGCACGAAGGGCGAGTCGGTGACCAGGTCGCCCGACACCGCGGACAGCACTCCGTCCATGACGGCGGAGGCGGCGTGCAGGTTCGCGGCGTGGCCGAGCAGCAGGTCGCGGTAGACCTGGCCGGACGGGGAGGTGTCGGCGGCGGAGGCGTCCGTCCAGTAGGGCACCTCGGCCGTCAGCCCGAGGGCGCCGTACCTCTTGATGTAGGAGTCGCTGGCGGCGCCGCCGATGTGCTCGACGGGGTCCTGCCCGAGCGCCTCCAGGTAGTCGTAGGCGTCCTCCATGGTGGGCGCCAGGTAGACGGCCTGCTCCAGCTGCTTCACGGAGGGGTGCTCGGGCTCTCCCGCGTGCAGCGGCACGCCGTACCGCGCGGGCAGGGCCTTGAGCACCTGCTGGAGCTCGGGCTCCGGCCGGTTCAGGTAGTAGAAGACGCCGCCGGACTCGCCGTTGTGCAGGGTGGTCACGAACGACGGGCGGGTGTCGTCGATGAGCCGCATCAGCGCCAGCGTCTCGGGGAGCACCCGATCGAAGTAGGCCCGCTTGTAGGCGAACGGGAACGTCCACTCGACCTGCTCGTCCCCGGCCGGCCGATAGAAGTGCCGGCCGTAGTGCGCCCTGGTGAACGGCCCCGCGAACCAGCCCTCGTTGAGCCGGGTCCCGTCCGGGTCCAGGCAGCCCACGATGTGCCAGGTGTAGCCGGCCGAGCGGCGCAGCTCCGCGTCGGCGCACAGCCGGGTGGCCAGGTGCGTGACGGTCAGCCCGCCGATGGGCTCGTTCGGGTGCGGGCCCGCGGCGACGATGGCGTGCCTCGGCCCGTCGCCCACGGTCAGGCAGAGCAGCGGGTCGCCCAGGCGGGAGGTGCCGATGCGGCGCAACGAGGCCACGCCGGGATGGTCGTCCGCCAGCCGGGTGAGTGCGGCGTGGACCTCGTCCACCGTCGCGAAGCGGTCGAAGTCGGGGACGGTGTCGAGTTCAGCAATCAAGGAGGCGAGCACACCCTAGTTTCCACACGATTCGCATCGGCGGACATCGTGGGGAACCTCAACGTCGCCGCACCCGCCTTGTGGCAACCGTCAAAGCCACGACCTGGTTGAATGAAGCCCCGCTATCGCGCTAAGGAGTGGAATGTCGGCATCTGACCTGATACCCGATGGTCCGATGCCCGACGGCTCGATCTCCAGCCCCTACCACCCGCCGCTCAGCCAGGTGCTCGAAACCCTGGGCAGCCACGTGCTCACCGCCGCCTACGCCCCCGGCGGCGAGGCGATCACCCTGGGCGAGCCCATCGTGCACGACCCCGACGACCCCCTCGACGAACGCCCCGGCTGCGTCCTGCTCGCCGTCGGCTCACGGGTGGCCGGCCAGGACACCCACGACCTGGTACGCCGCGCCGCCCGCCTCGACTACCACGCCGTCGTCGTCAAGGACAGAGGCGCCGACCTGGGCCCGCTCATCGACACGGCCAAGGACGCGGGCATCGCCCTGCTGATCGCCCCCCAGCGGATCCCGTGGCGGCAGCTCGACGCCCTGCTGACCGCGGCGATCGCCGGCCCGGGCGCGGCGACCACGACCTACTCCACGGTCGCGATCGGCGACCTGTTCGCGCTGGCCAACGCGATCGCCGCGACGATCGGCGGCGCGACCACCATCGAGGACCCGCAGGGCAACGTGCTGGGCTACTCCAACATCCCCGGCCAGGAGATCGACGAGATCCGCAGGCTCGGCATCCTGGGCCGCAAGACCCCGCAGCGGCCCACCAATCGCAGCGAGTACACCCACGTCTTCCGAGCCGGCGGGCCCGTGCGGTTCGACAGCCTCGGCCCCGGCCACATGCGGCGCCTGGCCACGGCGGTCCGGGCGGGCGCCCAGCTGCTCGGGTTCATCTGGCTCCTCGACGGGGAGCCGCCGGTCGTGCCCGGCGCGATGCGGCTGCTCGACGACGCCGGCCGGATCGCGGCGCTGCATCTGCTGCGCGCCCGCAACCCCAGCAACCCGCAGCGCTGGCACAGCTCGGAGACGCTGCGGGCGCTGCTCGACGGCACGGCCAGCGAGTCGGCGGCGGCCGTGCGGCTGAGCCTGCCGGCGAGCTCGCCGGTGACGATCGTGGCCTTCGCGCCCGCCGGCCCGATGGCCGAGCCGGGCACGACGCTGGCCAGCATCGTCGATCTGATCAGCCTGAGCTGCGAGGCCTGGCATCCCCAGGCCGTCTGCACGACGGCCGGGGGCCGGGTCTACGCGCTGCTGCCCGTCCCGCCGGGCACGCCCGCCGCGCGGCTGGTCCGCGTCGCGACCGGTGCGGCCGACACGGTGCGCAAGTCCACCCGGCTCGCCCTGCACGCGGGCATCGGCCCCGTGGTCGAGGGGCTGGGCGAGGTGCCGTCCTCCAGCCGGCTGGCCGAGCGGGTGCTGCGCGTGCTCGCCGAGACCGCGGGGACCTCGGTGGCGGTCGCCACCGACGAGCAGGTACGCAGCCGCGTCGCCCTGCTCGACCTGGCCGAACGCGGCGGGGTGGCGGACGGCCGGCTCCTGCGCCCGGTGCGCACGATGCTCGACCACGACAGGGCGCACTCCACCACCCACTCCGTCACCCTGCTGGCCTATTTCGACGCCTTCGGCGAGGCGGCCAAGGCGGCGGCCGAGCTGTCCGTGCACGAGAACACGCTGCGCTACCGCGTCCGCCGGTTGCAGGAGCTGTTCGACGTCGATCTCGCCGACCCCACGGAGCGGCTGGTGATCTGGCTCCAGCTCCGCCTGCTGAGGCTGCGCGGCGAGCTGTAGCCCCCGACAACGGGCCCAGGGCGAGATGTCCGGTTTCGACGATGAGCGGCGGCGTTCGCCCGCTTAGCGTTCGTCGCATGCCTTCACTGCTGCTGCGCAACGCGCGGATGGGCCTGAACGGCCCGATCAGAAACGTCCTGATCGCGGACGGCCGGATCGCGGACGTGACCACGGAGGAGCCGCCGGCCGGCGAGTCGGCCGACCTCCAGGGCGCCACGCTCCTGCCCGGCCTGTGGGACGCGCACGTGCACATGATGCAGTGGGCGCAGACCAGGCGCAGGGTCGACGTCAGCGGCGCCCGCAGCGCGCGCGAGGCCGTCGATCTCGTGGTCCCGCACACCGGCTTCACCGTCGCCTACGGCTTCCGCGACGGCCTGTGGCCGGACGCCCCGCACAAGTCCCTGCTGGAGGCGGCGGCGCCGGGCAGGCCGATCGCGCTGTTCAGCAACGACCTGCACACCGGCTGGTTCAGCCCGGCCGCGCTGGCCGCCGTCGGGCGGGCCGAGCACCCCACGGGCGTGCTGCGCGAGCGCGAATGCCACGTCGCGATGACCGCGCTCCCGCTGCCGCCCGAGCGGGAGCTGGACCGCTGGGTGGCCGAGGCGACCACCGCGGCGGCGGCCCGCGGGGTGGTCGGGGTGCTCGACTTCGAGTACGCCGACAACGTCACCGACTGGACCCGCCGGGTCCGCGAGCAGCAGGTGGACGTGCGGGTGGCCTGCTCGATCCCGAAGGACCGGCTGGAGGAGGCCATCGGGCGCGGGCTGCGCAGCGGTGCGGCCGTCGCGGGGTCCGGCGGCCTGCTGGAGGTGGGGCCGGTGAAGATCTTCATGGACGGCTCGCTCAACACCAGGACCGCGTACTGCGACGACCCCTACCCCGGCACCGGCGGGCGCGGCCTGCTGGAGACCGCGCCGGACGACCTGCACGCCACGATGGCGCTGGCCCATGCGCACGGCGTCCAGCCTGCCGTGCACGCCATCGGCGACCTGGCCGCGAGCATCGCGCTGGACGCGTTCGAGCGGGTGGGCTGTCCTGGCCGGATCGAGCACGCGCAGCTCCTGCGGCCCGCCGACTTCGCCAGGTTCGCCCGTCCCGGGCTGATCGCGAGCGTCCAGCCGGCGCACGCGCCCGACGACCGGGAGGTCGCCGACCTGCACTGGCACGGCCGTACGCACCGCGCCTTCGCCTACGCCGACCTGCTCGCCGCGGGCGCCGTGCTGGAGCTGGGCTCCGACGCCCCGGTGGCGCCGCTCGACCCGTGGGACGGCCTGGCGGCCGCCGTCGGGCGGACCGACGACGAGCGCCCGCCGTGGCACCCCGAGCAGTCGATCCCGCTGCCTGCCGTGCTCGCCGCGGCCAGCCGCGGGCGGCGCGGCGTACGACGAGGTGACGCGGCGGATCTGATGATCACCGCGGCCGACCCGTCGGGCCTGGACGCGGCCGGGTTGCGCGGCATGGACGTGCTGGGCACGTTGCTCGGCGGCCGGTGGACCCACCGGCAACATCTGTGAAACACGCGGTTGACCCGGCTGTCCCAGCAGACAAACCAGCCCCACGGGGTTGAACCATTCCAACAATGAAGGGCCAGCAGTGCTATGGCACGCTCAACCCCAAGCACGGGCCCCGCCATCCTTGGAGGTGTCAGCGTATGTCCGTCAAAAGAGCATTTGGAGCCGCCGTCGCGAGCGCGCTGGCCGTCACGCTGACGGCCTGCTCCGCCGGCTCGGCCGGGTCCGCCCCGCAGGGAGAGAAGTCCTACTCGGTGGGCGTGACCACGTACTTCCTGTCCCACTTCACGCCGGGCAAGTCGGCCGCCAGCAACCTCGACTACGCCTTGTTCACGCCGCTGACGACCGTCGACCCGGCGACGGGCAAGGCGGTCAACGCGGTGGCCGAGTCGATCGAGTCCTCCGACGGCGTCGAGTGGACGATCAAGCTCAAGCCGGGCTGGACGTTCCACAACGGCGAGGAGGTCACGGCGCAGTCGTTCGCCGACTCGTGGAACGCCACCGCGTACGGGCCCAACGCCTTCACCGGCAACTTCATGTTCGCCGCGATCAAGGGCTACGCCGATCTCAACCCCGCCGACGGCAAGCCGGCGAAGAAGACGCTGTCCGGGGTCGAGGTGGTCGACAAGACCACGCTGAAGGTCACGCTCGGCAAGCCGCTGTCGCTGCTGCCGTACGTGCTGGCCCAGACCGCGTTCGCGCCCATGCCGAAGGCGGCCTTCACCGACCTCGACGCCTTCGACCGCAAGCCGATCGGCAACGGGCCGTACAAGATGGAGGGCGAGGGGCTGGCCGCGGGCGTGACGAAGGTGGTCCTGCGGAAGTTCGACGGCTACAAGGGCACGCCGGGCGACGCGGCCACGATCGAGGCGAAGTCGTACCAGGACGAGGCCGCCGCCTACCGCGACCTGCAGGCGGGCAACGTCGACGTCACGCTGGTGACCGGTAACAACCTCACCGACGCGGCGAGCCGGTTCAAGGACCGGCTGGTACGCGTGCCGTACCCGGCGGTCGTCTACCTGGGCTTCCCGCTCTGGGACAAGCGCTTCGCCGACATCAGGGTGCGGCAGGCGTTCGCCCAGGCCGTCGATCGGGAGACCATCGTCAAGTCGCTGCTGCGCGGCTTCGGCGAGCCGGCCAAGGGCCTGGCGGGGCCGACCGTCCCCGGCGGCGGCGCGGCGGACTGCGCGTCCTGCTCCTACGATCCGGTCAAGGCCAAGGCGCTGCTCGCCGAGGCGGGCGGCTGGAGCGGGCCGCTCAAGCTGTGGACGTTCCAGGACCCGCTGAACACCGTGATCCTGGAGGCCATCGGCAACCAGCTCAGGACGAACCTCGGCATCGAGACCGTCACCACCCAGGCCCAGCCGGTCGACCAGCTCTACCCCAACATGACGGCCAAGAAGATCGACGGCCCGGTCCTGCTCTACATGGGCGCCGGCTACCCGCACCTGTACGCCCTGGCCGACCAGCTCTTCACGAAGGGCTCCGGCGCGAACGTCACCGGCTACGACAGCCCCGAGTTCGCCTCCCTCATGGACAAGGCGGCGAACGCGACCCAGGACGAGGCGCTGAGCCTGACCAAGGAGGCGACCAAGGTGGCGCTCGACGGGCTGCCGCTCTCGCCGCTGTTCCAGCCGGTCGGCGGGCTGGCCTACTCCGCCAAGGTCAGCAACGTCAAGCCGGAGTTCCTCGGCGGCGTGACGCTCGCCGCCGTCAAGGTCGGCTGAGGCGCAGCCGTGGGGAGGTACGCGTTCCACCGGCTGCTCACGGCGCTGCCCGTGCTGCTGGGCACCACCTTCGTCATCTACCTGGCGGTCTACGCCCTGCCGGGCGACCCGATCCAGGCGCTGGCGGGCCCCAACAGAATGCTGTCGCCGTCGGTGGAGCAGGCGCTGCGGGAGCGGTTCCACCTGGACGATCCGCTGATCGTCCAGTACGGCCTCTACCTGCGGGGCCTGGTCACCGGGGACCTCGGCACCAGCTTCAGCGGCCGTCCCGTCTCCGAGGTGATCGCGGCGAGCTGGCCGGTGACGTTCCAGCTCGGCGTGACGGCCTGGCTGTTCATGTCGGTCCTGGGCGTGGCGCTCGGGACCGTGGCCGGGATGCGGCGCGGCCGGCTGGCCGACGCGGCCGTGCTCGGCGGCACCACGGTCATCATGGGCGTGCCGTTCTTCGTGGTCGCCTACATCGCGCAGCTCGTGCTGGGCATCAACCTCGGCTGGCTGCCGGTCTCGGGCACCGAGGCCGGGTGGCCGCTGGCGTACGTCCTGCCCGGCCTGGTCCTCGCCCTTTACGGCCTGCCGCAGGTGGCCCGGCTGACCAGGACCAGCATCCTGGACAACCTGGGCGCCGACCACGTCGACACGGCCACCGCCAAGGGCCTGCCCAGGCGGGCCGTCGTCGTCCGGCACGTCCTGCGCAACTCCCTGATCCCCGTGGTGTCGCTGCTCGGCGTGAGCCTCGGTTACCTGCTCAGCGGCACCGTGCTGATCGAGGGGATCTTCAACCTGCCCGGCCTCGGCTACCAGATCTTCACGGCGATCCCGCAGCACGACGGGCCTGTCGTCGTGGGCGTGGGAACGCTGCTCGTCCTCGTCTTCCTGCTGGTGAACCTCTTGGTGGATCTGCTCTATGGCATCCTCGACCCTCGCATCCGCCTCGGCTGAGGCACCGCGCGGCCATGAACGCGGCCGTGAGGGCGGCCTGTTGCGCGAGCTGCGCCGCCGCCCGTCGTTCGCCGTCTCCAGCGTCGTCGCGCTGCTGGTCTGCGCGATGGCCGCGGCGCCGCAGCTCTTCGCGGGCTGGTTCGGCGCCGGCGACCCGCGCCGCTGCGACCTGGTGAACAGCGGCCTGCCGCCGGCGCCGGGGCATCCGTTCGGGTTCGACATCCAGGGCTGCGACCTCTACAGCAACGTGGTCCACGGCGCCCGGTCGTCGGTCCTGATCGCGGTCCTCGTCACCGCCGGGATGATCGTGATCGCGGTGGTGCTCGGCGGCCTGGCCGGTTATTTCGGCGGCTGGGTGGACGCGGCGATCAGCCGGGTCATGGACGTGTTCTTCGGGTTCCCGTCGCTGGTCGGGATGATCGTCCTCCTCCAGGCGGCCAGCGCGCACAACGAGCTGACCGTCTCGGCCGTGCTGATCCTCTTCGGCTGGCCGGTCCTGGCGCGCGTCATGCGCGGCTCCGTCCTCGCCACGGCGACCAGCGAGTACGTGGCCGCCGCCCGCGGCGTCGGCGCCGGCACCCCGCGCATCCTGCTGCGCCACGTGCTGCCCAACTCCTTCGGCCCGGTCGCCGTGCTCACCGGGCTGAACGTGGGCGGCGTGATCGCCTCGGAGTCGGCGCTGACGTTCCTGGGCGTGGGGCTGCAGACGCCGGCGATCTCGTGGGGCGTGCAGCTCAACACCGCCCAGCAGTACATCGCCTCCGCCCCGCACCTGCTGATCTTCCCCTCGATCTTCCTGACCGTGACGGTGCTCAGCTTCGTGCTGCTCGGCGACGCGCTGCGCGACGCCTTCGACCCCCGACTGCGCTAGGTGCCGCCATGAGCTCTCTGGAATCGCTGCCCGGCTTCGACGCGTCCGCGCCGGTGCTCGACGTGTCCGGCCTGCACGTGAGCTTCGGCCAGGCCAGGGTGGTGAACGGGGTCGACCTCGCCGTGGCGGGCGGGCGTACCCTCGCGGTGCTCGGCGAGTCGGGCAGCGGCAAGAGCGTGACGGCCCGCGCCATCATGGGGCTGGTACGCCCGCCGCGCGGCACGATCACGGCCGGCGCCGTCCGCCTGCGCGGCGTGGACCTGGTGACGCTGCCGGAGGAGGCCAGGCGGCGGCTGCGGGCGACCACGATCGCCATGGTCTTCCAGGACGCCCTGTCCGCGCTCAATCCGGTGCTCAGCGTCGGTTACCAGATCGCCGAGCTGTTCCGCGCGCACCGCGGGCTGTCCCGCAAGGAGGCGCGCAGGCGGGCCGTGGAGGTGCTCGACCTCGTCCGCATCCCGTCGGCCGCCCGGCGGGCGCGGGACTACCCGCACCAGTTCTCCGGCGGTATGCGGCAGCGGGTGGGGATCGGGCTGGCGATCGCGCTGGACCCGCAGGTGATCATCGCCGACGAGCCGACGACCGCGCTCGACGTGACCGTCCAGGCGCAGATCATCCGGTTGCTCGGGGAGCTCCAGCGCGAGCACGGCACCGCCCTGGTGCTCATCACGCATGACATGGGCGTGGTCGCGGACATCGCCGACCGGGTCGCCGTCATGTACGGGGGGCGGGTGGTGGAGCAGGGGGGCGCGGCCGAGGTGTACGCGGGGCCCGCGCATCCGTACACGGAGGCGCTTCTGGGGGCGATCCCGCGGCCGGAGCTGCGCGGGCGGCGGCTCGCGGTCATCCCGGGCGCGCCGCCCGACCTGACCGGGCCCGGGGACGGGTGCCGCTTCCTGCCCCGCTGCGGGTACGGGACGGCCGCGTGCGAGCAGGCGCCGCCGGCGCACGAAATCGGACCGGGCAGGCTCACGGCCTGCCACGAGTGGGAACGGGTGACGTCCTCATGACGGAACCGGCGAAGACCGAGCCATCTACGGAGACCCGGCTGGGCGCGGAGGCCGCACGGGACGACGTGGTGCTGGAGGTGCGCGGGCTGGTCAAGCACTTCCCGATCCGGCAGGGCGTGCTCCGGCGCACCACGGGCCTGCTCAAGGCGGTCGACGGGGTGGACCTCGTGCTGCGCAAGGGCGAGACGCTCGGCATCGTCGGCGAGTCGGGGTGCGGCAAGTCCACCCTGGCCAGGCTGCTCACCGCGCACGAGCGGCCCACGTCCGGCGAGGTCACCGTGCTCGGCAGGTCCATGCACCACCTGCGCGGCCGGGAGTTGCGCAGGGCCAGGCGGCACATCCAGCTCATCTTCCAGGACCCCTACTCCTCGCTCGACCCCCGCATGACGGTCGCCGACATTGTGCGGGAGCCGTACGACGTCAATCCGGACCTCGCGCCGCGCGGCGACCGCGACCGGCTCGTGCGCGAACTGCTCGCCGCGGTGGGACTCAACCCCGGCCACGGCGAGCGCTACCCGCACCAGCTCTCCGGGGGCCAGCGGCAGCGGGTGGGCATCGCCCGCGCCCTCGCGCTGCGGCCGGAGGTCCTGGTGTGCGACGAGCCCGTGTCGGCGCTCGATGTCTCGGTCCAGGCGCAGATCGTGAACCTGCTGGAGGAGCTGCGCGAGCAGTTCTCGCTGGCGTACGTCTTCATCGCGCACGATCTGAGCGTGGTCCAGCATCTGGCCGACCGGGTGGCCGTCATGTACCTGGGCAAGGTGGTCGAGGTCGGCTCGGAGTCCGAGGTGTACGGCTCGGCGGCGCACCCGTACACGCAGGCCCTGCTGTCGGCGGCGCCCGTACCGGACCCGGCCCTGCGCGGGACCCGGCAGGAGATCATCCTGGAGGGCGAGCCGCCCAGCCCGGTCGACCCGCCGTCCGGCTGCTCGTTCCACCCGCGCTGCCGCCTGGCGGTGCCCGACTGCGCGCGCACGGCCCCGGCCCTCGAACCCGTCGCCACCCCCGGCCACCTGGTCTCCTGCCACCTCGCCGACCGGTAAACCCGCCCCAGGGACTCGGGCCTTCCGTCCGGTCCTAAATTCGCGTCCATCGTGCCCGATAATGCACTCAACACCGCCCTGAACAGGGATTCTGCGCACATGCACGCGTGTATACACCCGTGTCTTCACGAGGTAACGCCGCAGAAATAACCGCTTGGTCAGATGAGCGCCACCTGCGAAGGGGGTGTGACCGAAGTGGAGATGTCCCGTCGCGAATGGGCCTACAACGAGCTGCGCCGCCGGGTGATGGTCGGCGAGTTCGGGGTCCGTACCCGGCTGATGGAGAAGCACCTGGCCGAGGACCTCGGCGTCTCGCGCACGCCGGTACGCGAAGCGCTGGTGCGGCTGGAGACCGACCGGCTGGTGGTCCGCGAGGACGGGTGCTACTACGTGGCCGTCCCCGACCTGTCCCACCTGCGCGACCTGTACGAGCTGCGCATCACGCTGGAGCTGCGCGGCCTGACCAGGGTGCAGGAATCGGACCTGGTCAGCCACGACGTCGCCCTGCTCGAACCGCTGCGCGACAAGTGGCGCGAGCTCATCGACGACCTGCCTGAGCCCGACCCGCAGTTCGTGCTGCTGGACGAGGACTTCCACGTCACGCTGCTGCGCGCCTCGGGCAACGACGAGCTGACCGAGGCGCTGGAGACGGTCAACGCGCGGATCAGGCACGTACGCATGTACGACTTCCTGACCGCCGACCGCATCGCCACCTCCAGCGACGAGCACCTGCGGATCGTCGAGCTGGTGCTCGCCAAGGACCTCGACGACGCGCTCACCGCCCTGCACAAGCACGTCGGCGAGTCCCTGGAGATCGTCGAGCGCCGCGCCGCCCGCGCCATCACCCAGATGGCCCTGCACAGGAGGGTCGCCACATGACCGAGCCACCGCCGGCGCAACCGCTCTCGGAGCCGCTCTCGGGGCCGCTCTCGGGGCCGCTCTCGGGGCCGCTCTCGGGGCCGCTCTCGGGGCCGCTGCTGGCCGTACGCGGGCTGACCGTACGCTTCGGCGAGGTCCTGGCCAACGACCACGTCGCCTTCGAGGTGCTCCCCGGCGAGGTGCACGCGCTGATCGGCGAGAACGGCGCGGGCAAGAGCACCCTGCTCAAGCTCGTCTACGGCGTGTACCGCCCCGACGCCGGCGAGATCCTCGTCGGCGGCGAGCCGATGTCCACCTCTCCGGGACGAGCCCGCGCGGCCGGGATCGGCATGGTCTTCCAGGACCTCAGGCTGGTCCCCGCGCTCACCGTCGCGGAGAACATCGCCCTGGCCGGCAAGGGCCTCGGCGGCCACAGGAAGATCATCGAGGCGGCCGCCCGCTACGGCCTGGCCGTCGATCCGGCGGCCCGCGCCGGCCATCTGTCCATCGGCGAGCGCCAGCGGGTGGAGATACTCAAGGTCCTCATGACGGGCGCCCGCATCGTCATCCTCGACGAGCCGACCAGCGTCCTCACCCCGCAGGAGGCGGAGGCGCTGCTCGACGCGGTACGCGGGCTGCGCGAGCGAGGGCTCGGCGTCGTCCTGGTCACCCACAAGCTCGGCGAGGTACGCGCCATCGCCGACCGCGTCACCGTCCTGCGGGGCGGCAAGGTCACCCTCCAGGCCGCCGACCCGCGCGGGCACACCGACGCCGAGCTCGTGACGGCCATGGTGGGCCGTACCGTGCCGGCGTTGCCCGCCGAGCGGCCTGAGCCCGCCCGCGACCGCGTCCCCGCGCTGCGGCTCAGCGGAGTCAGCGCCCACGGTGACGGCGGCCACCTGGCCCTGCGCGAGGTGGAGCTGACGGTCGCGCCCGGCGAGATCGTCGGCGTGGCGGGGGTCGCGGGCAGCGGCCAGCGGGAGCTGTGCGAAGTGGCGCTCGGGGTACGGCGGGCCGCCACCGGCACCGTGGAGATCTGCGGCGAGCCGCTGACCCGCGGGCCGCGCGCCGCCTCGGCCATGGGCGTCACCTCGGTCTCCGAGGATCCGCTGACCGACGCCGTCGTCCCCGGCATGAGCGTGACGCAGCACATGGCGCTCGGTCTCGCCCGGCTGCCCCGGCGCGGGCTGAACGTGGACTGGCGGCAGGTCGCCCAGGCCACCGGGGAGCTGGAGGCCGCGGTCGGCCTCGGCATGGCGGCGGGGCACCGTACCCTCGCCGGGTTGTCCGGCGGCAACGTCCAGCGGGTCATGCTGACCAGGGCGCTCGGCCGGGCCGACGCCCGGCTCATCGTGGCCGCCTACCCCAGCCGCGGCCTGGACATCGCCACCACCCGCCGCACCCAGGAGCTCCTCCTGGAGCGGCGCGCGGCGGGCGCGGGCCTGCTCGTCGTCTCGGAGGACCTCGACGAGCTGATCGCGCTCAGCGACCGCATCGCGGTCATGTACGCCGGGCGGATCGCGGGCGTCGTGGACGCGGCGCGCGCCGACCGGGAACAGATCGGCCGTCTCATGCTCGGCGGCGAGGTCGCCGGCCCCGGCGAACTGGTCAGCACGGCCGGCGAGTCGTCATGACCGCGCCCGCCACGACCGGAGAGGCCGTCATGACCGCGCACGCCACCACCGGAGAGGCCGTCATGACCGCGCACGCCACCACCGGAGAGGCCGTCATGACCGCTCGCACCGCCCTCGGGGAAGCGTCATGAGCGCGCCTGCGAGCACCGCCGCGCCGGTCCCCGTCGTCGCGCGTGGTCGCGACCGCGGCCTGGTCCTGCGGTGGGCGGGCGCGCTGGCCGGGGCCCTGGTGCTGTTCGCGCTGCTGCTGCTCGTCAAGGGGGCCGATCCGGTGGCGGTGTTCGCCGGGATGGTGACCTCCACGCTGACCAGCCCGCCCTCCCTGGAGCAGATCGTCATCAAGGCCGCCCCCCTGATCCTCGCCGCGCTCGCCGTGGTCGTACCGGCGCGGGCCGGGCTGACCAACGTCGGCGGCGAGGGCCAGGTGGTGATCGGCGCGGTCGCGGCGGCCGGCGTCGGGCTGGCGCTGGACCGGCAGGTCGCCGGGCCGCTCGTGCTCGTCCTGCTGCTGGCCGGCGGCGCGCTCGGCGGGGCGCTGTGGGCGGGCGTCGCGGCCGTCCTGCGCATCACCACCGGCGTGAACGAGGCCGTCAGCACCCTGCTGCTCAACTACATCGCGCTCGACGTGCTGCTCTACCTCATCTACGAGCCGTGGAAGGACACCACGGGCTCCGGCCAGCCGGTCACGAGGTCGCTGGAGGTGGCCGCGCGGCTGCCGCTGGTGGGCGGCACCGCCGTGCACGCGGGGATCGTGCTGGCCCTGCTCGCCGCGGCCGGAGTGTGGCTGGTGCTGCGGCGTACCGCGTTCGGGTTCCGGCTCGGCGTGGTCGGCGGCAACGCGGAGGCGGCCGCGCGGGCCGGGCTGCCGGTGCGCGCGCTGCTGCTGTCGGCCATGCTCATCGGCGGCGTGCTGGCGGGGCTGGCGGGCGCGGTGCATCTGGCCGGGCAGGAGTTCGAGCTGCGGCCGGGCATCACCACGAACCTCGGCTACGTCGCCTTCCTCGCCTCGTGGCTGGTCGGGCACCGCCCGCTGCCGGTGGTCGGCGCGGCGCTGCTGGTCGCCGCCATCACGGTCGCGGGCGACAGCCTCCAGCTCGACAGCGGCCTGCCCGCCGCCACCACCCACATCCTCACCGGCCTGGTGCTGCTCGCCGTGCTCGGCTGGACCAGGCGGAAGAAGGCGCTGACATGAGTGACCTGATCACCGACGTGCTGGCCGGCGGAGTGCGCGGCGGCACCGCGATCATGCTGGCGGCGCTCGGCGAGACGCTCGCAGAACGGGCGGGCGTGGTCAACCTGGGGACCGAGGGCTGCCTGCTGGTCGGGGCGCTGAGCGGGTACGCGGTGGCCGCCGAGAGCGGCAACCCGTGGCTCGGGCTGGCCGCGGGTGCGCTGGCGGGGGCGGGCCTGGCGCTCGTGCACGCCGTGCTCGTGGTGTGGCGGGGCGCCGACCAGTTCGCGACCGGGCTCACGCTCATGTTCCTCGGGCTCGGGCTGACCTCGCTGTTCGGGGCCGCGTACGTGGGCGTGGCCGCCCCCGGTTTCGCGCCGGTCACCCTGCCCGTGCTCGGCGACCTGCCGGTCGTGGGCCAGGTGTTCTTTCAGCACGACCCGGTCACCTACGCGTCGTACCTGGTCGCGCCGCTGCTGTGGTGGTTCCTGCGCCGTACGCGGGGCGGGCTGCTGGTGCGGACGGCGGGAGAGCGGGCCGAGGTGCTGCACGTGCACGGGTATCACGCCGGGCTGATCCGCGGCCTGGCGGTCACGGCCGGCGGGGCGCTGGCCGGGCTCGGCGGGGCGCAGCTCGCCACCGCCTACGCGCACGCCTGGTTCGAGGGGATGACGGCCGGGCGCGGGTTCATCGCGGTCGCCCTGGTCATCTTCGCCGCCTGGCGCCCGATGTGGGTGGCGGGCGGAGCCTACCTGTTCGGCTCGCTGCTGGCGGTCGCCCCCGCTTTGCAGGCTCGGGGGGCGGAGCTCAACCAGTTCGCGCTGGACGCGCTGCCCTTCGTCATCACCCTGGTCATCCTCGCGGTGATCGGCCGCAGGACCCTGCGCGCGGCTCCGGCCGAGCTCCGGCGCGCCTTCGAAAGTTCCCCCTCCTCATAAGGAGCGACCCCCGGTGAAGATCCGCTCACGTCCCTCCACCGCTCTGCTCGCGGCCCTGCTCGCCGCCTCGCTCACGACCGCCTGCGCGGCCAACACGGCCGGTACGGCCGCCGCCCCCGCCGCCGCCACCGCCGCGGGCGCGCCCGGCAAGGGCTCCCCCGCCGCCGGATTCATCTTCGTCGGCCCCAAGGACGACTACGGCTACAACCAGGCCGCCTACCAGGGCAGCCAGGCCGTCGCCAAGGCCTTCCCCGACGTCAAGGTGCTCACGGCCGAGAACGTCCCCGAGGACGACAACGCCGCCCGCGTCATGAACAGCATGATCGCCAAAGGCGCGAAGATCATTTTCGCCACCAGCTACGGGCACCTCGACGCCGCACTCAAGGTCGCCGCCGAGCACCCCGACGTCGCCGTCATCCAGCAGGGCAACCTCATCACCGGCGCCGTGCCCAAGAACTCCGGCACCTACTTCGGCACCGTCTACGAGCCCGTCTACCTGGCCGGGATCGCGGCGGGCAAGGCCACCAAGAGCAACAAGCTCGGCTACGTCTACGCCTTCCCCATCAACCAGACCATCACCAACATCGACGCCTTCCAGCGCGGCGCCGCCTCGGTGAACCCGGACGCGCGGACCTACGTCGTCGGCACCTCCTCGTGGTGCGACCCGGCCAAGCAGGCCGAGGCCGCGGCCAACCTGCTCAAGCAGGGCGTGGACGTCCTCACCCAGCACCAGGACTGCACCGCCACGGTCATCAAGGCGACCGAGGCGGCCGGCATGTACACGGTCGGGTATCACGCCGACGCCTCCGCCCTGGCGCCCAAGGGCTGGCTGACGGGCTCGCAGTGGGACTGGGACGCGTTGTTCACCGACATCGTCAAGACGGCCAGGGAGGGCCGGTTCACCGGCAGCCCGTACAACGCCAACTTCCGGGTCGGGCTCAAGACCGGTGACAACCCCTTCGTCCAGGCGCCCTTCGGCCCGGCCGTGGACGCGGCCACCAAGGCGGAGATCGACAAGGCCAGGACGCGGCTCGGGTCGGCCGCGGGCTCGCCGTTCGCGGGGCCCGTCAAGGACCAGGACGGCGTGGTACGCATCCCGGAGGGCACCGTGCCCGACTACGCGGCCATCGAGAAGATCGACTACTTCGTCGAAGGCGTCGTCGGGAAGCTGCCGTGACCTGCGTGCCGGGCACGACCCCGTACCCGTGGCCGTGGCACGGGGAGCTGGATCCCGAGCGGCTGGCGTTGCTCCTGGTCTCCTGTTACGCGGACGACCGGCCGCCTCCCGGCGACCTGGCGGCGGTCGTCCGCGCGGCCGGCGGGCTGGTGGCCGGCGTCCGGGTGCGGGCCCCGCGGCCCGCCGCCGGCGAGAGCGCCGCCTCCTGGATCGACATGCCGGTGAGCGCACCTGGCTGGGCCGACGTGCCGGTGAGCGCGCCCTCTTGGGCCGACGTGCTGGTGAGCGTGCCCGGCTGGGACGGCTTCTACGCCGGCCCGCTGGACGCGCTGCTCCGCCGGCACGGCCGCGACCTGCTGCTGCTGGCCGGATGCTGCCTGGAGACCGGCGTCCACTCGACCCTGCGCTCGGCCAACGACCGGGGCTACGAATGCCTGCTCGTGGCCGACGCCACCCGGGCCGCCCGCGCCGACCTGCGCGCCGGAGCGGTGTCCACGATCGAGATGTCCGGCGGGATCTTCGGCGCGGTAGGCGCGTCCGCAGCCGTCGCCGCCGCCCTGACCGGCAAGGAGTGAACGATGACCATCGCTGTCGAAGCGGAGCCGTACGCGTGGCCGTACGACGGGGCGCTGTCGCCCGAGCGGACCGCCCTGGTGTGCGTGGACTGGCAGACCGACTTCTGCGGCCCCGGCGGATACGTGGACGCCATGGGCTACGACCTCTCGCTGACCAGGGCCGGGCTCGGGCCCACCGCCAAAGTGCTGGCGGCGGTCCGCGAGCGCGGGTTCACCGTCGTGCACACCCGCGAAGGGCACCGGCCCGACCTGTCGGACTGCCCCCCGAACAAGCTGTGGCGCTCGCAGCGGATCGGCGCGGGCATCGGCTCGGCCGGACCGGCCGGGCGGATCCTGGTGCGCGGCGAACCCGGCTGGGAGATCGTCCCCGAGGTCGCGCCGGTCGACGGCGAGCTGATCGTCGACAAGCCGGGCAAGGGCGCCTTCTACGCCACCGACCTGGACCTGCTGCTGCGCACGCGCGGGATCACGCACCTGATGCTCACCGGGATCACCACCGACGTCTGCGTGCACACCACGATGCGCGAGGCCAACGACCGCGGGTACGAGTGCCTGCTGCTGACCGACTGCACCGGCGCGACCGACGAGGGCAACTACGCGGCGGCCGTGAAGATGGTCACCATGCAGGGCGGCGTCTTCGGCGCGGTGGCCACCTCCGACCGGCTCCTGGCGGCTCTGTGACCACGACCGGACGCGTCCGCCGCGCCTACGCGCGCATCGAGGAGTGCGACCGGCCCGAGGTCTGGATCACCCTGCGCGACCGCGAGGAGGTGCTGGCGGACGCGGCGCGGGTGGACGCCCGTGCGGCGGCGGGCGCGGATCTGCCGCTGGCGGGCCTGCTCGTCGCGGTCAAGGACAACATCGACGTCGCCGGGCTGCCCACCACGGCCGCCTGTCCCGCCTACGCCTACACGCCGGGCGTCTCCGCGCCCGCCGTGGCCAGGCTGGTGGCCGCGGGCGCGATCGTGCTGGGCAAGACCAACCTCGACCAGTTCGCGACCGGCCTCGTCGGCACCCGCAGCCCGTACGGGGTGGTGCGCGCCGTACACGATCCCGAGCTGGTGTCGGGCGGCTCCAGCTCGGGGTCGGCGGTCGCGGTCGCGCTGGGCATCGCCGACCTGGCGCTCGGCACCGACACGGCGGGCTCGGGCCGGGTGCCCGCCGCCTTCCAGGGCATCGCCGGGGTCAAACCCACGCTGGGGCTCGTCCCGACCGGGGGCGTGGTGCCGGCCGCGCGGCCCTTCGACTGCGTCACGGTGTTCGCCGCCACGGTCTCGCTCGCGCAGTTCGCGGCGCACGTGCTGGCGGATCCGCCGGAGCGGCCCTGGCCGCCGGACGCGCCGCTGGCCGCGCCGCCGGTCCCCCGGATCGCCCTGCCCGACCGGCCGCTCCCCGAGCTGTCGCCGTCATGGGCGCGGGCGTTCCAGGCGGCGGCCGACCGGCTGGCCAAGGCCGGGGCCGAGCTCGTGCCGATCGACGTGACGCCGTTCCTGGAGGCGGCCACGCTGCTGTACGACGGGGCGTTCGCGGCCGAGCGGTACGCCGCGTTCGGCGCGTTCATCGATGCCCGGCCCGAGGAGATCGACCCCAGCGTGCGCGCGATCGTCACCGGCGCCCGCGACATCCCGGCGCACCGGCTCGCCCACGACCGCGACCGGCTGGCCGGGCTGCGGGCACTGGCGATGGAGCGGCTGACCGGACTCGACGCGCTGCTGCTGCCCACCGCGCCGTTCCAGCCCGGCATCGCCGAGGTCGCGGCCGACCCGATCGGCGTCAACAGCCGGCTCGGCGTCTACACGAACTTCGTCAACCTGCTCGACCTGTGCGCGGTGGCCGTACCGGCGGGTGAGGCGGACGGCGGGCCCTTCGGGGTCACGCTCATCGGCCGGCCGTTCGCCGACCAGGTCGTCGCGGACCTGGCCAGGCTGCTGGACCCGGGGCCACCCGTGGCTCCGGCCGCCCCGGCGCTGCCGCTCGTGGTCTTCGGCGCGCACCTGTCGGGGCAGCCGCTCGTGGTCTTCGGCGCGCACCTGTCGGGGCAGCCGCTGAACCACCAGCTCACCGCCGCCGGCGCGCGGCTGGCGCGGGGCGTGCGCACCGCGCCGGAATACCGGATGTACGCGCTGGGCGACCGGCCGGGGCTCGTCAGGGACAGCGCCGGCGGGTTCTCCCTGGAAGGCGAGCTGTGGTTGCTGCCGCCCGCCGCGCTCGGGCCGTTCCTGCACGGGCTCACCGCGCCGATGGCGCTGGGCAAGGTGCTGCTCGACGACGGGAGCGCGGTGACGGGCTTCGTGTGCGAGACGTACGCGGTGGCGGACGCTCCCGAGATCTCGCGGTTCGGGAGCTGGCTCGCCTACCTGGCGCGCTGACCGGAGGTCACCAGCCGAGCTCGTCGCAGCCGTTGTGGTCGGCCGGCTCCACCTGGAGGGTCGCGTGCGCGACGCCGTGGCGCTGCCGCAGCAGGTCGCGGGCCTGGTCGAGGACGGCGTGGTTGTCGCCCTGGTCGACGGTGACGAGGTGGGCGGTGGCGACGTTCATGCCGGAGGTCAGGGTCCACAGGTGCAGGTCGTGGACGTCGCGTACGCCGTCGATCGCGGCCAGGTCGGCGGCGACGGCGCCGGCGTCCACGCCCTCGGGCACGTGCTGGCCCAGGACCGCGAACACCTGGCGGCCGAGCGAGACGGCGCGTACGGCCACGAAGACGCCGATGGCCAGGGCGATGACGGTGTCCCAGTACGCCTGGCCGGTGGCGGCGACGAGCCAGCCGGCGGCGATGACGCCCACCGAGCCCGCCGTGTCGGCGACGACCTCCAGGTAGGCGCCCTTGACGTTGAGGCTCTCGCTCGCGCCGGAGCGCAGCAGCAGGAGCGCGACCACGTTGACGGCCAGGCCGACGGCGCCGACGACGATCATCGGCCCGGAGGCGACCTCGGCGGCCCTGCCGATGCGGCCGACGGCCTCGGCGACGACGTACAGGGCGACGCCCAGCATCAGCACGACGGCCAGCAGCGACGCGAACACCTCGGCCCGGTAGGAGCCGTAGCTGCGCCGGCCCGTGGTGTCGGGGCGGGTGGCGATCCTGGTCGCGACCAGCGCCGCGCCGAGCGTGACCACGTCGGCGGCCATGTGCCCGGCGTCCGACATGAGCGCCAGCGAGCCCGAGATCAGGCCGTAGCCGAGCTCGACCACGAAGAAGGCGCCGATCAGGATGAAGGAGACGCCGAGCCGCCAGCGGTGCCGGCCGCCCGCGTGCCCGTGCCCATGCCCGTGTCCCGTTCCCATCACGGGCTCCCGTCGCGCTCGGGGTGGATGGCGTCGGTGTGCTCGGTGTGGGCGAGCGCCAGATCGAGCAGCATCCGTACGTGCGGGTCCTCCAGCCGGTAGTACGCCATCCGCCCGGAGCGGCGCGCGGCGACGATGCGGTGCGCGCGCAGCAGCCGCAGGGCGTGGGAGACGGCGGACTCGCTCTGGCCGGTCACCGCCGCGAGATCGCACACGCACAGCTCGCCGTCCAGCAGGGCCACCAGGAGCCGCAGCCGGTTGGGGTCGGAGAGCAGCCCGAACACGTCGGCCGTGTCGGCCAGGTCCCCGGTGGCGGGCATCCGCTCGCGCACGGCGGTGACCCGGTCGGCGTCGACGACCTTGACGGCGCAACCGTCAATGGCCAGCATCCCGCCATCTGAAGAGCTATTCATATGAACAAAGATAGCGGGCGGCTCGGGCCGTGTGTCAAGAGCGACACGGCACCGGGCATGTGGCAGGCGGGACTACCGGGCATGTCTCGGGCGGGACTTCTGGGCGTATGGCAGGCAGGACTTCCGGGCGTATGGCAGGCGGACAGCCAGCCATGTGGCGGGCGGGACTATCGGCCCGCGACGGTGTACCTACCCGCGACCCGACCGGCGGTATTCCTGCCCGGCCGCCACAGCCGGACGGCCAGCAGCGCGATCGGGGGCAGTGGCAGCAGCACGAAGACGGCCCCGGCCAGGCGCTGGCCGTCGAGCAGGCCGGGCGCCCCCGCGGGCGCCGCCACGACGTACCAGCCGGCCGCGACGGGCGGCCCGAGCAGCAGGGCGGCGCCCAGCGCGAGCTGGACCACGGTGACCACGGCCAGCAGCCAGCCTCTCGCGGCCGGCGGGAACGGTCTCGGCAGCGGGTCCACGCCCGCCGCCACCCAGAACGTGAGCAGCCCGGTGAGCAGGAACAACAGCCCGGTGAGCAGATGGGGGCCGTGGGCCGACAGGGACCAGGGCAGCCAGGCTGTCCCGTACAGCAGGAGGCCGGGCAGCGTGCAGGCGGCCAGCAGGAGCGCGGGGTGGGTGCCGCGCCAGGCCAGGAGGCGCTCGCCGACGTTCCCGTACTGGGAGGTGGCGGTGGTGGCCCGGGAGACGAGGGTGACGGGCGCGCCCAGGCACAGCAGAACGGGCGCGACGACGGAGAGCACGACGTGCTGGACCGCCTGGACGGACGGCATCGCGCGGGCGTAGCCGTCGGCCCCGCCGACCAGGACGAACGCGATCAGCGCCAGGCCCGCGTACCAGGCGAGGGTGCGGCTCGTCGGCCAGGAGGCGAGCCTGCGCACTCCCAGCAGGTAGCCGATCGCGGGCAGCGCCAGGAGGAGCAGGACCGCCGGGTCCGGGCGTACCTCGGTGAAGAGGGCGCCGAGGGTGAAGGGGGCGAGGTCGTACCCGAGTGCCTGGTCACCGTGGCCGCCGGCGGAGACGGGCGGCGGGGTGCGCGACAGGGCGGCGGCCAGGCCCATGGCGGCCGTCATCACGACCACCTCGCCCGCCGCGAGCCGGGCGAAGGTGTGGCGCACGCTCCGCTCCTGCGCCCGCGCGACTGTGCGGCGGCGGTGGGTCCAGCCGAACCAGCCCAGCACCGCGAGGACGGCGACCTTGGCCAGGAGGAGCTGGCCGTAGCGGCTCTGGTAGAGGTCGGCGGGCGTGTTCAGCCGCGCCCACGCGCCCGCCAGGCCGGAGACGGCGACCGCCGCGAAGCAGCACAGGGCGATCGTGCTGAACCTGGCCAGCACGAGCGCGAGGTCGCCGGAACGCCGGAAGTGGACGAGCACGGCGGCCAGCCCGCCGACCCAGATCGACACGGCCAGCACGTGTGACAGCAGGGCGGAGACGGCGAGATCGTGGTCGCCGGAGGAGGCGGCGTGGCCCACGTACGAGGGCGGCAGGATCGCGAAGGCCGCCGTCGCCAGCCGGACCCAGCCGGGCACCCGGGGCAGCAGGGTGAGCGGCACCAGCACCGTGGCCAGGGCGAGCACCAGCAGCATGGCCTGGGCCTGCGGGCTGGACGCGCCGAAGCTCAGCAGCTCACGGAAGGCGAGCAGGTCGGCGAGCGGCATCGGGATGATGCTGGACACGGTCAGCAGGTAGCTCATGGCGGCACTGGCGGCCCAGCCGAGCGCCCACCAACCGGCCGCGCGGGTGCAGCCGGCCGACTCGGGCGAGGTGGCGGGGGCGAGGACCGCGGCGGCCAGCAGGGTTCCCAGGCAGCCGACCGCGCACAGGTTGACGCAGAACCGCGCCACCGGCAGGCCCCAGTCGGTGAACGGCCCGGCGCTGGGCAGCCCGGCGATCTCCGTCTCGACGATGCCGCCGCCGAACCGGAGCGCGACCACCAGCACCACCACACCTGCCAGGACGGCCCCGGCCGCGCACGCCCACACCCGCAGGACCGCACCAGATCCCATGTACGGGGATACGCCGCTCCACGGGCAACGGTTCACCGGCCGGGTGCGCAGATCATCGGCCTCCGCAGGGGGCGACCGTGTTGCGGACCTCATGGGGGCGTCGGGAAAAGCCCATGTTCCTGCCACTTAGTCATCAGAATCCAGCAATGGGCGCCCTTGCTCCGGTTATGCGCACTTACAGTTGACCCATGGCCGGTCCCGGAGGTTGTGTACCGACGTCTCCGCAGGGTGGAGCGGGGTAGGCCCGTGCAGGGTGACGCCGGCGGGGCCGACCCGCGGTACGCCTCGGAGTCGGACGAAGTGCTGATCCGTGCCGCCCGTGACGCGGGGGCGCACATCGCCGCGAGCTATCTCCTGGCCGAGTCGGACGAGGTCCTGTACATGGACGCGGAGGTCGGCCTGCCGGCCCAGATCGTCAAGCCGTGGTCCAGGGTCCGGCTGACGGCCGGTGTTCCCGTGGCCGCCGCCGCCCGCCGCCGGCAGTTCGTCTGGGTGCCCAGCCACCAGGAGCTGGCCTGCCGCTTCCCCGCGACCGCGCTGGCCCTGCCGTACCAGTTCACCGCCGCGGCGGCGCCGATCATGACGGACTCGCACGTGTGGGGCTCGGTGGTGCTGCTCTGGCCGGCCTCGCACCCGTACGAGCTGGATCCCGGCGAGCGCGAGGCCATCGAACGCGCCTGCGCCGAACTGGGCGAGCTGCTGCGGCAGGCGGCCGAGAGCGGCGATCCGCGGCTGCCGGGAGACGAACCCCGCGTCCTCGATCCGGCGCAGGACCGGCCTCAGGACCCGCACGACGCCTCCGCCGCGGCCTGCTACCTCGACCGGCTCCGCGAGGGCTGCCTCGCGCTGGACCTGGAGGGCCGCATCACCTTCGTCAGCGTCACGGCGGCCGACCTGCTCGGCGGCGACGTCACCGGCCTGCTGGGCAGGCCGCTGTGGGAGGCGGCGTCCTGGCTGAAGGACCCCGTGTTCGAAGATCGCTGCCGCGCCGCGGTCGTGAGCCAGGAGACCACGTCGTGCACGGCCCGGCGGCCCGACGGCAGCGCGCTGGACATCCACCTCTATCCGGATCCGACCGGCATCAGCCTGCGCATGACGCCCACCCTGGACGATCATCCGCACCGGCGGCAGCCGCAGCCCGGGTCCGGCGGGCTGGCGAAGGCGGATGCCTACTACAACTTCCTGCACATGGCCGCGGCGCTGACCAGGGCGCTCAACGTGCGCGAGATCGTCGAGCTGGTCGCCGACCATGTGATGCCGGTGTTCAAGGTGCAGGCCATGGCGATCCTGATCGCCGAGGGCCGCCGGATGAAGATCGTCGGCTCACACGGCTACGAAAGTGAGGTCCTCGACCGGTTCGACGGCCTGCCGCTGACCTCGGACACCCCCGCCGAGCACGTTCTGCGCACCCGCGAGCCGGCCTTCTTCGCCGACTTCGACGAGATGCGCCAGGCCCACCCGGACGTGATGCACCGCGACGAGATGGCCGCCTGGGCGTTCCTGCCGCTCATGGTCTCCGACGAGATCGTCGGCACGTTCGTGCTCGCCTTCGGGCAGCCGCACGTGTTCACCGCCGAGGAGTGCGCCAGCCTCACCGCCCTGGCGGGGCTGACGGCCCAGGCCCTCGACCGCGCCCTGCTCTACGACACCAAGGACCGGCTCGCCCACAGCCTCCAGGAGACGCTGCTGCCCAACAGCCTGCCCGAGTTCCCCGATCTGGAGGTGGCCGCCAGGTACGTGCCCGCCAACCGCGGTGTGGGCATCGGCGGCGACTTCTACGACCTGATCCGCCTGAACGACACCTCCGCCGCGGCCGTCATCGGCGACGTCCAGGGGCACAACATGACGGCCGCCGCGCTCATGGGACAGGTGCGTACCGCCATCCACGCCCACGCCGTCGCCGGCGCCAACCCCGGCGAGGTGCTCAAGCACACCAACCGGCTGCTCATCGACGTGGACACGGACCTGTTCACCAGTTGCCTGCTCGTGCACTTCGACCTGCAGCTGCGCACGCTCTGCGTGGCCAGCGCGGGACACCTGCCGCCGCTGCTGCGCCCGCCGAACATGCCCGCCGAGATCATCGACGTGCCGGCCGGCCTGCTCCTGGGCGTCGACCCCGACGCCGACTATCCGACGCTCGAAGCGCCGTTCCCGCCGGGAGCCCTGCTCGCCCTCTACACCGACGGCCTGGTCGAGACGCCCGAGATCGACCTGGACGTCGCCATCGCCGACCTCGCGGGCCATCTGACCCGGGCCGAGTACGAGCCCGTGCACGAGCTCTGCGACCTGCTCGTCAACCACGCCCCGCACACCGGCAGGCGCGCCGACGACATCGCGCTGCTGCTCATCGAGCATCGCCCGGCTCCCGGCTGACCGTCCCGGGTATCCGGTGCGGTAATCGCACTCTCCGGTCAACCGGGGGCCGGTCCCGGGGCGTGACAGGGGTGGCTGTCACCGACGAGAGGAGCCCGGGTGGACGCGGAGTTCGTGGATTTCGTACGCCGGCGGGGTGACCACCACCTGAGGACGGCGGTCCTGCTCACCGGGAACTGGCACACCGCCGAGGACCTGGTGCAGTCCTGCCTTAGCCGGTTATATCGGGTGTGGCCGCGCCTGGACACCAGCAGCGACCCGGACGCCTACCTGCGGCGCATCATGGTGAACACCTACCGATCATGGTGGCGGGCGCGGTGGCGGCGGGAGATCCCGCGGGCCGAGCTGCCCGATCTGCCCGATCCGGCCGACGTGGGCGAGGCGGGGGCGGTGGCCGAGGACGTGCGCGGGGCGCTGGCGAAGCTGCCGGTCAGGCAGCGTACGGCCCTGGTGCTGCGGTTCTTCGCGGACCTGCCGGAGTCGGAGGTCGCCGGCCTGATGGGCTGCTCGGCAGGCTCGGTCAAGACCCACACGCATCGGGGCCTGCGGGCGATGCGGCGGCTGATCCCGCCGGGCGCGCTGGTCAACCGAATCGAGGAGGAAGGGAGTGGGATCCGGTGAGACACCGAGACGAGGAGCCGTCCATGACCAAGTCGAGTCCGGTGGGACGCCGGCACGAGAAGCCGTCCATGACCGAACACGAACTCCGTACCCTGCTCATCCGGGCGACCGAGGACCGGCCTGCGGGGATCGACCTCCTGCCGGCGCCGCCGCGGCGCCGCAGGATTTCCCTGCCGGTCGCGTCGCTGGGGGCCGCCGCCGCGCTCGTGGTGGCCGTGGCCGCGGCGGTCGTGGTGCTGCTGCCCGGCGCCCAGTCCTCGGCCCAGGCCCAGGTGGTCGCCGCGGTCGAGAACACCGGCCAGGAGAGCTACCGCATCCACACCGTGTCCGGCCCGAAGACCTTCGAGGGCGCCTTCGACCCGGCCCAGCGGGTGGGCGTCATCACCAGGACCGGGGACGGGGCCGAGACCCGCTTCATCGGCGACCTGATGTACGGCAAGGATCCGGGGGAGGCGAAGTGGACGGTGGCTCCGCGCAACGACGCGGAGATGGCGGCCGCGCCGCCGGCCGTCGCCCTGGTCAAGCTGGCTCCGCTGGACCCCCAGGCGGCCCTGGAACGGCTCCGCTCGGCCACCGGCGTCAGTGAGAGCGGCTCCGCCTCGGGGCCGGGCTGGGCGGGCCTGCGGTTCGCGTTCACGCTGGAGGCGGTCACCGGCAACGTCGACGTGGACGACCAGGGCCGGGTCCGGCGTCTGGAGGTCACCTTCGGCGACGGGAAGGGCCTCGTCATGGACATCACCGGCTTCGGCACGGCCGTGACGGTCGAGACCCCGCCCGCCGACCAGGTGCAGCAGGCCCCGGCGGACAAGCCGAAGCCCAAGAAGCCCTGACCGCCGCACGACCGCGCAGCACGACCCGGCCTCCTGGCTGGATCGCGGGCGGGGTGCGGCGGATGGGGTGACCGGCCGCGTGACCCGGGGGTGCTACCGGGTCACGCGGTAGGTCACGTGGGTGACCAGGCCGGTGCCCGCCACCTTCACCGGTTCGAGCGCGAGGCGCCCCACGCCCTCGAACAACCGCTCCCCCGCCCCCAGCACCACCGGCGCGATGTGCACCCGCAACTCGTCGATCAGCCCGGCCGCCAGATACTGGTTCACCGTGTGCGCGCCGCCCGCGATCGAGACGTCGTCGTCGCCGGCCGCCTTGCGCGCCTGCTCCAGCGCCGCCTCGGGCCCGTCGGTCACGAACGTGAACGTCGTCCCGCCGCCCATCCGCACCGGCTCGCGCACGTGGTTCGTCAGGACGAAGACCGGCGCGTGGTACGGGGGCTCGTCCCCCCACCAGCCCGTCCAGTCCAGGTCCCAGTCGCCCCGGCCGGGGCTGAACATGTTGCGGCCCATGATGAACGCCCCCGCCGCCGTGATCGCCTCGATGACCTCCGCATTGGCCTCCGGCTCCTCGAACATCCACCGGGTGAGGCTGTCACCGACCCCTTCGCCGAACGGGTTCTCCAGGCTCTGGTTGAGACCGGCGGCGAATCCGTCGAGGGACATCGCCATGTCACAGGTGACCTTGCTCATTTACTGACTCCTGCCGTGGGCTGCTTCTCGTTCTTTCATCGGGGAGTCGGAGCCGTCTGCGCGTTCTCTACATGGCGGCGGAAAGAATCTTCAGCGGGTGCCGTCCGAGCTCGGATAGGGGCTGATCATGGTGTCGAAATAGCCCTCGGGGAGGTCTTCGAGGTAGTCGAGCACGTTGTCCAGGAAGTCGCGCAGCGACGGGTAGAGGGTGTTGTGCCGGTCCAGGTCTTCCTGCGAGCGCCACACCTCGTACAGGAAGAGGCGGCCGTCCTGCTGCTCGTGCAGGTGGTACGCGAGGTTGCCCGCCTCCTGCCGGGTGGGCTCCACGAGGGCGGCGAGCAGGTCCTTGACCTCGGCTGCGCGCTCGGGCTTGGGGCGGAGGAAACCGTAGAGAGCGATGGGGGTTTTCGTGTCGTTCATGCCTCGAACATAGGACCTGCCACAGATGTGAGATTCAACCGGTCACGGTATGACGTGGGTCACATCGCCCGGGTGTCGCGCCGCAGCGGATGATCGGACGGGATCTCCACCAGGACGATCCGGTGGCCGTCGGGGTCGGCGATCCACATCTCGATCAGCCCCCAGGGCTCCACCGAAGCCTCGCGGAGTATCGGGACGCCCTCCCGCCGCAGCCGCTCCTCCTCGCGCCGGACGTCGCGTACCTGGAGCCAGATCGACGGCCCGCCACTGACCGGGGACTCGGCCTTCCCGGAGACCTCCAGAAATCCCTGGCCCAGGAAGAACACCGTGCCGGGCGCGTCCGGCGGCCCGAACTCCCGGTACACGGCCAGGCCGAGCGTCTCGGCGTAGAAGCGGCGGCTGCGCCCGGGATCGACGGGCCGCAGCAGCACGCGGCTGCTCAGCACGTCCATGCAGGCACCGCCCGTTGCTGGAGATCCACGAGGCCATCGTAGGCACGCGACCTGTCCGAACCGCGTGTTTAGGAGCGTGACACGGGGCATTGGCACACACCACTCGTACGGAAGGAACGAACATGGCCCCGGTGGAGAAAGCCCTGTCGCTGGGAATGAGCCTGCTGAGCGCCACGCTCGCGGCCGCGCTCTTCAAACGGGTGTGGAAGCAGGCGTCGGGCCAGGACGACGCGCCGGACGCCGATGACCTCGGGCGCGGCTGGACGGAGATCCTCGTCGCGGCCACGATCCAAGGCGCGATCTTCGGCCTGGTCAAGGCGGCGGTGCAACGGGCGGGAGCGCAGACGTTCCGGAGCCGTGCGGTCGAGAGCCGCTCCAAGCGCTGACCCGCCGGCAGGCCCGGCGCGTTCGAGAGCCGCTCCACGCGCGGACACCGTCCGGCAGGCCCGGCGCGTTCGGTGTCGTGACGGTCCGGGCGCTGGGCGGACGAGGACAGGGCACGGGCGTCAGTTCGCCGTCCAAGGCCGGAGCTTGTCGGGGTTGAGCACCGCCCAGATGCGCTGGATCCGGTCGCCCGCGATGTCGAACGCCAGCACCGACATGGTGACGCCGTCCACCTGAGCCATCAGACCGGGCTGACCGTTGACCGTGGTCTCCAGGATCGTCATGTCGAACGCCGCGCCGGCCCGATCGGCGTAGAAGCGCGCGATCTGCTCGGCGCCCACGACCGGGCGGAGCTCGGCACTGACGCGCCCGCCGCCGTCGCCGGTCGCCGACGCGTCGGGGGCCAGCAGGCCGATGAGAGCGTCGATGTCCTTGGCCTCCCAGGCCTGCTTGAAGGCCCTGACGATCCCGGCGCGCTGGGCGGCGGGGGTCGCGGAGGCCGCGGAGGGACCTTCTGACGCGCGGATGCGACGGCGGGCCGAGGAGGCGAGCTGGCGGCAGGCCGCCGGCGTGCGGCCGACGATCTCGGCCACTTCCACGAACGTGTAGCGGAAGACGTCGTGCAGGACGAACGTGACGCGCTCGGCCGGGGTCATCGATTCGAGCACGACGAGGAAGGCCATGTTGACCGACTCGTCGAGGGTGACCCGGTCGGCCGGGTCGGCCGGGGTGCCGCTGACCCATTCCGTACGGCCGGGCAGCGGCTCGGGGATCCATTCACCGACGTAGCGCTCGCGCCTGGCCCGTGCGGAGCCGAGCAGGTCGAGGCAGATGCGGCTGGCGACGGTCGTCAGCCAGCCGCCGGGGGACACGATGTCCTCCTGCTGCTGCCGGGACATGGCGTACCAGCGGACATACGTCTCCTGTACGACGTCCTCGGCGTCGGCCAGGGAGCCGAGGAGCCGGTAGGCGAGGTTGATCAGCTGACGTCGCTCGCTCATGATCGCGCTCAGGCCCGGATCGGGATGGTCGTCGGTTGAGTTGCTCACGGTGTCGCCGGCTTTCTTGGTCGGATCGTCCCTCACTCCCGTTCGACGAGACATCGCGCCGAACTGTGAGGTCTGCGCGTCACCTCACACTCCGCGGAGCCATGTCGTCGTACTGCTGCCACGAATCCTGAGGAAGGAAACCCGGACATGGAACCCGTGAACGTCGCGATCATTTACTACAGTGCCACAGGCACCGTGCACACCCTGGCGCAGGCCGTAGCCGAGGGCGCGGAGAAGGCCGGCGCGAACGTGCGGCTGCGCAAGGTCGCCGAGCTCGCCCCGCCGGAGGCGATCAGCACCAGGCCGGAGTGGGCCCAGCACCTCCAGGACACCGCCGGCGTCCCCGAGGCCGGGCTCGACGACCTGGACTGGGCCGACGCGGTGCTGTTCGGCACCCCCACCCGCTTCGGCAACCCGGCCAGTCCGCTCAGGGCGTTCATCGACACCACCGGCCCCCTGTGGTTCCAGGGCAAGCTCGCGGACAAGGTGTACTCGGCCTTCACCGCCTCCAACACCGCCCACGGCGGACAGGAGTCCACCCTCCTGGCGCTCGGGAACACGTTCTACCACTGGGGCGGCATCATCGTGCCTCCCGGCTACACCGACCCCATCCAGTTTCAGTCGGGCAACCCGTACGGCACCTCCCACGTCGTCGGCGACGGCCCGCCCAGCGAGGTGATCCTGCAGGCGGCCCGCCACCAGGCCCGCCGCGTCGTGGACACCGCGGCCGCACTCAAGATCGGCCGCGCCGCCTGACCGACCGCGAAAGGGCCAGGAGCAGGCATGCCACTGCCCACCGGCGTCAGGGCCGGCGGGCAGCGGGTGCGGCCACGGAAGCGGCAGGTACCATGACACACTCGACCACGACGTCGGGACTGCCGTGCTATCGGGGGCTCGCCGATGGAATCACTGGACCTGGGGCCGATCCCCTACCACGAGCGTTTGACGTTCGTGTGGATCGCCACCGGACAGCACAAGTACGGGGAGCTGAGAGGCGTGGCTGGCCGAGGTCGGCGGGTGGTACCTGCACCGGTGGGATGGGGCCGAGTGGAAGCCGATGCGGAACCCCGAGGGTGAGGTGGGGTCGGCGTGGCTGGAGCGGGTCGCCGCTTCCGGGCCGGGACAGGTCTGGGCGATCCAGCAGGCGGACGGCGCGACCCAGGCCATCCGGTGGGAAGGTTCGCGGTGGAGCGTTCACCCGTTGCCCCAGGTCTCGGCTCCGTCCCCCAGCCCCGCCACCGCGGGCTGCGTCAGTACGGGGTGGCCGCGGTTCTCGATCCAGGCCCTGGCCGTACCCGCTCGTGATGACGCCTGGGCCGTGGGTTCGGTCCTGGTGGAGAAGCCTGGGCGTGCATGCACCACGTGGCGAAGGAGGGCGTGGTCCTGCACTGGGAGGGCGGGCAGTGGAGACGGGTGGAGCGCCCGCTGCCCGGGACCGCGCTGACCGTTGCGCGGGCGGACGCAGAGGGAGGGGTGTGGATCGCGGCCAACCCCGTCCAGGGTCGCCGGCCGTACCTGCTGCATGTCAAGGACGGGCGGTGGAGCGAGCATCCGCTGCCCGAGGGGCCGACCGAGATCATGGATATCGCGCCGGTGCCCGGAACCACCCGGGTGTGGGTGTACGCCAGGCAAGGCAGCCGGGTGTCGCAGCTCTACGAGCTGACCAAGTGACGCCACCGGCGCACTCATGCATACCCCGCTAGTACTGGACCCCGAGCGAGCCGAACCGTCTCCTGGCCCCCTGCGCCAAGTATCAACTATGCATGATAGTAATGCGATATCCGGGCAGCAGGACGACCGGGGGTTCAGGCGAGCGAGTGGAGCAGGTGTGAGCGGCAACGGCGTACACGTCATCGAGACCTCGTCTCTGGGGGATCACAGCTATCTGGCCACCGACGGCCGGACGGCGGTCGTGGCCGACCCGCAACGCGACGTCGACCGCGTCCTGGCCCTGGCGGGCCGCCTCGGCGTCCGCATCACGCACATCGTCGAAACGCACCTGCACAACGACTACGTCTCCGGCGGCCTGGAGCTGGCCAGGCTCACCGGCGCCCGGTACGGGATCGCGGCGGCGGACAAGGCGACGTTCGACCACACGCCGCTCGCCGACGGCGACACCGTCGAGGTGTCACCGGCGCTGCGGCTGCGCGTGGTGGCCACGCCCGGCCACACCTTCCACCACCTCTCCTACGTCCTGGACCGCCCGGCCGGGGCCGAAGGCGTCTTCACCGGCGGGTCCCTGCTGATCGGCGCGACCGGCCGTACCGACCTGCTCGGCGACCAGCACACCGAGGCCCTGGCCAGGGAGCAGCACGCCTCCGCGCGCAAGCTCGCCGGCCTGCTGCCCGGCGGTGCGGCGATCTGGCCCACGCATGGGTTCGGCAGCTTCTGCTCGGCCGGCCGAGCCTCGGGCGGCCAGCCCTCGGGCGACGCCTCCACCATCGAACGCGAAAGCCGGAGCAACCCGGCACTGCGCCTGGCCGAGGACGACTTCGTGACCGAGACGCTGGCGGGGCTGGACGCGTACCCCGCCTATTACGCCCACGTGGGCGCCGTCAACCTGACCGGCCCTGAGCCGGTGGACCTCCGCCCTCCCGCGCGCCCCGACGCCCATGACCTGCGCGAACGGCTCGACGCCGGCGAATGGGTGATCGACCTGCGGCACCGTACGGCGTACGCGGCCTCCCACCTGGCCGGGACGATCGGGCTCGGCCTGGACGGGTCGCTGTCCACCTGGCTGGGCTGGCTCGCCGCCTGGGGCTCCCCCGTCACCCTGATCGGCGAGAGGCCGGAGGAGATCGCCGCCGCCCAGCGTGAGCTGGCCCGCATCGGCATCGACCGGGTCGCCTCGGCCGCGACGGGCCGGCCCCGCGACCTCGCCGCCGACCCGGCGCAGCTCCGCAGCCTCCCCACCGCGACCTTCGCGGACCTGGCGAACGCTCTCCCCGACACCGCACACGACTCTGACGCGAGCCCGGCCGCACAAGCACCTGGCGCGAGCCCGGCCACGCGAGCGCCCCAGCTGAGCCCGGCCACGCGAGCGCCCGGGGCGAGCCCGGCCGTACCTGCGCCTGAGGTGGTTCTGGACGTGCGTCTGGGCAACGAGTGGCGGGCCGGCCACATCGGCGGCGCGACCCACATCCCGCTCCCCGACCTCGAACGACGCATCGAGGAGATCCCGCAGGGCGCGATCTGGGTGCACTGCGGCAGCGGTTACCGCGCCACCGTCGCGGCCTCGCTGCTGGCCAGGGCCGGCCGGAGCGTCGTGCTCATCGACGACGCGTTCGACGCGGCGGCCGCCGCCGGCCTGCCCATCACCACCTGACCGAAAACAAGTGAACGCACCCGGTCCGATGCGCGTATCTACACATGAGCCGCCCGCACCATCCGCTACCCGGCTTAGTAAGCAATGCCCGCCCCGAAGAACCGCTCCGGCCAGGACGAAGGCACCCCGATCTGCTGTACGATCTCGCCCCAGATCTGATGACTTACGAGGAGACATCGTAGTGACCGTGCCGAAAAGGCTTGGACGAACAGCAGTGGCCATCACCCTGGCATCGGCCACGTTGCTCGCCAACCCCGGCGCGGCCGCGGCCGATCCGTCGCCCGCCCAGGCCAGGGCCAAGCTGGTCAAGCTGAACGAACAGGCCGACAAGGTGGTCGAGCAGTACAACCAGGCCACCGAGACGCACAAGACCGCCAAGACGAAGTACGACGTGCTCAATGCCGAGGTCGGGCAGAAGGACGCGCAGGCGGAGGCCCTGCGGCGCGATCTCGTCACGGCGGCGGTCAGCGACTACCAGGCGGGCTACCAGGGCTGGGAGCGGTTCGTCGCCCAGGGCAGCCCGGAGGCGATCCTGGGCGGCATGGCCTCGCTCGACCAGATGGCGCAGAGCAGGGCGGCGAAGCTGCGCGCTTTCGAGGCGGCCACCAAGGATCTGCGCGACAGGCGCGACGCGGCCCGGACGGTGCTGGCGGAGGCCGACGCGGCCCGCGACAAGGTACGCGGCCAGAAGGCCAAGGTCGACAAGCTGGTCGCCGAGCAGACCCGGATCCTGCGCAGGCTGGGCGCGTTCCAGACGGGCAATCCCCGCAGCACGGGCATCACGTACACCGGCTCCGCCTCGGGCAACGCCCGGGCGGCACTCCAGTTCGCCTTCGCCCAGGTCGGCAAGCCCTACCGGTACGGCGGCACGGGCCCGGGCTCCTTCGACTGCTCGGGCCTGACCCAGGCCGCCTGGCGCTCCGCGGGGGTCTCGTTACCCCGCACCACCTGGACGCAGTGGAGCTGGGGCGCCGCCCGCCGCGTCCCCCTGAACGCGCTGCAGCCCGGCGACCTGCTGTTCAGCAAGGGGCTCGGGCACATGGGCATGTACGCGGGCAACGGGAAGATGGTCCACGCCCCGCAGACCGGGGACGTCGTCAAGGTGGTCGCTCTCGACGGCTACTGGCGCAACCGCCTCCTCGGCGCGATCCGCCCATAAGCAACCGCCCCTCGGCGCGATCCGCCCATAACTCGTCACCGCTGGTCCAGCGCCGCTCGCACACCAGGCCCGACGGCCGCGCGGAAGGCGGCGTCCAGCTCGGCGGGCGAGGCGCTGGTCTCGCCGTCCACCCACGACCGCAGCAGCCCCATGAACGCCCCGACCACGCACGTCACCAGCAGGTCGAGCGAGTCCGGCGCCCGGCCGCCCGGGGCGCTGAGCTCGTGCCTGACGACGGCGGCGAGCAACTGCTCGCCGCGCGCGAGCACCAGCCCGCCGCTGCGCCGGCCCAGCAGCGCCCGTACGAGCTGACGCTGCTCGCGTACGTGCTCGAACATCGGCAGGCTGAACGCGAAAAGCTCCCCCGGCCCAGTGGATGGCTCAGGGTGGAGGAAGCCGAGCTCGTCGAGGTTGCTGAACAGCACGTCCTGCTTGTCGGTGAAGTGCGAGTAGAACGTGGACCGGCCCACGTCGGCGCGCTCGATGATGTCGGTGACGCTCACCGCGTCGTAGCCCTTCTCCAGGATCAGCGCCACCAGCGCCTCCTGGACGATCCGCCGCGTACGTCGCACCCGCCTGTCTCCGGACACTTTCCCGCTTTCTGTTCAGTTCGGCACAGCGTGGCCGTACTGCCCGTTGACTCCCTCTCCATTATGAACGGATTATTCGTTAACGAACACCTTGTTCAGCATCAGAGGAGAGATCCATGGGACTCGGAAAGCTGCTGCACAACCACGCCGATCACGCGGAACACGACCATGCCGACGCGGGCGGCACCATCGACTACCCCCGGGCCTACGAGCTCTTCGTCTCCATCGCCTTCGCCGGAGGCCGTCGCGCCGCCTTCACCCGCCTGGCCGCCGCCGGCCGGCCGCGAGCGGGCGACCGCGTGCTGGACGTCGGCTGCGGCACCGGCTACCTCAGCCGCATCCTCTCCAGGGCCGTCACCGCCGACGGCCACGTCACGGGCCTCGACCCGTCCCCGGCGATGATCGGTTATGCCACCCGGCACGCCCCGTCCAACTGCACGTACGTGCTCAGCGAGGGCCAGGCGCCGCCGTTTCCCGACGGCTCGTTCGACCTGGTGGTCTCCAGCCTCGCCGTGCACCACATCCCGGCCGATGCCCGGCCTGAGGCGCTGCGCCAGATGTTCCGGGTGCTGCGTCCCGGCGGCCGGCTGCTCATCGGCGAGTTCCGCCCGCCGCGCAACCACCTGGCCCAGGGCCTCATCGGGCTGTTCACCGGCCCCGCCATGCGGCACAGCCCCCGCGACCTGCTCGGCACCATGATCCCCGACGCCGGTTTCCAGGTGGAGTCCGAAGGCGAGCTGCCCTACCTGCTGTACTACGTCCACGCCACCAGGCCGTAGGAACGTTAGATCGTCGGTGGCGGGCATGGCACGCTGTCAGCGTGCGAATTGTCTTGCTCGGCCCGGTTCAGGTCTACGGCGACGACGCGCGGCCGGTCGGCATCGCCGGCGCCCGGTTGCGGATGCTGCTGGCCAGGCTCGCCCTGGAGGCGGGCCGTCCGGTGTCCGCCGACGCCCTCTTCGACGACCTGTGGGGCGCGGAGGCGCCGTCCGGGGCGGCGGCCGCGTTGCAGGGGCTGGTGTCGCGGCTGCGCAAATCCCTGGCAGGGGCCGGGACGGTGGAGCTGGTGGCGGGCGGCTACCGGGTGCCGGTGGGGCCCGGGGACGTGGACGTCCACCGGTTCGAGGAGCTCGCCGGGCGGGGCAGGCGGGAGCTGGCGGCGGGCCGGTTCCAGGAGGCGGCCGCGCTGAGCGCTGCGGCCCTCGACCTGTGGCAGGGCTCGGCGCTGGCGGACGTGCTGGAGGCGCCGTTCGCGCGCAACGCCGCCACGCGGCTGGACGAGCTGCGGGTGGCGGCGACGGAAGACCGGTTCGACGCCGAGCTGCGGCTGGGCCGGCACGCCGAGGCGCTGGCGGATCTCGGCCAGGCGGCCGCCGCGCATCCGCTCCGCGAGCGGCTGGCCGAGCTGCGGATGCGCGCCCTCTCCGCGGCGGGCCGCCAGTCGGAGGCGCTGGCGGCGTACGAGGAGATCCGCGGCAGACTGAGCGAGGAGCTCGGCGTCGACCCGTCACCCGAGCTGCGAGAGGTCCATCTCGCGCTGCTCCGCGGCGAGCTCGACCGGCCGGTCGCGCAGCCGGAGGCGGCGGCGAGCCGGCTCCCCGCGCGGCTGACCAGCTTCATCGGCAGGGAGAACGAGCTGGACCAGCTCGCCGGGCTGCTGGCCGCCGCCCGGCTGGTCACGATCGTCGGGCCGGGCGGCGCGGGCAAGACGCGGCTGTCGCTGGAGGCGGCGACCCGCGACCGGGCCTATCAGCGCGGCCGGGTCTGGTTCGTGCCGCTGGCCGGCGCCGGCGCGCCGGACCAGCTCGCCGACGCGGTGCTCGGCGCGCTCGGCGGCCGGTTCGGCGGGCAGCCGCAGGCCGATCCCGTGGAGCTGATGGCCGAGCGGCTCGACGTCGGCGACGCCGTCCTGGTGCTGGACAACTGCGAGCACCTGGTCGAGGCGGCGGCGGAGCTGGCCGGCCGGTTGCTGGAACGGCTGCCGCAGCTCAGGATCCTGGCCACCAGCAGGGAGCCGCTGGCGATCACCGGGGAGTCGCTGTGCCACCTCGGCCCGCTGGAGGTGCCCGCGGGCGAGCCGGAGCTCGCGGAGGCGGCCGCGGCGGGCGCGGTGCGCCTGTTCGCCGACCGGGCGGCGAGCGTCCGGCCGGGTTTCACGCTCGACGACTCCACGGTGGAGGCCGTGGTGGAGATCTGCCGGGGGCTCGACGGCATGCCGCTGGCCCTGGAGCTGGCCGCGGCCAAGCTGCGCTCGATGAGCGTGGCGCAGATCGCGCGCCGGCTGGACGACCGGTTCCGGTTGCTGACCTCGGGGAGCAGGAACGCGTTGCCGCGTCAGCGCACGCTGCTGGCCATGGTCGAGTGGAGCTGGGATCTGCTGGACGAGCCGGAGCGGGTGCTGGCGCGCCGGCTGTCGGCGTTCCCGGGAGGGGCGAGTCTGGCCGCGTTGGAGGCGGTCTGCGCGGATGAATCCCTTCCGGCGGACGACGTCCTGTACGTGGCCGGCGCCCTCGTCGAGAAGTCCATCGTCCAGCAGGCCGGCGACCGCTACCGCATGCTGGAGACCATCAGGGCGTACGCGGCCGCCCGGCTCACCGCGTCGGGCGACGACGTCTCCGCGCGTTTCACCGGCTATTTCCTGGCGCTGGCCGAGGAGCACGAGCCGCTGCTGCGTACCAGAGACCAGCTCCGCGCGCTGGACGTCTTCGACGCCGAGTACGACAACCTGGCCCTGGGGCTGCGGACGGCCATGGACGCCGGGGACGCGCCGACGGCGGCCAGGTTCGTCAGGTCGCTGCTCTGGCACTGGGGGCTCAGAGGCATGACCACCCAGTACGCGAGCGCGGTGGCCGAGGTCCTCGCGTTCGGCGACGCGCTCCCCCGGCACGTGCGCGCCGCCTTCGGCGTGGTGCAGGGCGCGGCCGGCCCGCTGCTGGCCGGCGACCGGAGCATGGAGGAGAGCTCGGCGGCGACGCTGGCCTACCATCCGTCGGTGCCGATGCTGCGGATGGTGCAACTGGCGTCCGAGGCGGCCGATTCCGACCTCGTCCAGGCCGAGGTGCGGCAGGCGTTGAGCTCCCCCGATCCGTGGGTGCGGGCCAGCGTGCTCTGGACACGGGACCACGTACGGGTGGAACAGGGCGACCTGCTGACCGGCACCGAGGCCCGCCAGGAGGCGCTGCGCGGCTTCGAGACGGTCGGCGACCGCTGGGGCCTGGTGATGAGCCTGCTCCGCATCAGCCGCGACCACTCCCTGCGGGCCGAGCACGACCAGGCCGTCGCCGTCGCGGAGCGGGCCGTCGCGGTCGGCTCCGAGCTCGGCACGGAGATGCACCTCTACTGGACCAAGACCAGGCTCGCCAGGGAGCGGATGAACGCCGGGGACCTGGAGGGCGCCCTGCGCGACATCCACGCCGCCCTGCACCTGGCCAAGCAGCGGGGTCACCGGCGGATCGAGACGAACATGCGGGCGTCCCTGTCCGTCGCGCACCGCCTCGCGAAGGACCTGGAGCGGGCCGACGAGGAGCTGGACAGGATGGAGGCGCTGGCCCGGCGGCTGCCGTCCGCCGAAGGGCTGCCCAGCGACGCGATCGCCGGCTTCAGGATGGCCAACCGGCTGGCCGCGGGGGCGGCGGGGGCGGCTCGCGCGCTGCTGCCGCACGTCGTCCGGGTGACGTTCGCCCAAGGCGATGCGGACGGCCTGGCCTGGACGGCGGAGCTGCTGGCCGGGCTGCTGGCGCTGGAGGACGATCCGGCCGGCGCGGCCGCGGCGCTGGGGATGAGCGCGGTGGTGCGCGGCCTGCTCGACGAGGGCGACCCCGAGCTGCGTACGCTGATCGCCGTTCTGACGGAACGGCTCGGCGAGGACGGCTACCGTGCGGCCTATCGCGCGGGCGCGGAGCTGCCGCGACAGGACGCCCTCGACCGGCTGGCCGCGCTCGGCGACCCACCGGCCACACCGTGAAGCCGCGCGGCCGGATGACGCGCCTGAGGACGGTCCTGGCGCTGACCGTGGTGATCCTGGCCGCGCAGGAGACGCCTGGCCGCGCAGGAGACGCTGCTCTGCGTGGCGCTGGTGACCTGGTCCGGCGTGACGGCGCCGGAAGCCGCGTGGATCGGGCTGTGGGGCCACGCGTGGCTGCTCATCCCCCTCCTGGTCGTCGTGCTGTCCGTACGGCCGCCCGGCTCCGGCGTTGAGGATCCGACCTCCGCGGTGAGGCACCTGGCGACCAGCGCGGCCCCGCCGCCTGGACGGGCCAGTCGAGGCATCTACGATCGCCGGTAGGATTGCCGCCATGATGCGCGGTCTCGGCGAGCTCGAATCCACGATCATGGACCGGATGTGGGCCAGGCGGCGCCCGGCCTCCGTCCGTGACGTGTTCGAGGACCTCCGGCAGGAGCGGGCGATCGCCTACACCACGGTGATGACCGTCATGGACAAGCTACACACCAAGGGCCTGCTCAAGCGTCAGCCGGTCGGCAGGGCCTACGTCTACGAGCCGGTGGCCTCGAAGGAGGCCTACACCGCCGACCTGATGCGCAGCGCGCTGGCGGGCAGCGGCAACCAGGCCGCCACGCTCGTCCACTTCATCGAACGGCTCACGCCGGAGGAGGCCACGGCCCTGGAGGCGGCGTTGCAGGTGTTCCCGCACAAGGGCGGCGCGGCATGATCGCCGCCCTCGTGCTGGTGCTCTACACGATCGTGGCCGCGATCTGGCTGCCCGCGCTCGGGCGGCGGGCCGCGCACCGGGCCGACCGGGCGCCACGGCTGGCGATCGCCGTCTGGCAGGCGGCGGCCGCCTCGGTGGTCGCCTCCGCCGTGCTGGCCGCGCTGGCCTTCGCCGTGCCCGCCGAGGTCGTGGGACACGGCCTGGCCGGGTTGTTCGAGGTCTGCGCCGACATGCTGAGCGACGGCTCGGGGCTGACTCCGGCGGGTGCGGCAGCGCTGCTGGCGGCCGGCTCGGTGGCGGCCAGAGCGGTCTACTGCGGCGCGGCCGTGCTGTTCAGGGCCGGCCGCGAGCGACGCGCGCACGCCGCGCTGCTCAGCCTGCTCGGCCGGCGTGACACCGAGCTGGGCGCGGTCGTGATCGACCACCACGAGCGGCTGGCCTACTGCGTGCCGGGCCGGCACGCCCAGACGGTCATCACCACGGGCGCGCTGAGCACGCTGGCTCCCGAGCAGGTCGCCGCGGTGCTGGCGCACGAGCAGGCCCATCTCCGCGGCCGCCATCACCTCGTGCTCGCCGCCGCCGAGGCCCTGGCCAGGGCGTTTCCTGGGGTGCCACTGTTCGGGCAGGCCAGGACGGAGATCGCCCGGCTGGTCGAGCTGCTGGCCGACGACGTGGCAGCCCGCCGCCATCCGCGCGTGCAGATCGCCGCCGCGCTGGTCCGGCTGGCCACCGGGCACGCGCCCGCGTTCACGCTCGGCGCGGGCGGGGAGACGGCGCTCTCCCGCGTGCGGCGAATGCTCAACCCGGAGGCCCCGCTCGGGCGGCGCGAGCGGCTGACCGGGCTGCTGGCGGTCGCCGCGCTGCTGAGCGGCCCGGCCGCGGTCGCCCTGGTGCCGGGCCTCAGCTCGTTCCTGGCCCACCACTGCCACTCGCTCTTCACCTTCTGACCTACTACTGCTTATAGTATCCAGCGCGGACTCGTCTATGCTTGATACCCCGTACCCGTATAATGTTTCTGAGGAGCGTCATCATGGATCACAGCAGTCACCACGCCACCTGGCGGACGGCGGCGCAGGCGACCCTGCACTGCCTGACCGGATGTGCCATCGGCGAGGTGCTGGGCATGGTCATCGGGACGGCCGCCGGGCTGTCCAGCGTCGCCACGGTGGTGCTGGCCGTGGCGCTGGCCTTCGTGTTCGGCTATGCGCTGACGATGCGCGGGGTGCTGCGCGCCGGTGTGGACTTCCGCACCGCGTTGAAGGTCGCGCTGGCCGCCGACACCGTGTCCATCGCGGTGATGGAGATCCTGGACAACGCGGTGATGCTGACCGTGCCAGGAGCGATGGACGCCGGGCTGACGAGCTGGCTGTTCTGGTCCGCGCTGGCCGGGTCGCTGCTGGTGGCGTTCGTGCTGACGACGCCGGTGAACAAGTGGCTGATCTCCCGGGGCAAGGGGCATGCGGTGACGCATCAGTATCACCACGGCCACTGACCCGCTCCAGGCGGGCGGCGATCAGTGCGCGTGGGCCGCGCCGCCGCCCGGCCGCCCGGCACCGGCCTGGGCGGTGAAGGCCGCGGTGCGGACCTTGCCCGCGTGCTGGAAGTCCAGGAACAGCCGGTAGTCGCCGCCGCTCGGCACCTCCGCGTGGAAGGTGATCTCCGGCCCCGCCTGGTCGCTCTCTTCCGGGTGCACGTGCAGGTAGGCGAGGTCGCCGGCGCGCAGGGCGACCAGATGCCCGTACGCGCCCAGGTACGGCTGCAGGTCCGCGACCGGCCGGCCGTCCTTGCCCACGGTGAGCGTGAGCGGCCCGGCCTGTCCGGCCACCAGGTCACCGGCCAGGGAGACGGTGTAGCCGTCCACCTCGGCCGTACGCCGGACCTCCGGCAGGGCCTTCGGCGCGTGGTCGCCGGCGACCAGCAGGTCGGCGCCCAGCGTCAGGCCGCCGCCCCCGATCGGGGCGAAGTCGGCGAAGGCCCGGTAGGCGCCCGGGTCGCCCAGGGTCAGCCGTACCGACCAGACACCGTCGCCGCCGAGCTCCGGGTGCAGGTGCTGGAACGTCGTCAGGTCCCGCGAGACGACGATGAAGTGCAGCTTCTTGTCGTGCTGAACCTGGTAACCGGTCACCGGCGCGCCGCCGGGGCCCGTCACGGTGAAGCGGAAGTCGGTGGCCTGGCCGGCCTCGACGGTGGTCAGCGGGTTGAGCGCGTAGTCGGACATCTGGTGCCCCCAGGCGGTATTGGATCGTCGTTTCCTTGGGAACGTACCATACCCCATAGGGGTATCCAAGTCGGATTTGACAGATACCCCCCGCCCGTATGTATGGTCTCGCCCCGTACCCCCTCCAGCGCACCGGCAGGGGGCTTCGCGAAAGCGCCATATACCCTACCCGGGTATGGCATAAAGCTTGGAGAGTGCTCATGTCCGCACCATCCCCCCGGCGATGGGCCGCCCTGGCCCTGATCGCCACCGCCCAGTTCATCGTCATCATGGACACGTCGATCATCGGCGTGGCCCTCCCCCGCATCCAGGAAGACCTCGGCTTCTCCCAGGAGAGCCTGTCCTGGGTCTTCAACGCCTATGTCGTCGCGTTCGGCGGGCTCCTGCTGCTCGGCGGACGCCTGTCCGACCTGTTCGGCGCACGCCGGCTGTTCGGCGCGGGCTGGCTCATCCTGCTCGCCGGCTCGCTCGTCGCCGGCATCGCCCCCGAGGTGTGGATCGAGCTCGCCGGCCGCGCCGTACAGGGCGTCGGCGCCGCCCTGATCGCGCCGTCCGCCCTCACCCTGCTGATGATGCTCTTCGGCCACGACCCGAAGGAGCTCACCAAGGCCCTCGCCCTGTACGGCGCCGCGGCCCCGGCGGGCGGCACCGCCGGCGTGTTCCTCGGCGGCGTCATCACCGAATACCTGAGCTGGCCCTGGGTCTTCTACATCAACATCCCCATCGCGCTCGCCGCGCTGCTGGCCACCGGTCCCCTGATGCCCGCCGCCCGGGCGCGGCGCGGCTCCGTCGACGTCGCCGGCGCGCTCACCGTCACCGGCGGACTCGGCGCCGCCGTCTACGCGATCGTCCGGGCGCCCGAGACCGGCTGGGGCTCCGCCGAGACCTGGCTCGTGCTGGCCGGGGCGGCGGCGCTGCTCGGCGCGTTCGTCGTCGTCCAGGCCCGTCGCCGTGAGCCGCTGATGCGGCTGTCGATCTTCCGCACCCCGGACCTCGCCGCCGCCAACCTCACCCAGCTGCTGCTCGGCGGCGCGTGGATCCCGATGTGGTTCTTCCTGAACCTGTACCTGCAGCAGGTGCTCGGCTTCAGCGCCTTCCCCAGCGGGGCCGCCCTGGTGCCGATGACCGTGCTCATCATGATCGGCATGGTCGTGCTCGCCCCGCGCGCCATCGGCCGGTTCGGCCCGAAGGCCGTCACGGTCGCCGGGCTGGTGCTGCTCGCCGCGGGGATGGGCTGGCTGTCGCTGATCAGCCCGGACGGCAGCTTCGCCGCCGACGTCCTGCCCGCCAGCCTGGTCGCCGCCCTGGGCATGTCGCTGGCCTTCATCCCGTCACTCGGCACGGCGATCTCCTCCGCCCGGCCCGAGGAGGGCGGCCTCGCCTCCGGCATCGTCAACACCGGCTACCAGGTCGGCAGCGCGCTCGGCCTGGCCGCGATGACCGCCGTCGCCACCGCCAACGGCGCCGGGCGGCTCGGCGACCTGCCCGCGCTGACCAGCGGCTTCTCCTCGGCGTTCGCCGGCGCCGCGGGCATCGCCGTCGCCGGCGCGCTGCTCGCCGCGCTGACGCTGCGCGCTCGCACGCCGGCCCGCGCCGAGGAGAGCGTCACCACCCGCACGTGACCGCCGGCCGCGCCCGGCTCCCGGACCGCTCCGGGAGCCGGGCGCACGCTTGACTTCATGTGTACGTGAACCCTCATCGTCGAGGACATGATCAACGCAACGATCGCCGTCACCCGAGTCGTCAACTCCTGCGTCCTTCTCGAACTGGACGGGCACGCGGTGCTCACCGACCCCTGGTTCACCGAACGATGGTGGCTGCGCCGCGGCGAGCCTCTGGGCCTGCGGATCGCCGAGCTGGGCCCGCTGACCGCCATCGTCGTCACCAACCTGGCGACCAACCATTGGGACCTGCGCGCGCTGCGCGCGTTCCCCGGCAAGGAGCACACCCCCCTGTACGTGCCCACGGCGGGGATGGCCCGCCGGGCCAGAGCGCTGGGCTTCCAGCGCGCCGAGCGGGTGCGCTGGGGGGACGCTCGCGAGATCGCGGCCGGCCTGTCGATGCGCGTGGTGCCTTCGGGGCGGACGCTGATGTGGCCCAACAACGCCTACGTCTTCGCCACGGCCGGCGGCCGGGTGTTCTTCGGCGGGGAGATGGGCGAGGTGGCCCCGCTGGAGCGGTACCGGGCCGAGCACTCGCCGGTGGACCTGACGCTGCTGCCGGTCAACGGCCTGCAGGCGCGTCTCGGCCCGCGTCTGGTGATGGACCCCGCCCGTGCCGTGGCCGGGGCGGCCGCTCTCGGGGCGCGGGTGCTGGTGCCCGTACACGATGCTCATGGGCACGATCCGCTCTCGGCGCTGTTCCGTACGAACGGCACCGCCGCGGACGCCGTGGCCCTGGCCGGACCGGACCTGCGGGTGGTGAGCCTGCCGACCGGCGAGCGCTGGCAGGCGGAAGGCTGATCGGGGCTGATCCGGGCAGGCCGGGCTGTGGGAGAGTCTGTGCGTGGCCGAGAGCAGCATGAACGCGGGCCTGACCATCGGTGAGCTGGCCGCCCGGTTCGGGCTGCCCGCGCACGTGCTGCGCCACTGGGAGAGCGCCGGCCTGCTGGCCCCGGCCAGGGACGGGAGCGGGCACCGCCGCTACGGCCCGGCCGACCTGCGGCGGGTCGCGATGATCCGGATGGGCAAGGAGGCCGGGCTGGGCCTGACCGCGCTCCGCCACCTGCTGTCCACGCCGGACCCGATGGACCACGCCGACCTGCTCGCCAGCCATGTCCGGGCGCTGGAGCAGCGCATCGCGCTGGCACAGGCGGCCAAGGAGCTGATCGAGCACGCCCTGGCCTGCCCGCTCAGCTTCGACGACTGCCCGCACGCCCGCGAGCAGATCGACGCGCGCATCCCCGGCGCCTGAACGAACCCGGCCTCCCGGACGCCCGCGCAGGTCATGGCCTCCTGACCCGCTGCGGCCGCACCGGAAATATGGTTGGGCCGCACCCAGGCGGGACCCTAAGCTCGACGGTCATGAGCGAGATCGACTACCTGGCCGTCAACCGCGCCAACTGGAACGACCGCGTGCCCATCCACGTCGCCAGCGACTTCTACGACGTCCCCGGCTTCAAGGCGGGCCGGGAGCCGCTGCGGGACTTCGAGATCGACGAGGTCGGCGACGTCACGGGCAAGTCGCTGGCTCATCTGCAGTGCCACTTCGGGCTCGACACCCTGGCCTGGGCCAGGCGCGGCGCGCAGGTCAGCGGCCTGGACCTGTCGGAGCGCGCCGTCGAGACCGCCACCGAGCTGGCGCAGGAGTGCGGGCTCGACGCGCGCTTCGTCGCCGCCGACGTCTACGACGCGCCCGCCGCGCTGGGCGGCGCCTACGACATCGTCTACACCGGCATCGGCGCGCTCGTCTGGCTGCCCGACATGCGGCGCTGGGCCGAGGTGGTCGCCGCCCTGCTCAAGCCGGGCGGCTTCCTGTATCTGTCGGAGTTCCACCCCTTCGCCGACACGCTGGACGAAGCCACCGCGTCGACCGTCACCTACGACTACTTCGCCCCCGGCCCGCAGGTCTGGGACGAGCCGCACACCTACACCGGCCCCGGCGAGCTGGCGAACAGCACCTCCGTGCAGTTCCAGCACCCGGTGGGCGAGGTGGTCTCCGCGCTGGCCGCGGCCGGGCTGCGGATCGACTTCCTGCACGAGCACGACCACACGCTCTTCCAGCGCTTCGCGAGCCTGGAGCACCGCGACGGGGGCTTCCGGCTGCCCGCGGGACGGCCGCGCATCCCGCTGATGTACTCGATCAAGGCCGTCCGGTGACCGCCGCGCGCCGCGCCGCCCCTCCGGTGACCGGCACGAGGCGCCGGTCGTGCACCAGGGTGACGGCCCGCTCCAGGTCGGGGGTCAGGTAACGGTCCTCGCCCAGCGGCGGGACGTACCTCCTGATCTCGGTCAGCAGGCTGCGCGTGACGGTGCCGAGCGACAGGCCGGACATCTTCTGCGCGATGAGGTCGATGCCCTGGGCCGACATGAGGTACTGGACGGCCAGCACGGCTTCGAGCCGGTCGAGGTTCTCGTGCAGGTTGCGGACCGAGGCCATGGCCATCGTGTTGTGGTCCTCCTGGCCGTCCTTGACCGGGCGGGACAGCGTGCCCGCCGGTGTGGCCCGTACCTGCATCTCCGGGACCAGCGCGGCCGCGACGGTCTGCATCTGGACCATCCCGGAGTTCATGCCGACCGTCCCGCCGGCGAGGTTGGCGGGCAGGCCGTAGCTCCACGTGGGCGACAGCAGCCGCCCGGACAGCTCCTGCGAGAGCACTCCGACGTCGGTGATCTCGGCGTTCAGCGAGTCGGCGACGTGGCCCATGACGGAGCCGTCCCAGTTGCCGCCCATGACGAACTCGTACCCGTTGCCGTTCTTGCGCTTGAAGACCAGCGGGTTGGAGGTGGAGGCGTTCGCCTCGCGCACCAGCGTCCTGCGGGCGTCGGCGAGCACCTGCCGCAGGCCGGCCATGATGTGCGGGGCCGCGCGTACCGACACCGCGTCCTGGACCCGCGGGTGGTAGTTGACCGGGTCCAGCCGCTTGCGGCCCTCTTCCGTCATCCAGCCGGAGCCCGCGACCATCGCGCGCAGCCGCGCGGCGACGGCGTCCTGCTCGGGGATGTGCCGTTCCCTGTGGGTACGCGCGTCGAGCGAGCTCCGCTCGGCCCTGGTCGCCTCCATGAACAGGGCGAAGGCCCCTTCCGCCTGGTCGGCGAGCACGGAGGCGCGGCGCACGGCGTCCATCAGCGTGGCGGCCAGGACGGTGCTGCCGCTGATGATCGGCAACGCCTCCCCCGCCTGGAGGGTGAAGCTCTGTGCGAGCCCGGCCTGCGGCAGGATCGCGGACGCGGGCCCCTCGGCGCCCTGGTAGCGCACGGGCGCGTTCTCGCCGATCGCCGCCAGGCCCGCCGCCGCCTGCGGCTGCAGGTCGCCGGTGCCCAGCGAGCCGATCTGCGGCATCCGGGGCACGACGCCCGCGTTGACCATGGCCAGCAGGCGTTCGGGCACCTCCGGCCGTACCCCGACCTTGCCCCTGGCCATCTGGTTCGCCTTGAGCACGAGGGCCAGCCTGACGACGTTGTCGGGCAGCGGCTCGCCGATGCCCGACGAGTGCGAACGCAGGACGTTGCGCTGGAACTGCTCGGCCTGCTCGGGCGAGAGCGGCCGGTCCTTCAGCGGGCCGAGCGCCTGGTTCCAGCCGTAGACCCGCTGACCGCTCAGGGCGGCGAGCGCTCCCCTGCGCGCCTCCACCATGTTCGCCCGCGCCCGTGGCGCGAGGCGGGCCGCGACGGGGCGGCCGTCGAGGATCGCGAACGCGTCCCTGACGGACAGCGAGGCGCCGTCCAGCGTCAGGTTCAGCGCCTGCTGCGGCACGGCGGGCGTGGGGCCGAGCCGCGGCAGGCCGGGCTCGGCGACCGCGGGTCCCGGTACGAGCAGGGCGGCCAGCAGGCCCGTGCCCGTCGCCATTCGTCCTACGTGGCTCATCAATCTGTCCCCCGGCGCGTTGAAACGAAGATCAAGACAGCTCCGTTTATAACCATCGGCCCAGGAAACGCCGGGGTGGCTCATCACCGGCGTGACAAGTGCTGACTCATCCTCGACTGGACGTTTGACCAGCGCTTACACCGCTATCAGCCTGCTGTCGGCGGCGGCGTGGATCAGGTGAGCTCCAGGCCGCCGTCGACGGTGAGGATCTGGCCGGTGATCCAGGTCGCGGCGGGGTCCGCGAGGTGGACGAGCCAGGCGGCCACCTCCTCGGGCGTGCCGCGGCGGCCGAGCGGGATGCGGGCGGCCTCGTCCTGTTCGATCTGCTGGACGACGGCCTCGGACAGTCCTGCCGCGGTCAGGGCCTCGCTGGCGGTGGGGCCGGGGGCCACGGCGTTGACGCGGATGCCGTCGGCGGCAAGCTCCAGCGCCCAGCTCCTGGTCAGCTGCTCGATCGCGGCCTTGGAGGCGGCGTAGTGGGCGGCGCCGGGCAGGGGGCGGTGACCGTACGTGCTGGAGACGTTGACGATCGTGCCCCGATGGGCGCGCAGGTACGGGAGCGCGGCCTGGGCGAGCAGGCTCGGCGCGGTGACGTTGAGCGCCAGCAGGTCGTTGACGCGGGTGGCGTCGGTGTCGGCCAGGGGCATGACGGCGGTGACGCCGGCGTTGTTGACCAGGACGTCCAGCCGCCCCCAGCGGCCGGCCGCCGCGTCGATCACCGCCTGGGGCGCGTCCGCCGCGGTGAGGTCGGCGGCCAGGACGGCGATGCCCGGGTGCTGGTCGGCGGTCTGCTGGAGGGCGTCAGGGCGGCGGCCGACGCCGAGGACGTGCGCTCCCGCGCGGGCGAAGGCGAGCGCGGCGGCGCGGCCGATGCCTGATCCGGCTCCGGTCACGATCACTACGCGGTCGTGCAGCCTGCTGTCGGGCATGACCCACCCCTCTCATTCGATGTTCGTGAAACATCGAACAAGCTACCATGGGGGAATGAAGCAGGCACATCACCCCGAAGTGGGCGAGATCGCATTGACGGGGGTCATGGCCGCGCTGAGCGATCCGATCCGGGTCGGGCTGATCCGCGTGCTGGCCGACGGGCGTGAGCACGGGTGGGGGGAGCTGCGGGCGCCGGTGGCGAAGTCGACGCTCAGCCACCATCTGCGGGTGCTGCGCGATGCGGGGCTGACGCGCACCCGGCAGGAGGGGACGCGGTGCTTCGTCGTCCTGCGGCGGGAGGATCTGCAGGCCCGCTTTCCCGGGCTGATGGACGTGGTGCTGGCCGCGGCCGAGGACGAGGACGTGGGCCGGCAGGTGAGCGTGCAGCCCGGCCCGGCATCCCCCTGAGACCCCCTGGGACCCCGCAGCGGCCGGATGGCCGCCGCAGGCAACCGCGGGGGCGGCGGACGGTAAACCCCTGGTCGAAATATCCCTTATGTCGGTTTTTCGGGGAAGCATCGGTATATACCGGGGGTTGGAGATGGATGAATGTCCGAATAGGGAGTGATCGAACGGGGGGATGTCATGTCGATCAAGCACTATTTCCCAGGCGTGCTACTACGCGTCCGGGCGCCGTACGAGCCGTACCCGCTGCCGGGATCAGGGAGCGGCGGCTCCGACACCAACCGGAGCAACCGTCGTCGCCGGCGTCACCGCTGAGCGGGTCGCCGAGCCGGCGAGAGTGACGTGACCGCAGGCGGCACAGGCCGCCCGGCATGTCACTCGCCCGCCAGCGTTTCCGCAGGTCAGCGTCTCTGGCAAAGAGCGTCAAACGCAATTCCCAACGAAAATTGCGGCGACGATCCGGGGTGAAAAGAACTCCGCCTACCTATCGTGGAGAACGATCCAAGATCCACGCCGGGCGGGAGCCAGCCGATGAGCGCCGCTGACACCAGCGCCACCACCACGACCCAGAAACTGTCCCTGACGACCATGACCGCCATGGTCGTCGGATCGATGGTCGGCGCCGGGGTCTTCTCGCTGCCACGCAACTTCGCCCAGGCCACCGGCGTGCTCGGGGCCGTGGTCGCGTGGGTGATCGCCGGTGCGGGCATGCTGATGCTGGCCTTCGTCTTCCAGTCGCTCGCCGTGCGCAAACCCGACCTGAACGCCGGCGTCTACGCCTACGCCAAGGCGGGATTCGGCGAGTTCCCCGGGTTCTTCTCCGCCTTCGGCTACTGGGCCAGCGCCTGCGTCGGCAACGTCTCCTACTGGGTGCTCATCAAGTCCACGCTGGGCGCGCTCGTCCCGGGCTTCGGCGAGGGGAACACGCTGCTGGCCGTCGCGGTGTCCATCGTGTGCGTGTGGGGCTTCCACTTCATGATCCTGCGCGGGGTCAAGGAGGCGGCCGCGATCAACAGGATCGTGACCGTGGCCAAGCTGGTGCCGATCGTGCTGTTCGTGGTGATCCTCGCCATCACCTTCAAGTCGGGCGCTTTCCACGCCAACCTGTGGGGCGACGGGCCGCTGTGGGAGCAGATCAGGGCGACGATGCTGGTCACCGTCTTCGTCTTCCTGGGCGTCGAGGGCGCCAGCGTCTACTCGCGCTACGCGCGCAGGCGCGAGGACGTGGGCCGGGCGACCGTGCTCGGCTTCCTCGGCGTGCTGGCGCTGTTCGCCTCGGTCACGCTCCTGTCGTACGCCGCCCTGCCCAAGGCGCGGATGGAGGGGCTGCGCCAGCCGTCCATGGCCGGGGTGCTGGAAGCGGTGGTGGGCACGTGGGGCGCGGTCCTCATCAGCGTCGGCCTCATCGTCTCGGTGCTCGGCGCCTACCTGGCCTGGACACTGATGGCGGCCGAGGTGCTGTTCGTGGCGGCCAGGGACGACGACATGCCGGCCTTCCTGCGGCGCGAGAACCGGCACGGCACCCCGGCGGCGGCCCTCGTGCTGACCAGTGCGCTGATCACCGCCGTGCTGGTCGTGACGTTGTTCTCCGACGACGCGTTCACCTTCACGCTCAAGCTGACCAGCGCGCTGTCGCTGGTGCCGTACCTGCTGGCCGCGGGATACGCGCTCAAGCTCGGCGGCAGCGGCACGCAGGTGCTGGTGGCCGCCCTCGCCGTCCTCTACACGGCGTTCCTCGTCTTCGCCGCTGGGCTGGAGTTCCTGCTGCTGTCATGCGTCGTCTACGCGCCCGGCGCGATCCTGTTCGCCATCACCCGCCGCGAGCACGGCAGGCGCCTGTTCTCCCCCGCCGAGCTCGTCCTGTTCCTGATCGTCGCCGCGGGAGCCGTCGTCGGCATCATCGGGCTGGCCACCGGCTTCGTGACCATCTAGCACCGGGACCGCGGCCGGCGCCGCCGTGTTCGAGGAACGCTTCCTCGAACACGCTGAGCGGCGCCGGCCGGGGCTAACGCAGGCGTACGGGACCGAACAGGCCGGTGCTGCGCTGGCCGGGGAAGACGAAGTGCGTGGGGCTGATCTCGTCCAGGTACGGCCCCAGTGTCCCGAGCACCAGGATCTCGACGGTGTTGACGCCTTCGTCCAGCCGGACGTCGAACGTGTACGGCGAGCACACCCGCACGCCGCCCGGCCGCCCGTTCACCGTCACCTCCGCCGTGCCCCTGACCCGGCCCAGGTCCAGCAGGGCAGGTCCGGCGGCGGCCGTGACGGTGGTGCGGTAGCGGACGCCGCCGCTGTACCCGGCCAGGCCCTGCTCCTCCCAGTCGCCCAGCCGCATCCGGCCGGGACCGCAGGTGAAGCGGACAGGCCCGTCGAACGCCGCTCCCCCTTGCGCGCCGGGGGCCGTGGTGGCGTGCAGCTCGACGGTCCCGTCGCCGAGCCGGCCGCGCACCTCGACGGGGCCCGGCGCGCTCACCTCGACGGCGGTCGCGCCGGGCGGCGGATCCACCAGGAACACCTCGGTCCGCACCCCGGCACCCGGCCCAGCGCCCGAGCCGGTGGTCGGCCCGGTGGTCGGCCCGGTGGTCGGCCCGGTGGTCGGCCCGGTGGTCGGCCCGGTGGTCGGCCCGGTGGTCGGCCCGGTGGTCGGCACCGCCACCGGCCCGGCACTCGGCACGGCGTCCGGCACGGCGAAGGTGGCGGGGAGCGCGGTGGGGCGGCCGTCGAGCCAGTCCGCCTCCGGCAGGGGGTGCGGGCGGGGCCGCAGGTAGAGCGCGGCCGGGTCGCCCTGCTGGCGTCGGCGCACCCTGGGCGAACGCGGCCCGCCGGGGCCGGCGGCGCGGTCCGCCAGGACCCAGCCGGGGCCCGAGACGGCCAGGCCGTCCGCCAGGACCCAGCCGCCGGACTCGATCCTTATCGTGTTGTCGCCCGCGCGCAGCAGCCCGGACACGTCGTATCGGCGCACCCGGGGGATGTCAGCCTCGGCGTAGGGGTCGAAGCCGCCCTGCCTGCCCACTTCCGTGCCGTTGACCAGCACTCGGCAGGATGCCGTCGAGGCCACCTGCAGCACCTCGTACGGCCCGGCCGTGGCGCGCACGGTCGTCTCCAGCGCCGCGCCGGCGATCCACTCGGGGCGGACGGCGTCGGCGGGTGCGGTCACCAGACAGGCGTAGGCCCGCAGGTCGAGCTCCTCGTCGGGCACCAGCAGCAGCTCCAGCAGATACTCGCCGGGCTCGACGGGCGTCCGCGTGACGGCGGCGTACCCGGCGTCGTCGAGCGGGCGTTCCACGCCGTCGAGCCACAGGGTCTTGGCGGCCCCCGCGCCCACGGAGAGCCAGGCGGCCGGGCCCGGCGGCACGGTGAGCACGCTGCGGAAGCGCGCCTCCGCCCCCGCCCCGACCCGGCCGAACGCCAGGAACTCCATCGGCACGTGCCCCTTCGGCCCGAGCGTCTCCCGGTGCACGGGGTCCTTGCGCAGCCCGCGGGAGACCGACCACACCGAGGGTGTCCACGGGCCGTCGCCGGTCCGCTGCTCCCCTCGCGGCCCGAACGTCACGTCCACCGGCTCCCCGTCCGGCGTGCGCAGCGTCCAGCACTCGACGGCCGTACCTGTACCGGGGCCCCCGCCGAAGTCGGACCAGGTGTCGTCCAGGGTGGGGACCAGCTCGACGTCCCATTCGTCCCCGAGGTCGACCTCGACCGGGTAGGGGACGCGCGGCGGTGCGGGCTCGGCGTGCGTACCGTCGAACACCAGCAGCGCGGCCGGCCCGTCGTCGAACGGCACGACCACCTCCACGTCGTCGCCGTCGCGCGTGTGCGGCAGCGCGCGCGGCTCGCCCCCGTCGAAGAGGCGGGCCAGCAGCGGCGTGCCGGAGACGCCCCGGACGGTGATCCGCATGTCGCGGGCGTACCTGGCGGGGTCGAAGTCGATGACGGCGTCCAGCCAGCCGAGGTCCACACCGCGTTCGCCGGGGCGCCCCACGCTGATCCTGCTGGCCATCGGCGCCGCCGCCGTCAGGAACACCAGCGTGCTGTCCCCCGCCTCGCGCACCAGCGCGGGCACCGGGGCCTCGACGCGCCGGGGCAGCCCGGCCAGCGCCGCGCCCAGATCGGCTACGGACTCCGCGTACTGGATCCGGTCCGCGCCTGGACCGGCGCGCAGGGCGTCGGGGATGGTGCCGACGGCGACGAGCAGCCCGCCGGCGGCGGCGAACTCGCCGAGCCGGGCGGCGACCTCCGCGCCGATCTCCGTGGCAGCGGGCAGGATGATCGCGCGGTAGGCCTCGGTGGACACGGACAGGCGGCCGTCGTCCACGGTCGCGCGGCGCACCGAGTCGTCGTCGATCACGTCGGCGTCGAGGCAGAGCCGGTCGAGCTCACCGGGCTCGGTGGCGAACCAGGCCATGTCGCCCACGATCTCCCGGTAGACCCGCTGAGCCCGCGCCGCCGACGCGGAAGCGCTGTCCGGCTCCGGACCCGCCGACGCGGAAGCCTCGGGCAGCCCCGCGCCCGCCGACGCGGAAGCCCCGTCCGGCCCCGGACCCGCCGACACCGAGGCGCCGTCCAGGGCGGTGCCCGTCTGGGCGGTGGTGGTGGGCAGGAGGACCGCGACGTCGCAGGCGTGGCGGCCCTGCGACAGGGCCGCGCACAGCCGGGTGACGGCGTCGGCGAAGACGCGGTGGTGCCGCCAGTACGGCTGGCGCCAGTCGGTCGACGGCGGCGCCCACTCCCACCACCCGCGCCTGGTCGTGTAGTAGACCGCATGCGGGTTGTACAGGGTGGCGCCGGCCCGCAGCCAGGGCAGCAGCCAGTCGAAGGTCTCCTCCAGGGTGCCGCCCCAGCCGCTGGAGTGGAACGCCTCGATCCAGGTGCGCGGCCGGCCGTACAGGTGGGCGAGCGAGGAGTGCAGGCGGGCGTCGCCGTGGTGGTCGGAGCCGGGCGCGCTGAACCAGCGGTGCGTGCTCGCGTAGTCGGCGTAGAGCTGCACGCCCTCCACCGGGTGCCCGGCGCGGGCCGGGTCCTGCTGGTCGCAGCCGCTCAGCAGGCCGTGGCGCTCGTGCCAGCGCGCCAGCGGCCGGAAGAACGCCTCTTCCGCCAGCTCGGCCCTGGTCCGCTGGTACGCCTGCCAGTCCGGGTCGCCGAGCGTGAACGCCGTGCCGCGGCGGGCCAGGTGCTCCTCGGCGAACCGGGCCGACCAGGTGGGCAGGGTCGGCAGCTCGTCCTGGAACGACCCGGCGATGACCCGGCCGAACCAGTGCCCCACCCGCCGCTCGAACTCGCCGTGGACCCGGTCGAGCAGCACCGCGCACGCCTCGGGCGACAGGTAGTCGAAGCCGCGCAGCGACACCGACCCGTCGGGGGCCAGCCACTGCCCGGCGAACTCGGGGCGTTCCACGACCAGCCGGGCCTGCAGGTCGGCGCCCGAGAAGCCGAGCTGGTCGTAGAACCACAGGTACGCGCCCAGCTCGTGGGCGTCGGCGCACACCCCGTCGAGCAGCTCCCACCACGCCTCGGACAGGAACGGCGGGTCGTCGGCGTCGGCCCCGAACGTCGGCCCCGAGGGCGCCAGGTTCAGGATGACGAGGTTGCGCACTCCCCCGGCCACCAGCCGCTCCATCTGCCAGCGCAGCCGGTCCGCGCGCAGCGGATCGCCGCTCCACCACCAGATGGCGGCCGGGGAGTACTCGCGGGGCGGCTCCTTGAGCAGCTCGAAGACGTTCATCCTTTGAGCCCGCTCGAGAAGCCCTTGATGACGTAACGCTGCAACGCCAGGAAGACCAGCACGATCGGCAGCGCGCCGAGCACCAGGCCGGCGAAGACGAGGCCGTGCTGGGAGACGTACTGGCCGACGTAGGCGAACACGCTGACCGGGACCGTCTCGAAGCCGGAGCCGCCGAGGTAGATCAGCGGGGTGAAGAAGTCGTTCCAGATGAAGACGGCGTTGAGGATCAGCACCGTGCCGGTGATGGGCCGCAGCAGCGGGAAGACGACGCGGGTGAACGCCACCAGGTGCGAGGCGCCGTCGATCTGGGCGGCGCTGGCGTACTCGCGGGGCAGCGCCCGGATGAAGCCGGTGTAGAGGAAGACGGTGAACGGGAGCTGGATGCCGGTGTAGAAGAGGATCATCCCGGCATGCGTGCCGATCAGCCCGAGCTCGGTCACGAGCTGGTAGAGCGGGATCATGCCGAGCTGGAACGGCAGGACGATGCCCAGCAGGAAGAGGATGTACAGCCCGTACCCGAGCCGGGTCTGCACCCGGGCCAGGAAGTAGGCGGCGAACGAGCCGAGCGCGATGAGCGCGATGAGGCTGACCACGGTGATCACCGTGCTGTTCATCAGGGACGGGCCGAGCGCCGCCGACGACCAGGCGCTGGTGAAGTTGCCGAACGTGGGCGGGTTCGGCAGGGCCAGCGGCGACTGGGAGATCTGCGCGGGGTCCTTCAGCGCCAGCGAGATCAGGGTGTAGACGGGGAACATGAACGCCACCGCTGCCGCGATCATGACGATTTCCAGCAGGAAGGTCCTTCTCATGCGGTCACCTCCCGGCTGCGCAGGTAGTAGACCTGGACGAGGGAGACGGCGGCCACGAACAGGGCGAGCACGAGGGCGATCGCGGTGCTGTAGCCGAACTTGCCGAACACGAACGCCTGCTTGTACAGCACCGTGGACAGCGTCTCCGTGGCGTAGCCCGGTCCGCCGTTCGTGGCGGCGAAGACCTGGTCGAAGAGCTTGAGTCCGCCGATCGTGGACAGCATCAGGTTGATCGTCACGGCGGGGGCCAGCAGCGGCCAGGTGACGTAGCGGAAGCGCTGCCAGGTGCCCGCGCCGTCGATCATGGCGGCCTCGTGCAGCTCCTTGGGCACGCCCTCCAGCCCGGCCAGGAAGATGACCATGGAGTAACCGGCGTACTGCCACACGACCATGCCGGCGATCGACCACAGCGCCACCGACGGGTCGCCCAGCCAGTCCACCTCCAGCCCGAGCAGGCCGTTCAGCCCGGCGGACGGGTCGGGGTTGTAGATGTACTTCCACAGGAAGGCCACCATGACCGGGCTGACCACGACGGGCGCGAAGAAGATCACCCGCAGCAGCGCCCGGCTCTTCAGCTTCGCGTGCACCCCGAGCGCCAGCAGCAGGCCGACGCCGTTCTGGACGAGCACGATGGCCACGGTGAGCAGCAACGTGTTGCCGATCGAGCCCATGGCCTGCTCGTCGCCGAACAGGGTGCGGAAGTTGGCCAAGCCGACGAAGGACTTGTCCTGGCCGATTCCGCTCCAGTCCGTGAACGCGTAGAACATGCCGCTGACCGCGGGATAGAGCACCACCAGCGCGTACACCACGAGGGCGGGCGCGGCGAACAGCCAGGGCGGGGCGCCGGCGTTGAAGCGCCGCCGCCCTGCGCGGACGTGCCTGGGTCGGAATGCGGTCAGGGGAGTCACTTCTGGTACGCCTCGTCCATCTTCTTCAGGGCCTCGTCGATCGTGGACTTGCCGGCCAGCAGCTCCTGGATCACCGCGAAGTGCACCGGCTGGACCTCGGCGTTGGGCCAGCGCTGGTCCATGAACGGCACCGCGCGGTCCTTGGTGAACGGCAGGAACGACTGGACGGCCGGGTCGATGGAGGAGGAGGCGTCCTGGGTGAGCGGGATGGCGGCGATGGCCTTGGCCCAGGCGTTGATGCTCTCCTGCTTGCCGAGGAAGTCGATGAACGCCTTGGCCTCCTCGGCGTGCGCGCCCTTGGCGGCGGCGCCGAGACCGACGACGACGCCGGCCGGGATCCACACCGACGCCGCGTCGTCCGCCCCGGGCAGGGGGAACATCGACAGGTCGTCGGGCGTGGAGGCGGCCTTGCGGAAGTCCGGCAGCACGGCCGACACCTGGATCGCCATCGCGGCCTTGCCGGTGGCCACCATCGACGTCTGCTGCTCGAACGTGGTCCCGTTGGGCTTGTCGTTGAAGAAGCCGCGCTTCTGCAGCTCCAGGTACATCTCCATGGCCTGGCGCCAGCCGGACTGGGCGAACGTGGTCTGCCCGGCGAGCTGCTTGTCGTCGAACGTCGGATCCTTGGCGTAGACGGTCGAGGGCACCAGCGCGTACGTGATGAGCTGGGTGACCCACGGCGTCTGGGCGCCGAGCGCGATCGGCACCACCCCGGCCTTCTTGAGCTTGTCGCAGACCGCGAGGAACTCGGTCCACGTCGTGGGCGGCGCGTCGATGCCCGCCTTCGCGAAGGCCTTCTTGTTGTAGATCGCTCCGATGACCGACGAGCCGGCCGAGTAGATGTAGGTCTTGCCGTCGAGCTGGAAGGCGGGCTTGAACCCGGCGGGGATCGTCTGGGTCCATGCCTGGGCCGACAGGTCCGCCAGCAGCCCGGCCTTGGCGATCTGGGACATCGACATCGCGCTCCCGTTGCCGGGGTAGACGACGTGCAGGTCGGGGGCGTTGCCGGCGCCGAGCTGGGTGCGGATGGAGGTCTGCACCTGGTCGGTGGGCGCGTACGAGACGTTGAGCCGTACGGCCGGCTTGACCTTCTGGTACGCGGCCACCAGCTCGTCCATCGGCGCCTTCTGGTCGGCCACGCCGATGAATTTCAGCTCGGTCGTGGCCTGGCCGCCGCCGGCCGTCGCGGTGGTCTCGGGGCGGGTCGAGCACGCGGTGGCGGCGGCGGCCACGGCCAGGCCGCCCATCAGGCGGAAGAACTGGCCGCGGCTCACCTTGGCGTCGTGCAGAAGATCGGACATGTTCTGTCTCCTCGGTCCATACGGAAGATGTGGTCCCCCGAGAGAACATCTATGCGAACGTTTTAACGGCTGTGAACTTAACACCGACGATTGTTAAAAGTGATGGATGCCGGGAGAGTATGAGTCGCCCAAGTTGGGTGTCAAGTGTAGGATCCGCAGCCGTCCGAGAAGGTGGAGATCCAGAGTGAATCCGCGGCAGCACACCTCCAGCAGGTCAGCACGCTGGCACGGCATGGCCGAGCACATCGTGCGCCAGGGCTCGGCGTCCGTGACCGAGCTCGCGGAAGGCTTCGGCGTGAGCGTGATGACCGTCCACCGCGACCTCGACGAGCTGGAGCGCCAGGGCATGGTGCGCAAGGTCCGCGGCGGCGCCACCGCCCAGGCCAGCAACGTGTGGGAGAGCAACATCGCCTACCGCCTCAAGGCGCACACGGCGGAGAAGGACGCGATCGCCCGGGTGGTGACGGGCCTGATCGAGCCGGGCAGCTCGATCATGCTGGACGACTCCACGACGGCGCTGGCCGTCGCCCGCCAGCTCGGCGACCTGGCGCCGCTGACGGTGGTGACGAACTTCCTGGAGGCGATCAGGCTGCTCGCCGGGCATCCCGACATCAGGCTCATCGCGCTCGGCGGCGAATATCACGCCACGCATGATTCTTTTCTCGGCCTGGGATGTGTGGACGCGGTCGAGGCGGTCAGCACGGACGTGGTCGTGGTCTCCACCTCGGCCATCTCCGACACCTACGCCTTCCACCAGGAGCAGGAGATCGTGCTGGTCAAACGGGCGATGCTGCGGTCTGGCGCCCGGCGCATCCTGGCCGTGGACGGCTCCAAGCTGGCCAGGGTGGCGCTGCACCGGGTGGCGCCGCTCGCCGATTTCGACGTCGTCGTGGTCGACGCGAACGCGCCCGCCGATCTGCTTCAGCGGCTCCGCGACCGCCATCCGCAGGTCGAGGTGGCCGAGATGTAACGCGGAGAGGTGTTATTTGTAACTTGCATCTTGTTAAGAGTCTGCCTGCTTGCTAGAAAGTGAGGGCTTTGGCCCCCCAGCTGAGGAAGCAAGCATGCATCGTCCTTCGCGACGCTCGTTTCTCGGGCTCGGCAGCAGCGCGCTCGCCGTGGCCTTCACGACCGGCCTGGCCGATCCATGGACCGCGCACGCCGCTGTGAAGGGTGACTATCCCTTCCAGCTCGGCGTCGCCTCGGGTGATCCGCTGCCCGACCGGGTGATCCTCTGGACGCGGCTGGCGGCCAAGCCGCTGGAGCCGCTCGGCGGGATGCCGTACAACAAGATCAAGGTTGATTGGGAGATCGCCGAGGACGAGGCGTTCACGCGGCGCGCCCGGCACGGCTCGGCCTGGGCCACCCCCGAGTACGGCCACTCGGTCCACGTGGACGCCACGGGGCTGCGGCCGGGCCGCGAGTACTTCTACCGCTTCCGCACCGGCGGCCAGATCAGCCCGGTCGGCCGCACCAAGACCGCGCCCGCCCTCCGGAGCAGCCCGGAGTCGCTGCGGGTGGCCTTCGCCTCGTGCGCGTCCTGGCAGGACGGCTTCTACAGCGCCTACCGCCACCTCGCCGACGAGAACCCCGACGTGGTCTTCCACCTCGGGGACTACATCTACGAGTACGGCATCGTCCCGACCGGCGGCAACCGGAGCACGCCCGTGCCCGAGCAGTTCCGGGTGCAGTGCGACACGCTCGACCGCTACCGCGTCCAGTACGGCCTCTACAAGAGCGACCCCGACCTGCAGGCCGCGCACCACCGGGCGCCGTGGATCGTGACCTGGGACGACCACGAGGTGCTGGACAACTGGGCCGGCCCCTACGGCCCAGGCGGCGAGGTGAGCGAGCAGGACTACCTGGTCATCCGGGCCAACGCCTTCCGCGCCTTCTGGGAGAACATGCCCGTCAGGGTGCCCGCCGTGCAGGGCCCGGACGCGCGCATCTACCGCAGGTTCGCCTTCGGGGACCTGGCCGAGTTCAACGTGCTCGACACCCGGCAGTACCGCGACGACCAGGTCTGCGGCGACGGGCAGCAGGTGAACTGCGCCGAGCGCCTCGACCCCGCCAGGCAGATGCTCGGCGCCGAGCAGGAGAAGTGGCTGCTCGACGGCCTGGACGCCAGCCGCGCCAAGTGGAACGTGCTGGCCCAGCAGATCGCCATGATGCAGCTCGACTACGACCCGGGCCCGGCGCAGCGGCTCAGCATGGACCTGTGGGACGGCTACAAGGCCGCCAAGGACCGCGTGCTCAACGGCATGGTCGAGCGCCAGGTGAGCAACCCCGTGGTGCTCACCGGCGACATCCACTACAACATGGCGGGCGAGCTGAAGGCGAACTTCGACGACCCGGCCTCGGCCACGGTCGGCGTCGAGTTCGTCGGCACGTCCGTCAGCAGCGGCGGCAACGGCAGCGCGAGCACGGGCCTGCCGCCCGGCGGCACCGACCCGGCCAACCCGCATCTGAAGTTCTCCAGCTACCAGCGCGGCTACGTCTCCTGCGAGCTGACCCGCAGCCAGTGGCGGGCCGACTTCAAGGTCGTCCCGTACGTGGACCGGCCCGGCGCCCCGGTCTCCACCAGGGCCAGCCTGGTCACCCTCGACGGCGCCCCCGGCCTGCACGCGCTCTAGGAAGGAACGATCATGCGTCACCTCACCGCAGCGCTCGCAGTCGCCGCCGTCACGCTCACCACCACCGCCGCGGCCTGGGATCCCCAGCCCACTCCCCCGCCGGCCGTGTCCGTCAAGGTCAAGCCGGGCACCTCCAAGGGCACCGGCGCGCTCACGCCGATCGCCGGCGCCGACCGGCTGTTCGCCCCGCTCGGCGTGGACCCCGCCTGTCCCGCCAAGATCGAGATCGGCATGCGCAGCGACGCGAAGAAGCCCCTCTACGCCACCATGCAGGTGGAGCTCGACCCGCCGCTGACCGCCTCGCGCTCCATGCTGACCAGCTACCTGCCGCCCGGCTACGAGCTCGGGGCGAAGCTGCTGATCGCCGTCCCGCCGGGCACCGCGGAAGGCGAGTACGGCCTGCGCCTGCGCACCTCGTCCAAGACGCTGTCCGTGCCGATCGAGGTCGTCCCCGTGGACCGCCTCGACAACGGCGGCAACCTCGCGCTGCGCCGCCCCGTCACCGCGTCGTCCCAGCACGTCAACGCCAACTACCCGGGCTGCAGCATCGTCGACGGCGACCGCTCGTCCAACGGGTGGGCCGGCGGCAACGGCTGGAACGACGCCACCGGCCGGGTCTGGCCGGACACCATCTCCGTCGCGCTCGGCTCGGCCAGGCAGATCTCGCGGGTGGACCTGTACACGCTGGACACCGAACGCTATCCCGCCGCGTCGGTCGGGCTGCGCGACTGGGACGTCCAGGCGCAGGTCGGCGGCCAGTGGCAGACGGTCGCGCAGGTACGCGGCAACACCGCGGGCACTGTGCGCTCCGACTTCGCGCCGGTGAGCGCGGACGCGGTCCGCATCGTCGCCCTGGCCTCGAACGGCGCGAACGACTACACCCGCATCATCGAGGTCGAAGTTCGCTGATCGAAAGGGAAACCCGGATGAGCACGTTCACTCGCAGCACGCCGCCCCGCATCAAGGTGGGGCTGGTGGCAGGAGGGCTGGGGGCGTACTGGCCGCAGTTCCCCGACCTGCTGCCCCAGCTCCAGCGCTCGGCCGCGCGCGTGTCGGAGCGGATGCGGGACCTGGACGCGGAGATCGTGGACGTCGGGTTCATCTCCGACGCCCAGGAGGGCGCGGCCGCGGCCGAGAAGCTGCGCGCCGCGGGCTGCGATCTCATCGTCGGGTTCCTCACGACGTACATGACCGCGACCATGCTCGTGCCGATCGCGCAGCGCAGCGGCGCGCCGGTGCTGCTGATCAACCTGCAGCCGACCGAGTCGATGGATCACGCCACCTTCGACACCGGGCAGTGGCTGGCCTACTGCGGGGCCTGCCCGCTGCCCGAGATGGCCAACGCGTTCACCCGGCTCGGCATCCCGTTCCGCTCGGTGTCGGGGTACCTGGAGGACGAGCGGGCGTGGGCGCGGATCGGCCGGTGGGTGCGGGCGGCGGGCGTGCGCGCCGCGCTGCGCCGTGGGCGGCACGGCCTGATGGGCCACCTCTATCCGGGCATGCTGGACGTGGCCACGGACCTCACGCTGGTGTCGGCGAACTTCGGCGGGCACGTCGAGGTGCTGGAGTTCGACGACCTGCGGGTCCGCGTGGAGAAGGTCTCCGACGCCGAGACCGGCGAGCGGATCGCGCTGGCCCGCGAGGTGTTCGAGCTGGCCGACTCGGTGAAGGAGGAGGACCTGGCGTGGGCGGCCCGCGTGTCGGTCGGGCTGGACCGGCTGGTCGAGGAGTTCGAGCTGGACAGCCTCGCGTACTACCACCGGGGGCTGGACGGCGAGATCCACGAGCGGCTGGGCGCCGGCATGATCCTCGGCGCGTCGCTGCTCACCGCCCGCGGCATCCCGGCCGCCGGTGAGTACGAGCTGCGCACCAGCCTGGCCATGCTCATCATGGACCGCCTCGGCGCGGGCGGCTCCTTCACCGAGTTGCAGGCGCTCGACTTCCGTCTCGGTCACGTCGAGATGGGCCACGACGGCCCGGCCCACCTGGCCATCAGCGCCCGGCGGCCCCTGCTGCGCGGCCTGGGCGTCTACCACGGCAAGCGCGGCTGGGGCGTGTCGGTCGAGTTCGACGTGAAGCCGGGGCCGGTGACCGCGTTCGGGCTGCGGCAGGCCAGGGACGGCAGCTACGGCTTCGTCGTCTCGGAGGGCGAGGTCGTGGAGGGGCCGCTGCTGCAGATCGGCAACACCACGTCCAGGGTGGACTTCGGCTGCGACCCCGGAGAGTGGACCGACGCCTGGAGCGCCAGCGGCATCTCGCACCACTGGGCGCTCGGCACCGGCCGGCGCGCGGCCGACCTGCGGGCGACGGCCGACCTCCTGGGCGTGGAGCTGACCCACGTCCAGCCGGCGCCCGAGGATCGCTAGAGCTGGGCCTTCAGAGACGGGTGGAGCAGGTGCCGCGGGCCACGAAGGCGAGGCCGTCGTACGCCTCGGCCGGCACCGTGGGCATGAAGGCGAGCTTGTAGCTGAAGGCGCCCACCACCGCGCCGTAGCTCCGCGTGTGCTGGATTGCGTCCAGCCACTCGCGTACGGCCTCCGGGTGCGGGCCGCCGCGCAGGTCCACCACGTGGTCGCCGTCGTGGGCGGCGGCCAGGTGCGTCTCGACGGCCGCCGGGGTGCCGGCGGCGGGCACCCGGTGCCTGGCCGGCGGCCTGCGGGTGCTGATCCGGCCGAAGAGCTTGCGGCGGGCCCGGAACTCGCCCTGCCCGAACAGCAGGCCGAGCGCGTAGTAGGCGGCGCCGTGCCGCTGGGCCAGGTGCTGCCCCATCGGGATGATGCCTGCGTGCGACCCCTTCATGACGGCGTCGCGGCCGTAGCGGCTCTTGCCCACGTGGCCGTTGTGCGCCCACACCGCGACCTTCGCCCCGGGGTCCCGCAGGAGGAGGTCCACGTTGTCGGCGAGGTAGGCGTCGCGCGCGGCCGAGACGGTTTGCTCCGCGTCGTGGTGCCGGAACGGCCGGCCGGCCAGGTCGGCGCTCTGCCGCACGATCCGGGCGTGCCAGCGGACGTCGTCCACGCGACCGGCGCCGTATTCACCGGTCAGCGTCTCGGCCTCGCCGGCGAGGAAGTCCTCCAGGCGGCGCGCCGCGTCGAGGCCGCCCGCCACCGGCCGGTCGAAGCCCAGGCGGAAGCCGTCGATCCCGGCGAGCGGGCCGGTGAGCTCCGCGACGCGGCCGGGCGCCGCCTCCTGGAGGAAGGCGCGCACCTCGCGCAGCGACCCGGCGGCGTGCTGGGGATCGATGCCGGCGAACCGCACCTTGCGCGACTCCTCAGCCGTCCTGTTGTGCTCGCGCAGCCACTCGACGACCGCCAGCATCTCCGCGGTGTTCCAGGTCCAGAAACCCAGACCGGTCAGCGTCTCCCCGGCGTCCCCCGTGCCGTGCAGGACGTAGTCGTTGAGCGCGCGCGACGCCGAGGCGCTGGCCTCCATCGCCAGGGTGGTGAAGCCGAGCCGCCCGACGAGGAACTCCAGCAGGCGATGCTTCAGCAGGAAGAACTCCCTGGTGCCGTGGGTGGACTCGCCCAGCCCCACCACGCGGACCCCGGCCAGCGCCGGCCGCAGCGGCTCCAGGTCATCGGTGGGCGTGCCCGGCGCCAGGCCGCTCAACGCCACCGCCCGCCCGGCGAGCCACTCCCCGACTTCCGTCACAGCCATGGCATCCCCCGGATCGAGCCGAACTCCTGCACCTGATCTACCATGCCCGCGCGTCGTCCGCCCCGGCTCCGCGACGGATGCCGGAGGTCAAAAGCCCGGCAACTTGCTCAAAGCCCGGGTGTTTCCCGCATTGCACGCGATCAGCCCGCCCTTAACGTGATCACCAATTGATCCCGGAAAGGCGGCTATACATGCCAAAGCTGCAGGCAGAGGACAGAACACCGGGCGGGGCGGCATGAGCGCGCCGCGCTACTCCCAGGTGACCGCCGTGGCGGCGCATCTGCCCGCCGACAGCCTCACCACCCCGCAGCTCGAAGAGCTGCTGGCCGAGCGCAATCCGGGCATGGACATTCCGCGCGGCCTCATCGAACGCCTCAGCGGGGTACGGCGACGGCATGTCGCACCGGCCGGCGAACTGCCCTCCGACCTGGCGGTGGCCGCGGCCCGCGACGTACTGCGGCAGACCGGGCACACGCCGCCCTCGATCGACCTGATCATCTACGCCGGGGTGTCGGCCGACGCGGTCGAGCCCGCCACCGGGCACATGGTGGCCGCCAAGCTGGGCGCCGACTGCCCGGTGTTCGACGTGCGCAACGCCTGCAACAGCGTGCTGAACGCGATCGAGATCGCGGACCTGTTCATCACCTCGGGCCGGCATCGGACCGTCCTCATCGCGTGCGGCGAGTTCCTCACCTGCACGATGCCGATGCGGACGGCGTCGGAGAAGGACTTCGTGGCCGCGATCCCCTCCTACACCGTCTCCGACTCGGGCACCGCGCTGCTGATGCAGGCCAGCGACGTTCCGGGGGTGCTGGGACACCGGTTCTTCGCGAGCTCGGCGCACTGGGACGCCTCGGTGATGCCGTTCATCAACGACGGCACGGGCACCCTCCGCACCGGGGCCTTCACCATCGACTCGGTGGGGCTGGCCGTCGGGGTGAAGAAGCTGGATCTGAGCATGCTGCGACAGCCGCTGGCCGAGCACGGCTTCGGCTGGGAGGACATGGCCACGGTCTGCGCGCACCAGCCCTCGCTCGCGGCCCTGCGGTGGGTCTGCGAGCTGATGGGCGCTCCGCAGGACAAGGCCGAGGTCACCATCGTCGACCACGGCAACCTCGCCGCCTCCACGATCCCGATGCAGCTCCACCTGGCCACTCAAGCCGGGCGCGTCCGGCGCGGCGACCTCGTCGCCCTGGTCGGCCTGGCGAGCGGGCTCAGCGTGGGAACGGTGCTGCTGCGCTGGTGACGCGCCTGCTCCCGGCCGCTGTTGTCGCGGCCCCGCAGACCTGGCAGAACGTGAACACAGGAAAGGAGCGCTCATGCCGCTCGGCATCGCCCCGGGCCGGTACGGCCGCGCCGGCCGCGCCGCCCGCGGCCGGTCCGGCCGCGCCGTCGTCGCGGCCGGACACCCGGGCGATGAGGCATGCGCGCTCGGCCGGCTCGGCCGGGCCATGGCCAGGCGCGGGCGGCTCGTCATCGCGGTGTGGCTGCTGCTCGCCGCGGCCTCGGCGGCGCTGCTGCCCGGGCTGGCGAGCCGGCTGGCGCCGCCCTCGATGGAGGTGCCCGGCTCCGAGTCCGCCAGGGCCGCCGCGGCGATCGCCCGCGGGTTCCCCGAGCTGGGGGCCGAGCAGATGCTGCTGGCCTTCGACTCGGCGCGGCTGGACTCCTCCGCGCCGCCGTACCAGCGGGCGCTGGACGCCACCGTGCGGACCCTGGACGCCCGTCCCGACATCGGCGCGCTGCTCCCGCTGCCCGCGGTCGAAAGGCAGCATCCGCATCACGTCTACGTCCTGGCCGGGGTGCACGGCGACGAGCTGACCCGCCAGGGGCGGCTGCCCGGCCAGCTCGCGACCGCCCAGCAGGCCGCGTACCGCGCCTCCGCCGGCCAGGTCACGGTCACGATCATCGGGCTCAGCCGGGCGTTCGCCCAGCTCGCCCACACCGACATGGGCGATCTGCGGTCGATGGAGCTCAGGGTCGTCCCGCTGGCCGTGCTGCTGCTCGTGCTCGGGCTCGGGGCGGTGGGCGCGGCGGCCGTACCGCTGCTGGTGGGGGGCGCGGCGATCCTGACCGGTACGGGGGCGCTGACGCTGGCCGGCGCGCTCTGGCACGTCGACTCGACCATGCTGACCTTCACCGTCACCGTGTCGCTGGGCCTCGGCCTGGACTACGCGCTGCTCGTCCTGCTGCGCTACCGCCAGGCCCGCCGCGCGGGACGCCCGCCCCTGGACGGCGCCGGACATGCCGTCGCCACCGCGGGCAGCACGGTGTGCTGGTGCGCGCTGGCCATCATGATCACCTCTGGCGGGCTGCTGCTCGTCGGTGTGCCGTGGGCGCACTCGATGGCGCTGGCCGGGCTGCTGGCCGCGTTCGTGACCATGCTGGCCGCGCTGACGCTGACGCCCGCGCTGCTGCTCAGGCTGGACGCCCGGCTGGAGTGGGGCACGCTGCCCTGGCTGCGCGCGGGCGGCATGCTGCCTTGGCTGCGCGCGGGTGGCATGCCGTTCTGGCGGCGCGCGGCCGGTTTGGCGGCGCGGGCCGCGCAGCCTGCGCGGCCTGCGCGGCTGCCTGTTTCCGTGCGGGGGGCCGGGCATCTGATGCGGCATCCTGTCCGGTACGCGCTCGCCGCGACCGCGCTGCTGCTCGTGGCCGCGCTGCCGGTGCTGGACATGCGGCTGGGCCTGCACTACGACCGCGACACGCTGGCCGGCACCGACATCGGCGGCGCGCTGGCCAGGCTGGAGGCCGACCGGGTGGCCAGCCTGACCAGCGTGGCCCTGCCCCATCCGGCGGGCGGCGGCCCGGTGGACACCAGCGCGCTGACCGCGGCCCTGCGGAATGACGACCGCGTCACGCTGGTCAGCGCGCTCGACAACGGCCGCGACCTGACCCTGGTGCTGATCGCCGACCGGGCCGCCCCGGACGGCGCCGAGTCCGCGGCGTTCCTGCGGGACGTGCACGCGCTGGCGGCCCGGCTGCTGCCCGCGGGTCAGCAGGTGCTGGCCGTCGGTCCGGCGGCTCGATTGGGCGACCTGTCCGCGGGCGTGCTGTCCGGGCTGTGGCGGGTGCTCGGGCTGGTGCTGCTCTCGTCGTTCGTGCTGCTGCTGATCACCTTCCGCAGCCTGCTGATCCCGCTCAAGGCGGTGGTCATGAACGTGCTGTGCCTCTGCGCCACGTTCGGGCTGCTCACGCTGTGGTTCCAGCACGTACGTCCGGTGGCGGCCGACGTCAACGTGCTGCTGCCGCTGATCATCTTCACCATCGTCTTCGGGCTGTCACTGGACTACGAGGTGTTCCTGGTCCACCGCATCGCCGAGCACTACCGGCAGACCGGTGACAACACCGCCGCCGTGCTGCACGGGCTGCGGCACACGGCCCGTCCCATCACACTGGCCGCCGCCGTCATGGCCATGACGTTCGCGGGCCTGATGTTCACCCGGCGGCTGGACTTCCAGCAGGCCGGGTTCGCCGTGGCGGTGGCCATCGTCATCGACGCCACGCTCATCCGCATGGTCCTGGTGCCCGCGCTGATGCGGCTGCTCGGGCAACGGAACTGGTGGCTGCCGCGCCCGCTGTCCCGGCTGCTGCCACCTCGCTGACCTGCGGGCGCGTACGTGGATCAGGGGCGCAGGAAGTCCGCGATGGCGGGCACCAGCCGCTCGTGGGCGTCCTCCAGCACGTAGTGTCCGGCGTCGCGGTAGGCGTGCACCTGTGCGGCGGGGAAGCGGCGCCGCCACTCGGCGAGCATGGCGGGATCCAGGACGGGGTCGCGCAGGCCCCAGCCGATCAGGACCGGCCGGTCGGCGAACCCGCCCAGGCACTCCCCGGTCCGCCGCAGCTCCGCCCAGGCGCGGTCGGCGGGCCCGAGCGGAATGTCCTGCACGAACCGCTGAACCGCCAGCCGATGCCCGGCCCTCGCCCCAGCCCGGTCTTGGGGCCGGTCTTCGGGCCGGTCTTCGGGCCGGTCTTCGGGCCGGTCTTCGGGCCGGTCTTCGGGCCGGTCTTCGGGCCGGTCTTCGGCGCGGCTGCCGGCCCTCGCCTCGGTCCGGTCGTCGGTGAAGCCGCCGGTGTGGCCGTCCGGGGACAGGAATGCCGCGCGGACGTCGGCGGGCAGGCGACGGCGCACGCCGAAGGGCGGCAGCGTGGCGACGCGGGCGAAGGCGTGGTGCCGCAGGAACAGGCGCGTCCCCAGGCGGGTCTCGCGCAACAGCCAGAACGGCAGCCGCAGCGCGGGCCTGACCCGGTCGCCGTGCGGGTTGGGAAAGGCGGCGGTGTTCAGCACCACCAGGCGGGCGACGCGTTCGGGGTGGCGCCGGGCCCAGGCCATGCCGATCGGGCCGCCCCAGTCGTGCATCACCAGGGTCCAGCCGTGCTCCGGAGCCCGGCCGGTGTCGATGAGGTGGCCGGTGAGCGCGTCCAGGTCGTCGACGCGGGAGCCGAGCGTGAAGGCGTAACGGTCCTCGCCCGGCTTGTCCGAACGGCCCATGCCGATGTGGTCCGGGGCGATGCAGCGGTGCTCGCCGCGCAACGCGAGGATCAGCCGGCGCCACAGGTAGCTCCATGACGGGTTGCCGTGCAGCATCAGCACGGGTGCGCCCGCGCCTTCGTCCACGTAGTGCTGGCTCAGCCCGTCCCGGGTGAACCAGCGGGGACGGAACGGGTATCCGGGCAGCTGGCCGGTCATGGCAGCCGTGCCTCCTGTCGCTCGGTGAGGTGGGCGGCGAGCCTGGCCAGGCCGTCCGCCATGCGGACGCGCGGCACGTACCCCAGGTCGCGGCGGGCCGCCGACAGGTCGAACCAGTGGCTGGTCGTGGCCTGCCGGACGGCGAGCCGGGTGAACGGCGGCGTCGTCCCGGTGACTCGGCAACCGGCCTCCAGCACGCAGGCCGCCAGGTAGGCCAGCCGCGCGGGGGCCCGCCGGGTCACGGGCGGCAGCCCGGCCGCGCCGAGCAGGCCGTTGACCCACTCCGCCAGGCCGCACGGCTCGTCCTGGCCGATGAAGTACGCGCGGCCCGCCACGTTCGCGCCCGGGGCCAGCCGGTCCAGCGCCAGCAGGCAGGCCTCGGCGGCGTTGTCGATGTAGACGGTGTCGATGCGTTTGCCCGGCGCGCTGGGCAGCACGAGCGTGCCGCGCCGCGCCCTTGCGGCGAACCGCGGCAGGAAGTGCGGATCCCCCGGCCCCCAGATGAGATGGGGGCGCAGGGCGACGGTGGCCAGGCGGTCGCCGTTCGCGGCCAGCACGAGACGCTCCGCGGCCGCCTTGGTGGCGGGGTAGCAGGCCAGGAAACGGCGGGCGTACGGGACGGACTCGTCCACGCCCTCCAGGTCGCGGCCGTCGTGCACGACGCTGGGCGAGGAGGCGTGCACGAGCCGGCCGACGCCCGCGCGTACGCAGGCGTCCAGCACGTTGGCCGTGCCGTCCACGTTGATCGTCCGGTAGTCGCGGGCGGGCCCCCACAGCCCGGCCAGGGCCGCGCAGTGGACCACGGCGTCGCATCCGGCCGCCGCCTCGCGCACGGCCCGCGCGTCGCGCAGGTCGCCGGTGATCTGGACGACGCCGTACGCGTCCAGCGCCGGGTAGCGGCCGCGGTTCAGCGTACGGACCTCGTCACCGCGTGCGGACAGCTGCCGGCACACCGCCCCGCCCAGGAATCCCCCACCACCGGTCACCAGAGCCTTCATCGCCCACCGCCCAGGAATCCTCGGCCACCGGTCACAGGAACCCTCATCGCTCACCAGCCCCGAGCTCGCGCGCCGCCCAGCGGGCCAGCACCGCACGACGGATCTTGCTGGCGTGCCGCACGTCCATCGGAAACCCCCGATGGAACAGCACCTCGCCCAGCTCCGGGGCCAGCGCGCGGACCTGTCCGGCGATCTCGCGGCGCTCGCGCCTGGGCCGGCCGGGCTCGGGCTCCACGCACAGCACCGGCCGCTGGCCGCCCGGGGGCCCCACGCCGACCAGCGCGGTGCGGCGCACCCCCGGCAGCTCGTTGAAGATCGGCTCGACCTGGTCGGTGTAGAGGTCGCCGTCCGGGGTGCGCACGCGTTCGCTCTTCCGCCCGGCGAACCACAGCCGTCCGCTCTCGTCCTGCCAGCCCAGATCGCCCATCCGGTGCACCGCCGCGCCGTCCTCGTCGATGCGGGCGAGCCGGGTGTCCCGGGGCCGGTCGAGGTACGGGTCGCTGACGGCCGGGCCGGCCACCGTGATCTCCCCGACGGTGCCGGGCGGCACCAGCAGGTCGTCCGACCAGGCGGGGATCGGCTCGTCGGTGATCGCGATGATGCGCACCCGGTTCCCCGGCAGCGGCGCGCCCAGGCACGTGCCCGCGCCGCGCGCGGTGGCCTCGGCCGTCTCGGTCAGCCCGGCCCGGTCCGCCACGCTCACCAGCAGCGATTCCGTCGCCCCGTACACCGACCGGAGATCGGCTTCAGCGGGCAGGCAGCGCAGGGCCCGCCGCAGCACCCCTGCGGGCAGCGGCGCGCCGGCCGTGAGCACGACCCTGATCGTGTCCAGCACCTCGTTCCGGTCGGCGCAGTGGCGGGCCAGCCGGTCCAGCAACGCGGGCGCGGCGAACAGGCCGGACACCCCGTGACGTCTGATCGAGGCCGCCATGGCGGCGGGATCGGTGCGTTCGGGATGACGCAGGTTCACGCGGGGGAGCACCGCGCCGCAGCCGATGGCGGGCGCGGCCACCGCGAACGGCAGGAAGGTCGAGTAGAGGGTGCAGCCCGGTTCCAGGGAGCCGAGGAGACCCAGCAGCTCGATCTGTGCTGCCAGGTGCCGCTGCCGCAGCGGCACCCCCTTGGGCGCGCCGGTGGAGCCGGAGGTGAAGACGATCAGCGCCGGATCGTCGGCATCCGCCCGCGGCCACCGCGCCCCGGCAAGACCCCCCATCCCATCGGCCGCGCTGGAGGGCACTCCGTCGGGCGCGCTGGAGAGCGCTCCGGCAGGTGCTCCGGCGTGCGCGACGCCGGGCGATCCGACGGGCGCGACGCCGGGCGACCCGACGGGCCTCTCGGTGGACGGCCTGGTGGACAGGGCGGTGCTCAGGCGGCCGAACCACAGGGGGCGCGGCCCGACCGTGAGCCTGAGGCGGACGCTGCCGCGTCCCCAGCCGAGCACGGCCCGCGCCACCTGCGCGCGGACGACCCCGACGAACGCTCCGGGCGCGGCCTCCGCGAAGCAGGCGCTCATCGAACGCACGCCCAGCCCCGGGTCGATCAGCACCGGCACGGCCCGCAGCCGGAGCAGGGCGAAGATCAGTGCGACCAGCTCCCGTCCCGGCGGCACCATGACCGCGGTACGCGTCCCCGCCGTCAGCCCGGCCCGCGCCAGGGCGGTCGCCGTCCGGTCGATCAGCTGGTCCAGTTCCGCGTACGTCAGCGTCCTGGCCCCCCGCCGCCCGTCGATGCGGTAGGCCACGTCGTCCGGACGATCTCTGGCCCATCGCCCGGCCATCGTCGCCACGTCGAAGAGCTGGGTGCTCACCTGTGTCGTCCCCTTAGGTGTCGTAAGCCGTCCGCAGGGGGCAATTCGGACACTGGTCATTCGGTACGCGCCGCGCCGGGCGGTCAAATGTTTCACCACGCTACGTCCGGCGCGTTTTGGACAACATCCGCATGGTAACTCTCCGTAGCGAAAATGTGCCTTTACGTGAATGGAGCACGACCATGCGCCGTCTTATCGCCGTACTCGCCGTCGGAGCCGCGGCCACCGCACTTCCGATCGTCACCGCGGGACCGGCCGTCGCCACGCCGGCCCCACGGACCGTCTCGATGCTGGACTGCCTGGCCGGAGTCGGCCTGATCGTCCTGGACCCGGCCAGCCCGACCCGGCTGGCCTGCCGCTTCGGCACCTACAACGGCCGCCCGGTCGGTGGCATCTGACGGCGTCTAGCAGGGCGTGGCCTCCAGGATGGGGACGTCCTTCGGCAGCCCGGTGCTGAAGAGCTGCGTCAGGGACGGCGCCTCGGCCTTCGCCGGGACCATCGCGGCCAGGCCCTTCCCCAGGCCGGTCGCGCCGACGAAGTCCGCGAAGGCCTGGGCGAGGGCCCGTACCGGGATCCGCATGCAGAACTTGCCCAGCGCATCGGTGGCGAGGGACTCGGCGGCGGGGTCCGCGGTCGCGCTGGGCACGGGCGCAGTGCTGGGCACTGCGTTGGGCACGGGCACGGCGTTGGGCACGGCGTTGGGCGCCGCGTCGGCGGAGGCGGCGGTGGAGCCGGCCAGCAGGGCGGCGCAGATGGCGGTCGTAACCAGGGCGTACTTGTACACGGCGAGTTCCTTGTGTCAGATCGGTGCGAAGATCAGGCTGGCGTTGTGGCCGCCGAAGCCGAAGGAGTTCGACATCACCGGCCCGGGCGGCATGGAGCGAACCTTGCGCACGACGTTGATGTCGCACTTCGGGTCAGGGGTTTCCAGGTTGGCGATGGGCGGGATGGTCAGCTCGCCCATCGCCAGGACGGCGGCCACGGCCTCGATGGCGCCCGTCGCGCCGATGGCGTGACCGGTGACCCCTTTGGCGGCGGTCACCGGCACCCGTACGGAGCCGAACAACCGGCCGATCGCCTGCGCCTCGCCCAGGTCGTTGAGCCGCGTACCGGTGCCGTGCGCGCTGACGTGAGCGATCTCGTCCGCCGCCAGCCCGGCGTCGGACAGCGCCGCACGCATACAGCGATAGGCGCCCTCGCCCTGGGCGGACGGCGCGGTCAGGTGGTAGGCGTCGGAGCAGGCGCCGTAACCGGCGAGCTCGGCGTGGACGCGGGCGTCCCGGCGCAGGGCGTGCTCCAGGCTCTCCAGGATGGCGAAGGCGGCGCCCTCAGCGAGCACGAACCCATCGCGCTCCACGTCGAACGGCCGGCCGGCCCGCTCGGGCGCGTCGTTGCGCCGCGACAACGCGCCGCACCGATCGAAGGCCATCAGCACGGTCGCGGTGACGCAGGCCTCGGTCCCACCGGCGATCACCAGGTCGGCGGAGCCGTCGCGGATGAGCCGGGCTCCCGCTCCGATGGCGTCGGCGCCGGAGGCACAGGCCGTCGCCACGGACAGGCTGGGGCCCGCGGCCTGGAAGCGGATGCTGATCGCGGCGGCCGGCGCGTTGTGCATGATTTGCGGCATGTAGAGCGGGCCCGGGTTGCCGCGTCCGGGGTGGCGGCCGTCGAACAGGGTCGCCTCGGTCGTCCGCATGCCGCCGAAAGAGCTGCCCGTCACGACGGCCCGCCGTGCCGCGGGCGTCCGTACGGCTCCCGCGTCGGCCAGCGCGTCACCGGCCGCGCACACCGCCAGCCGGGCCGCCCGGTCGAGGCGGCGCACTTCCTTCGGCGTCAGGTACGTCTCCTCGTCCAGGTCAGGAACCTCGCAGGCGAACCCGACGCCGAGGCCCTCGGTGTCGAAGGAGGTGATCCGCCGGGCGGTGGAACGCCCGCTCAGCAGCGCGTTCCACAGCTCCTTCGGGTGGGCGCCGGCCGGTGTGCGCACGCCCATGCCCGTCACGGCGACCCGCCGGCGCGCGGCCATCAGACGCTTTCCAGCTCACGGGCCCGCGCGACGACGTCGCCGATGGTCTTCGCCGCGGCGAACGTCTCGCGCGGCAACGGCCCCCATACCTCCTCCAAGGAGACGTGGAGCTCGGCCAGATCGAGGCTGTCGGCGTCCAGGTCCTCCTTGAGCCGGGCGTCCAGGCCGACCCTGCTCGGATGGATCTCCATGATGCTCACGCAACGGTCGCGCACCATCGCCACGATCTCCTCATCGCTCACGTCTGATCCCTTCGTCACGGTCTTGTCACTCAGCGTCGCCGATGGCGCGATAAATGATCACTCCTGACGCGGCGTCCGCCGTTAAGAGGTTGATCAAGTTTTGTGAGTCAAGAGCCGGGCAACTCCGCGGTTCGCGTGGCGCCGATCGTCCCCTTCGTCCCTAACGTGAGCAGCACCCGGCGACCGCCGCCACGTCAAGGAGATGACATGCCCGTATCCCGCCTGCACGCGCCGCTCGTGACCGCAGCCACCGGCCTGGCGATCGCCGCCGCGGCCGTCCTGCCGGCGGCCGCCGCCCACGCGGAGCAGACCCTGCTCACGTGCCAGGTCTCCACCACGTCCCAGCGGCCGCTGACGTTCAGCCCGCCGGTGGGCTTCCTCCCCCGTACGGTCACCGCGCAGGCCACCCTGGAGCTCTCCGGCTGCACCGGCACGGGACCGTCGGCGTCCGGCCTGCGCTCCGGCCTGCTGACCGCGCAGGGCACCGGCCGCGCCTCCTGCAGCGGCGTACAGGACATCAAGGGCAAGGGCCGGATCGTCTGGTTCGGCCAGGACGGCAGCCGCGCGGGCGTCTCCACCCTGCGCCCCTCCCCCGCCCGTGTCCAGACCTACAACCCCGGCGACATGCTGCTCAGCGGCCAGATCTCCAAAGGCCCGCTGGCCGGGTCCCGCACGACCGGCACGGCCACCCCGACCTCCAACATCAGCATCTGCGCCACCAAGGGCCTGAGCACGGTGTACGGCAGCGGCAAGATCACCTTCCTGGGCGCCTGACTCCAGCCCGCACGGGCCCTTCACGCGCGCCGGACGCGGGCGTACACTTCGTAAAGTACGTACTTGACGTCTCAGTACGAAATTGGTGCAAGTGAATCTTCCGGAGACCGAGTTCGTCGACCGCATGGGGCTGATCATGGAGCGCCTGGGCGGGACGCGCACGATGGGCCGCCTGTACGCGTGGCTCATGATCTGCGACCCGCCCGAGCAGTCCCTCACCGACCTGGCGAGCAAGCTGGGCGTGAGCAAGACCGCGGTCAGCACGGTCGCCAGGCAGCTGGAGCTGAGCGGGATGGCCGAACGCGTTCCCGCCGCCACCCGCGAGCACCGCTACCGCATGGTCGGCGGCGGGTGGGACCAGATCATGCGGGGCCGGCTGGCCATCGTCAGGCAGAGCCTCGACACGCTCGACTTCGGGCTGTCGATCCTCGGCGACGACCAGCCCGGCCAGCGCGACCGGCTGTCGGACACCCGGAAGTTCTTCGCCTTCGTCCTGCAGGACTCGGACGAGATGTTCGAGCGCTGGAAGGAGTATCGCGAGAAGCCGTCCTGACGTACATCAGCAGAGGGACCTTCAACCAAGGAGAGGCGATGTCCGACATCGTCGAACGGTACGACATTCCCCAACAGCACTTCTGGCTGCACGGGCCCCGATTGGGCCCGGCGGTCGAGTTCGACGCCCAGACCGGGCTGTGGGGCGTCTACGGTTACCCGGAGCTGCACGAGGTTCTCAGCGACCCCGCGACGTACTCCTCCGACACCATGCGCGTGGTTCCCAAGGAGCTGCGGCCCAGCGAGGACGACTTCTCGCTGCGGGGCTTCATCACGCAGATCGACCCGCCTGAGCACGGCAAGCTACGCAAACTGGTCAGCAGCGCGTTCACCCGCAAGGTCGTGGCGGATCTCGAACCGAGGATCGCCGAGCTCACCCACGAGCTGCTCGACGCGGCGCGCGAGCAGGACGGGTTCGAGCTCGTACGCGATCTGGCCTATCCGCTGCCGGTCATCGTCATCGCCGAGCTGCTCGGGGTGCCCAGCGGCGACCGGGCCCTGTTCAAGCGGTGGGCCGACGCGCTGTTCCAGCAGGACGCCCCGGTCTCGCTCAACCGGTCCGCCGAGGAGCGCAGCGCGGAGCTCGAAGCCACGATGAAGCCGTGGAAGGAGATGTCCGACTATCTCGCCGCACACGCCGCCGAACGCCGCCGGCAGCCGCGCGCCGACCTGCTCACCAGGCTGGTGGAGGCCGAGGTGGACGGCGAGCACCTGCCGGACGAGCAGGTGGTCAACTTCGCGATCCTCCTCCTGCTCGCGGGCCACATCACCACGACGATGCTGCTCGGCAACACGGTCCTGTGCCTGGACGCCTTCCCCGAGCAGCAGGACCGGGTACGCGCCGACCGCTCCACGATCCCGGCCGTCATCGAGGAGTCCATCCGGTTCATGACGCCGTTCGCCCTCCTCGGCCGTGCCACCACCCGCGAGGCCGAGCTCGGCGGCGTGACGATCCCGGCCGACCAGATGGTCATGGTCTGGCTCGCGGCGGCCAACCGGGATCCGCGCCAGTTCCCCCACCCCGACGTCTTCGACCCCAGCCGCGATCCCAATCCGCACCTGGGCTTCGGCCGCGGCATCCACTTCTGCCTGGGCGCGCCCTTGGCCCGGCTGGAGGGACGGATCGCGCTCGGCGTCCTGCTCGACCGGTTCGGCTCCCTGCGCACCGACCCGGAGGACCCCGTGCAGTTCATCCCCGCACCGTCCCTGACAGGAGTGCGCCGCCTTCCGCTCATGCGGGGCTGATGCCGGACGACCGGCCCGCTTTCCGGGCCGGTCGGACACGGTCTCATCGGCTGTTCACAGGAACCCTTCACGGATTCCTCAGGTCCGTCGGCGACATTGGGCCACATGCACGGACACACACCCCGAACTCCCGAGGTCGAGCGCACGCGCCGCTGGTTCATGAACAGGGCGCTGCTGCTCGGCGGGGCCGCCGCGGTGGCGGCCATGACCGGTTGCTCGTCCGGCTCGTCCACCTCCTCCTCGCCCACCGCCGCCCCGAGTGGGCGGCCGTCCGGGCCTCCCGGCGGCATGGGCCCGGGGGCGAGCGAGGTCACGTACGCGGACTTCGTCGGCGTCACCACCGACGGCAAGATCGTCGAGGACCTGTACGCGGTGCACTCCACCGGCGTCTCCACCGCCGCCGTGGTCAAGGCCGCGCAGGCGCTCCTGGCCGGGCTCTCCGCGCAGCAGCGCCAGGACACCGTGTTCGACGTGCGGGACGACGAGTGGCTGGCCTGGAGCAACGTCGACGGCTACGACCGCAAGGGCGTCCGGATGGGCGACCTGACGACCGGCCAGCGCGAGCTGGGCCACACACTGCTGGGTGCGGCCCTGTCCGCCGAAGGGCTCACGCAGACCCGCAACATCATGAAGCTGAACGCGTTCCTCGGCGACTACAGCGGCGGCGGCCGGGAGACCCTCACCGAGGGGCACTACTTCTTCACCGTCATGGGCACGCCGTCGGCCACCAAGCCCTGGGGCTTCCAGTACGAGGGCCACCACGTGGCCATCAACTACTTCGTCCTGGGTGACCAGGTCGTCATGACGCCGACGTTCATGGGCTCGGAGCCGACCTCGGCCACGTACCGGGGCGAGCAGATCACCACCTTCGCCAAGGAGACCCAGGCCGGGCTGGCGCTGCTGCGCGCCCTGACCGACGCGCAGCGCGCCAAGGTGATCTCCACGACGGAGAAGAAGAGCGGCGTCAACATGAAGGCCGGCGCGGGCGCCGACAACCTCAAGCTGCCCTACCAGGGCCTGCCCGGCTCCGAGCTCACCGCCGGGCAGCGGCAGAAGCTCCTCGACCTGGTACGCGTCTACGTCGGCCACCTGGCCGCCGGGCACGCGGAGGTGAAGATGAAGGAGGTGGAGCGGCACCTGGACGAGACCCGCTTCTTCTGGCTCGGCGAGAGCGCCGACGACTCCGCGTTCTACTACCGCGTCCACAGCCCGGTGCTGCTCATCGAGTACGACGCCCAGTCCCCGCTCGCCTACGGCACCAAGTCAGGCGGCATGGGCGGGCCGGGCGGGGAGCCGACGCAGCAGCACATCCACACGATCGTGCGCACCCCCAACGGCAACGACTACGGCGTGGACCTGCTGAAACTCCATCTGGACAACGACCACTGAGACGCGCGGGCTACCAGGTGACGGGGAGCTCGTACACGCCGTAGACCTGCCCGTCGTGCTTGAACGGGATCCGCTCCAGCTCCGTCGCCAGGCGCAGGCCGGGGATGCGCTTGTAGAGGGTGCTGTAGGCCACCTGCAGCTCCATCCGCGCCAGCGGCTGGCCGAGGCACTGGTGCACGCCGAACCCGAAGGCCACGTGGCGGCGGGCGTCGCGGCGGATGTCCAGCTCGTCGGGGTCGGGGAAGGTCTCCGGGTCACGGTTGGCGATGTCGTTGGGCATGATGATGCCCTCCCCCTCCCGGATGACCTGGCCGGCGATCTCGATGTCCGCCAGGGCCACCCGGCGGCGTCCGCTGTGGGTGATGTTGAGGTAGCGCAGCAGCTCCTCCACCGCGCCGGCGACCAGCGCCGGGTCGTCACTGTCGCGCAGCAGGGCGAGCTGGCCGGGGTTCTGCAGCAGGGCGAGGGTGCCCAGGGCGATCATGTTGGCGGTGGTCTCGTGCCCGGCGATCAGCAGCAGCACGCCCATCCGCGCCGCCCCCTCACGGGTCAGCTCGCCGGTCTTGACCCGCTCGGCCACCTTGGACAGCAGGTCGTCGGCCGGATCGGCGAGCTTCTCCCCCACCAGCCGGTCCAGGTATTCGGCCAGCCGGCCGCCGGCCGCGGCGCGGTCCTCCGGGCTGGCGTCCCGCTTGATGATGGTCTTGCTGTTGTCCTGGAAGAAGCCGTGGTCGGCGTACGGGACGCCGAGCAGCTCGCAGATCACCAGCGACGGCACCGGCAGCGCGAACGCCTCCACCAGGTCCACCGGCTTCGGCCCGGCCAGCAGGTCGTCGATCAGGTCGTCCACGATCTGCTGCACGGCCGGGCGCATCGACTCCACCCGCCGGACCGTGAACGGGGCCTGCACCATCCGGCGCAGCCGGTGGTGCTCGGGGTCGTCCATCAGGATGAAGCTGACGACGTCTCCGGTGAACGGGCCCTGGATCGGGTAGCCGGGGCGGGTGGCGTCGGAGCTGACGCGGGGGTCGGCGAGCAGGGCGCGCTGCTCGTCGTAACGGGTCACCAGCCACGGGGTGGCGCCGTCCCAGAGCCGCACCCTGGCCAGCGGGCCCTCCTTCTGGAGTGCGTGCAGGCTCGGCGGCGGGTCGAACGGGCAGCCCGCCGCCCTGGTGCCGGGGAACTGCTGGAGTCCGGCGGGGTCGAGCGTCTCGGTCATGGGCTTGCGTCCTTCCGGGAAATGGCGATCAGGTCCGGCTCCGGTGTCTCCGGGGTCACGGGCGCCGTCCACACCGCGACGACGGCGTCGATCAGGCCGGTCGCGGCGGCGTGCCAGGTGGCCCGTGGCGTCGGCCGGCCCTCGGCCAGCGCCTGTTCGCGTTCGGCGCAGGTGTGCATCATCAGGTGGCTGGTCATGTCCTTGCGCTCGGCGCGTACCGGCATCGGCAGGTCGGGCAGGCAGCGGTTGAGCCCGTCCAGGATCTGTACGAGCGCCGGCGAGGTGAGCGCGTCGTCGATCAGGATGTCGCGCATGGCCGGATCGGTCATCACCTGGGCGGCGAAGCGGGCGAACCAGCTCGGGGTCTCCATGACGGCCAGGTGCTCGGTGACCGGCCGGACCAGGCAGGCCACCCAGTCGCGCACCTCGTCCGATCCCCTGGCCCCGGCCAGCATCCGCTCGCGGTCGTGCTCGATCCGCGCGGCGTGCTTGCGCACGATGGCGCGTACCAGGTCGGCCTTGGTGCCGAAGTGGTAGCCGACCGCGGTGTTGTTGCCCTGACCGGCGGCTTCGCTGACCTGGCGGTTGGACACCGCGTACACGCCGTGCTCGGCGAACAGCCGCTCGGCGGCCGTCAGGATCTGCTCGCGGGTCGCGCTGGCCCGCTCACCCCGCCCGGTCATCGCCACCGCCTCCGTCCGAACCGTCTGCCACGCTCACAGTTAACGCCTGTTGTCAGATTAAGTCAAGCGCTTGAATTACCTGTACTGGCCGTCAAAAAGGGTTGGACGGGATGATGCCCGGGCTTGTACCTTCCTGTTGACCGTGACACCGCCTGAGGAGGTGAGCCCCATGAACATGTATCGACGTGGGTGCTCCCCCTTCCCGTCACGGCCGGGCGATTGACGTAGGTGTCGCCGGGAGCGCCGCACCAACAAGGCACTCCCGAAAGGCAACACCTATGCATTCTCAGCAGGTCCCCGCCGAGCCGCCGTCGAACGACAGGGCCGATCGCGCGCCCCACATGTTCGATGTGATCATCGCCGGGTGCGGGCCGACCGGTGCGATGCTGGCCGCCGAACTGCGGCTGCACGATGTGCGGGTACTCGTCCTGGAGAAGGAAACCGAGCCCGTGTCGTTCGTCCGCATAGTCAGTCTGCATATTCGCAGTCTCGAGCTGATGGCGATGCGCGGACTGCTGGATCGCCTTCTCCAGCACGGACGACAGCGTCCGGCCGCCGGGTTCTTCGCCGCCATCTACAAACCCGCGCCCAAGGGCCTGGATTCCGCGCACGCCTATCTGCTGGGCATCCCGCAGCCGGTCATCGTTCGCCTGCTCGAAGAACATGCGATCGCCATGGGCGCGCAGGTCCGGCGCGGTTGCGCGGTCGCCGGTTTCGAGCAGGACGACGAGGGTGTGACCGTCGAGCTGGCCGACGGGGAACAGCTGCGTTCGCGCTACCTCGTCGGCTGCGACGGCGGGCGCAGTACGGTGCGCAAACTGCTCGGCGTCGGCTTCCCCGGCGAGCCCTCACGGACCGAGACGCTGATGGGCGAGATGGAAGTGGGCATGCCGCAGGCGGAGATCGCCGCCAGGGCGACCGAGATCCGCGAGCCCCATCGGCCGTTCTGGCTCCGGCCCTTCGGCGAAGGGGTCTACAGCGTCGTGGTCCCCGCCGCGGGAGTCAGCGACCGCGCCGAACCGCCCACCCTGGAGGATTTCAAACAACAGCTGCGCGCCGTCGCCGGAACCGATTTCGGCGTGCACTCCCCGCGCTGGCTGTCCCGCTTCGGGGATGCCACCCGGCTGGCCGACCGTTATCGGGTCGGGCGGGTGCTGCTGGCCGGCGACGCGGCGCACATCCACCCACCCACCGGCGGCCAGGGCCTCAACCTGGGCGTTCAGGACGCATTCAACCTCGGCTGGAAACTGGCCGCACAGATCCGCGGCTGGGCCCCGGAGACGCTGCTGGACACCTACCAGGCCGAACGTCATCCGGTCGCCGAGGACGTGCTGGACAACACCCGCGCCCAGATGGAACTGTCGTCCCCCGAGCCGGGCCCGCAGGCCGTGCGCAGGCTGCTCACCGAACTGATGGACTTCGACGAGGTGAACCGCCGTCTGATCGAGAAGATCACCGCGATCGACATCCGCTACGACCTCGGCGAAGGCCCCGACCTGCTCGGCCGCCGCCTGCGCGACATCGACGTGAAACAGGGCAGCCTCTACGGTCTGCTGCACCGCGGCCGCGGCCTGCTGCTGGACCGCACCGAACGCCTGACCGCCGGCGGCTGGTCAGACCGGGTCGATCACCTCGCGGATCCCACTGCGGCACTGGACGTCCCGTGCGTCCTGCTCCGCCCCGACGGCCACGTCGCCTGGATCGGCGACGATCAGCAGGACCTGGACGACCACCTCTCCCGCTGGTTCGGCAAGCCCGCCAACTGATTACCGCTGTCGGCAAGAGCCGGGAGTCCTCGTCGGACCTCCACCGCCCGCCGGCATGGCGGAAAATGGCCATGCCGGCGGGCGGTAGCCAGTCGTGCTGCCCGAGTCTCGCCCAGGACCACGCCGGTCATCAGGCGGCCCGCCGGCGCAGGACCAGCCCCGCGGCGCCGGCCAGGGTCGCCGCGGCGGTGCAGATCATCAAGGTGCAGGCCTCCGCGATGGGCAGGTCAGCGTTGCCGCCGGCGACCGGCTGGGCCACCCCACCATCTTGCTTCGCCGGCGGCGGGCGCGCGACTGGACTGGGCGAACATGCTCGTCCGGGGCAGATGGGCGGCCCGGGTGGTACGTCCTAATGCGACGCGCCCGCGCGTTCCAGCAGCTCGGTGGTCGCCTCCCACAGGCGCCGCTCCCGCTCGCGGTCGTGGGCGACCGGGAGCGGCTCGGTCAGCTTGGTCTTCACCACGAACGCGCCCTCGCGCAAGTCCGCCCACTTGTCGTCGAGGGCCAGCGCCGCCAGCAGTGGCCCCGAGCGTTGCGGCGTCGACACGCCGGGGACGCGGCCCAAGGCGCGGCTCATCGCCTGGACCGCCTCGGGGGCGCCGCGGCCCAGCGCGGTGCCGGGCATCCATCCCGGTTCGAACACCGACACGCCGATCCCGGCGCCGGCGCGACGCTGCAGCTCATGGGCGTAGTACAGGATCGCCAGCTTGGCGTTGGAGTACGCGACGCCGGACGCGGTCATGCCCGGCCCCTGCTCACCGGTGGCCGGGCGGGCGAGCTCGACGGGATCGGCCCACCTGGCCTCGGCCACGCCCAGCAGCTTGCGCCAGAAGTTGGCGTAATAGGTGTTCGAGCCGAGCAGCACGACCCGCGCCGGGGCGGTGAACGAGCCGAGCAGGTCGCCGATGAGCTGGGCGTGGGCGAGGTAGTTGACGGCGAAAGTCAGCTCGTAGCCGTCGGGCGAGGCCCGCCGGGTGTCGGCCGACATGGTGCCGGCGTTGGCGACCAGCGCGCGCAGCGGCCGTACGGTGCCGGCGGCGAGCAGGGCGCGCACGGTCGCCGCGGCGGTACGGACGTCGGCCAGGCGTGACAGGTCGCAGCCGATCTCGCGGACCTCGGCGCCGCGCGCGCGGGCCTCGTCGGCGACCGCCGTCAGGTCCCGCCCGGCGCGGCCGACCAGCAGCAGGTCGGGTCGCCGCCCGTCCGGGCGGTCGGCCATGGCCAGCACGGCGTGCCGGCCCAGGTTGCGGGTCGGGCCGGTGATCAGCACGGTTCCAGGTTCGGTCATGGCCCCAGCCTGCGGGAACGGGCGGGCCGCAGGCAGTCGTCCGGTTGTCGTAGGACTGCCAGGGCCAGGACAACCCGTGCGGGCTCGCGCAGAATGGAGAGCGTGGAAACGTGGGAGTTCGGCCGGACGGTGCGCCGCTGGCGCGACCGGGTGGCGCCCGAGGCCGTCGGTGTGCAGGCAGGCCGCCGGCGCCGGGCCAGCGGGTTGCGCCGCGAGGAGCTGGCCGCGCTCGCCGGCATCTCGGCCGACTACCTGACCCGCCTTGAGCAGGGGCGCGCGACCGCGCCGTCGGCGCAGGTGGTGGAGTCGCTGGCCCGGGCGCTGCGCGTGTCCGACACCGAACGCGACCTGCTCTACCGGCTGGCCGGGCACGCCGCGCCCGGCCCGGACATCGTGCCGTCGTGGGTCACCCCGAGCGTGCAACGGCTGCTCGACCGGCTGTCGCACACCCCGGTCGTCGTGTACGACGCCAGTTGGACACTCGTGCTGGCCAACGAGCCCTACGACGCGCTCATGGGCGAGACGACCACCTGGCGCGGCCTGGAACGCAACGCCGTCTGGCGCAACGTCGCCCGCCTGCCCTCGCGGGTCGTGCACACCCCGCAGGAGCAGGCCGAGCACGAAGCCCGGCTCGTGGCCGACCTGCGCATGACGGCCTCGCGCTACCCTTCCGACCGCACCCTGCGACGCTTGATCGCCGACCTGACCTCCGGCAGCCCGCGCTTCGCCGAGCTCTGGGACGCCGAGACACCACCGCCCCTGACCGACATGTCCCGGCAGAAGACCATCGACCACCCGGCGGTCGGCCCGATCACCCTCGACTGCGACACGCTGCTGGTCGCCCTGGACGACCTGCGCATCACCGTCTACACCGCCGAGCCCGGCACCGAGGACGCCGACCGCCTGGCCCTCGCCATCGTCCTGGGCACTCAGTCACTCCGGCTCTGACCACGATCCGGCCGAGGAGGCACAGCCGCCTGTCGCAGTTGTCCGGCCAGCCGCTCGAGCTCGGCCGTCACCGCGGGCGCGGCGCTGTTGAGCCCGCTGTGCGCGGCCGTCGGGCCCCGCAAGAAGCGCCGCAGCACGGCCACGAGCAGCCCTTCCGGCAGCGTCCGCAACGCGACGAACGCGCGCGGGACCGGCGGCGCCGGCATGGCCGCCAGGTTCTGCCGCATGAGGCGGATCATGCCGCGGACCGCGTCCGGATCGCCGGCCAGCGCCACCGGGCCGCCCGCCGCGTGCACCGCCTGCCCGAGTGGCACCTCGAACGCGGCGTGGGTCTTGAGCCAGGCATCCATCCGCGGCTCGGCCTTCGCGTTGAGCCCGGCGGCGCGGAACTCCCGCACGATCCGTTCCAGTCGCGGGGTGGTACGGCCACCGGGCTCGCCGATCGGCATCGTGACCAGGCGGGTCATGAGGCTGGTCGCGCGGTGGCGGACCACGTCGCCGTCCATCGTGCCGCCGGCCGTGGGGAAGCCGAGCAGCACCCGCTCGTGACCGATCACCGCGCCCAGCGGCTCCGCGCCGGCCGCCCAGTTGAGCAGGAACAACACGTCGCCTTCCACGTCGGCGAGCGACTCCAGCACCGCGTCCACCTGATGGGTGCGGACGAGGACGGCGATCAGGTCGTAGCCGCCGGCCGGGCGCTCGACCACCGGCACCGGTACCCGCCTGACGGCCGGGCTGTCTTCCTCGGCGAGCCGCACGCCGTGCCGGCGCAGGGCGGCCAGGCGCTCGCCCCGGGCGAGGAGCGAGACCTCGTGCCCGGCCTCATGCATGTGGGCGGAGAACAGGCTGCCGAGAACTCCGGCGCCGTACACGAGCAGGTTCATGACAGCCGTCTTTCATACGTTCGTATTAATTCAAACGTATGTATAGTACGCACACATGGCGTCATCCGACACCCGCACCCAGATCCTCGACGCGGCCGAGCACCTCTTCGCCGAGCGCGGTTTCCGCGGCACCTCGATCCGCGCGATCACCGACCTCGCCGGAGCGAATCTGGCCGCCGTCAGGTACCACTTCGGCTCGAAGGCGGAGCTCCTGGCCGCGGTGGCCCGCCGCGTGATCGAGCCCATCAACGCCGCGCAGGGCGCCGGGCTCGACCGGCTGCTCGCCCGGACCCCGGACCCGCCGGTGGCCGAGCTGGTGGAGGCGTTCGCGGGGCCGCTGTTCGACCAGATGCCGGCCGGCGACGAGGGCGGCGCCCGGACCTCCCGGCTGATCGTGACGATCATCGTCGACCCGGCCGAGGAGATGCGCAGCTGGACCGGCCCGGCCGAGGACACGATCCGCGACCGCTACCTGGCGGCCTTCCAGCGCGCGCTGCCCAGTCTTTCCCCGGACGAGCTGTGGTTCCGGATGCGGGGGATCCTCGCCGTGACGGCCGTGGACCGCGTCGAGGTCTACAACCGGCGCCCCCCGGCCAGCCTCTCCCCGGTGGCGGGCGAGGCGGCCCGGCGCTGGGCGATCACGTTCCTGGCGGCGGCGATGAGCGCGCCACCGACCGGGACCTGACGGCTCAGGCCGGCAGGTTGATGCCGAGCATGCGGGCCCCGATCTCGGTACGCGGCTGGTGGGAGCTACCCCGGGCGAGCACCACGTACGAGCCGGCGCCGTAGCGGACCTCGCCCTCGATGACCTCGCCGCTGAGCACGAAGTAGCGCTCCTCCCCCTCGTGCACGTCCACCTCCGGCCACTGGGTGCCGGGCGCGAAGTCGATGACCCAGCCGCGCGCGTGATCCGTCGCGGGCAGGCGCCGGCGCATGATGCCCGGCACGACCTCGACCGCTTCGACCTCGTCGATGTTGACGCTCTGTACCTCACTCATGCGCCCATGATCCAGCGGGCCGCATACGCCGGCCAAGTGTCGGAAATGACATCGATGAGTACTATTCCGCCATGCCCCCGCACCGCGTCGTCGCCCTGCTCCTGCCGCCGCAGTCCGTGTTCGAGCTGGGCTGCGCGGCGGAGGTCTTCGGCATGTCCCGTCCGGAGGTGGCCGACCGCTACGTGTTCGACACGTGCGCGGAAGCGCCGGGGCCGGTGCCGACGCTGGCCGGGTTCGACATCGCGGTGGCGGCGGGTCTGGGCGCGCTCGGCGAGGCCGACACCGTCGTGGTCCCCGGCTGGCAGCGCCGCTCCGAGCCGGCGTCGCCCGCCGTGCTGGACGCGCTGCGCCGGGCGCATCGCAGGGGCGCCCGGATCGTGGCCATCTGCTCGGGGGCGTTCCTGCTCGCGCAGGCGGGCCTGCTCGACGGCCGCAGGGCGACGACCCACTGGCGGATGGCGGCGGAGCTGGCCAGCCGCTTCCCCGGCGTCGAGGTCGACGCGGACGTCCTGTACGTCGATCACGGCGACGTCGCGACCAGCGCGGGCACGGCCGCGGGCATCGACCTGTGCCTGCATCTGGTACGCAGCGACTTCGGCGCCGCCTACGCGGCCCAGATCGCCCGGCACATGATCATGCCGCCGCACCGGGAGGGCGGGCAGCTCCAGTACGCCGCCACTCCCCCGGCCGGCGCGGGCGACCTTCTCGCGCCGCTGCTGGAGTGGGCCGCGGAGCACGTGGCCGACCCCCTGTCGGTCGAGGACCTGGCCGCGTACGCGGGCGTCTCGGCCCGTACGCTCACCCGCAGGTTCGCCGGGCAGCTCGGCACCAGTCCGGGGCAGTGGCTGCTCGCCCAGCGCATCGCGGCCGCCCGCGCCCTGCTGGAGGAGACGGACCTGCCGGTCGAGACCATCGCGGCGCGGGTCGGGCTGTCGTCGGCGGTCAACCTCCGGCGCAGGTTCCACGACGCCCTGCGCACCACCCCGGCCGCCTATCGCCGCGCGTTCCGGCTCGGGCCCCGATGACGCCGGGGAACGTGGTTCGGCGGCCGCCGTACCATGGCTGTGTTGTGCCGGTCGGTTGTGAGGAGCAGGTGATGGCGCGTCCGCGTACCCAGCCGCGCAGTGTGGAGCATCCCTCTCCGGAGGAGTGCTCGCTGCAGGCGGTGCTGGAGGCGCTGGCCGATCCGGTGCGGCGGATGGTGGTGAGCCAGCTCACGCGGGCCGGCGCGGATCTGAGCTGCGGGGCCTTCGACCTGCCGGTGTCGCGGTCGACGGCGACGCATCACTTCAGCGTGCTTCGGGAGGCGGGAGTGCTCAGGCAGTACTACGTGGGCACGACGAAGATGAACGCCCTGCGCGCCGAGGAGATGGAGGCGCGCTTCCCCGGGCTGCTGCGGGCGCTGGTGGCGGCCGAGGAACGCGAACACGCCGCGCCCGTCTCCTGACGCGTACGCATGCGGCAGCCCCGGACGCAGGTCCGGGGCTGCCGCGTTCGGGTCCCGCGTCAGGCGACCGGGACGGTCTCCCGCTCCTCCGCCGCGCGGCCTGCGGGGGCGGATGGGCGCAGGACGACGAGCCCGACGACGAAGGCCGCGGCGAGCAGTCCCGCCGAGATGGTGAAGGCCAGCTGGTAGCCGCCGGTCAGCGCGCTCGCCTGGCTCGCACCTGCGGCGCTCAGGAGCTCGCTGCGCGAGGCCGCCATCGTCGACAGCACCGCGACGCCGATGGCCATGCCGACCTGCTGGGTGGTGTTGAACAGCCCGGAGGCCAGGCCCGCGTCGCTCTCCTTGGCGCCGGACATGCCCAGCGTGGCCAGCGCGGGGAGCACCAGCCCGCCGCCCGAGATCAGCAGCATCGCCGGGAGCAGGTGGGTGACGTAGGCGGCCTGTACGGGGAGCTGGGTGAGCAGTCCCATCGCCACGACGAGGAGCACCAGGCCGGCCAGCAGGACCGCACGGGCGCCGAAGCGGGCGGCGAGCCGGGCGGAGGCGAACAGGGAGATCGAGCCGATGCCCACGGCGGCCGGGAGCATCGCCAGGCCGGTGTCGAGGGCGCCGTAGCCGAGGACCTTCTGCATGTAGAGCGCGACGAGCACCTGGAAGGCGAACATCCCCGACAGGGACAGCATCTGGGCCAGGTTGGCGCCGACGACGGTGCGCGAGCGCAGGATGCGCAGCGGCATGAGCGGGGTCCTGGCCGTGGCCTGCCGGACGACGAACCCGGCGAGCAGGGCCAGCGACACCGCGCCGAGTCCGAGGGTGTGGGCGCCGAGCCAGCCGTACTCCTCCACCTTGACGACCGTGTAGATGCCCAGCATGAGGCCGGAGGTGACCAGGACGGCCCCGAGGACGTCGGCGCCGGCGGCCAGGCCGCTGCCGCGGTCGGCGGGCAGCACCACGAGGGCCAGCGCGATGGTGAGCACGCCGATCGGCACGTTGACGAGGAAGATCCAGGGCCAGCTCAGGGCGTCGGTGAGCACCCCGCCGAGCACCTGGCCGATCGAGGCGCCGGCCGCGCCGGTGAAGCTGAAGACGGCGATCGCCTTGCCCCGTTCCCCGGGCTCGGTGAACAGCGTCACGAGGATGCCCAGGATGACGGCGGAGGCCATCGCGCTTCCGACGCCCTGCAGGAACCGGGCGGTGATCAGCATGCCGGGGCCGGTGGCCGCGCCCGCCAGCAGGGAGGCGGCGGTGAAGATCGCGTTTCCGGCCAGGAACATCTTCCTGCGGCCGATCAGGTCGCCCAGCCGCCCGGACAGGAGCAGCAGCCCGCCGAACGCGACGAGATAGGCGTTGACGATCCAGCTCAGCCCGGCGGGCGAGAAGCCCAGGTCCTGCTGGATGGCGGGCATCGCCACGGTGACGATGCTTCCGTCGAGGATGGTCATCAATCCGGCGGCGGACAGCACGCCCAGCGCGGTCCAGCGCGAGTTACGCAAGTACGACATGGTCTCTCCCGTTCAACGTCCTACGAGAGAGACCGTAGCAGATAGTTCCGTAATAGACGATCCTCTTCGGACCTACTTTGCGCGCTCTCGTGCCCTGCGCACCTGCTGCGGCCCTTCCTCGGGGGCCGCGAGATGCCCGCTCACCAGCCGGTTCAGGGCGCGGACCAGGACTTCGCGCTCGTCGTCCGGGAGTGTGCCGAGCGCCGAGCGGTGCACGCCGTCCACGATCTCCTGGCTGCGCCGGGCGACCTCCGCGCCCTCGCCGGTGACCGCGATGATCCGCGCGCGGCGGTCGGTGCTGGACGGGCGGCGCTCGGCGTACCCGGCCTTCTCCAGCGCGTCGACGGTCACCACCATGGTGGTCTTGTCCATGTCGCCCAGCTCGGCGAGCTGGATCTGGGTACGCTCCTTCTCCAGCGCGTGGACCAGCACGCAGTGCATGCGCGGCGTCAGGCCGATCTCGGCCAGCGCCGCCGCCATCTGGGAACGCAGCACATGGCTGGTGTGGTCGAGCAGGAAGGACAGGTCGGTTTCCGTACGGGTGGGAGCCATCGCGGTCATGCCACCCAGCCTACCCAATATGGTTTTGGGGCAGATTATCTGCGACCGGATCGTTCCGGGACCGCGCGTTCGACGCGACGAGAGGGCGATGACATGTCCCAGGGCCGACGGAGAGCCGCTGGGCGGGACGACGCTCACGTACGCGGCCTCGCTCCGGTCGCGGTCACCGTTCGACGGCCAGCTTCACCCCAAGACCGATGAAGATGCCGCCCGTGGCGACGTTGATCCGGCGGCGGGCGGCCTGCCTGCGGCGCAGCCAGCCGCCGATGCGCCCGGCCAGCACGCCGACGGTGCCGTCCACCGCGAACTCCAGCACGATCAGGATCGCGCCCAGGATCACGAACTGCAGCCAGACCTGGCCCAGCTCAGGATTGACGAACTGGGGGAGGAAGGCGATGGTGAAGGTCACCATCTTCGGGTTCAGCAGGTTCGTCAGCATGCCGCTGGCGAACGCGCGGCGTCCCGACAGCCCCTCGCGGGCCACGGGCACCTCGTCCTCGACGCCCTTGCGGTTGCGCAGCATCTGGACGCCCAGGTAGATCAGGTAGGCGGCGCCCACGAGGCGTACGACGGTGAAGGCCACCGGCACCGCCTCGAACAGCGCCGCCAGACCGGCCGCCGCCACGGCGACGTGCACGGTCTCGCTCGCCGCCACCCCGGCCGTGGCGAGCAGCCCGGCCCGCGCGCCGCCCCGCATGCCGCAGCCGAGCACGAAGAGCATGTCAGGGCCCGGCGTGATCATGGCGATCATCGTGGTCACCGTGAAGAGGGCGAGCAGATGCGTGTCGATGGGCATGGCTCAGGATCCTGCCACGCGGCCGGAGGCCAGCGCATCGGGGGTTCAACGTATCTTTGCTATGGGGGTAAGATTTTCTTCATGAGCATCGAGACGATGGGGCTTCGCGAGTCCAAGAAGCGCGAGACGCGCCAGTCGATCTCCGACCACGCGACCCGGCTGTTCCTGGAGCACGGCTTCGAGGACACGACGATCGCCGAGATCGCGGCGGCGGCCAGGGTCGCGAAGAAGACGGTCACCAACTACTTCCCGCACAAGGAAGACCTGGCCTTCGACCATCACGAGGAGTTCGTCGCGAGCCTGGCCGACGCCGTGCGATCCCGCGCCCCGGGCGAGTCGGCGCTGGCGGCGCTCCGCCGTGTCTTCACCGCCTCCATCGAGGCCCACGACCCGGTCGCGGGGTTCGCGGGCCCGGACTTCGTCCAGATGATCGCGAAGAGCCCCACCCTGACGAACCGCCTGCGCGACCTGCACGACCTGCGCGAGGAGGCCCTGGAGGGCGTCCTGGCCGACGCGACCGGGGCGGAGCCGGGGGGCATCGCCCCGCGCGCCGCCGCCGCCCTGCTCGGGACCGCGCACCGCGTCCTGTTCGGGCGGATCCAGGAGCTGACGCTCGCGGGAGAGGACGACGCGCGGATCGCCGCCGTCGTCTCCGGCGCGGCGGAGCAGGTCTTCGACCTGCTGGAGCCGGCACTCGGCGGCTACGCCACCGCCTGACCGCCACAGGCCCGCTCAGGCCTGCGCACAGGCCCGCTCAGGCCGGCGCACAGACCTGAGCGGGCTCGCGGTCAGGCCGGGACGCCGCGGGTGAGCTCCTTGTCGGCGGCCTCCTGTACGCCGTCGAGGTCGTCGGCGATCTCCGCGCCCGCCACCGCGTCCGGCAGGTCGTCCTCCATCCGCCGCAGCGGCCGGTACCACAGCCCCAGGCCGCCCCACAGCACCAGCAGCGCGCCCGTGACGGCGAGGAGCAGCCCGACGCCCCGGCCGGGGCCGACGCCGACGAGGTCCGCGACGACCGTGCCGTCCAGCGCCCCGCCCGGCTCCAGCAGCGGGCCGAACAGGTCCGACAGCGGCGGCGCGGTGAGGAAGGCCAGCGGCGTCATGGACACCGCCAGCATCTGGTTCGTGGCCAGCACCCGGCCCTGCAGCTCCAGCCCCACCTTGAGCTGGATGATCGACAGCCAGTGCGCGTTCAGGATGCTGAGGAACATCCACGACAGCAGGCCGCCGGCCGCCGCCAGGGCGACCGACGGGCGCAGCCCGATCAGCAGGATGCCGAACCCGAAGCCGCTGACGAAGCCGACCATGCCGAGGGCGCGGCGCTCCGTACCGCCCCAGAAGACCATGACCAGCGCCCCGAGCACGGCGCCGAGTCCCTGCGCCGCGGTCACCGTGCCGACGGCGGCCACGTCGCCGAACGACGCGAGCGTGGGCACGGTCACCGCGAGGGCGAGCATCCCGAGGTAGTTCTCCACGACGAAGAACCCGATCATGATCATCAGCGGCCGCCGCCGCACGAGGAACCGCCAGCCACCCGCCACGGCCTGCGTGAACGTCTCCTCCATCCGCCGGAACAGCCGATCGGGGAAGCGCACCAGCAGCAGCGTCGACAGGCCGGCGACGAAGGTGACGATGTTCACCGCCACCACGCCGTGCACCCCGATCAGCGTGATCAGCGCCGCCCCGCCCAGCGGGGCGATCAGCATGCCGACGCCGGTGCCGAGGTTCGCGACCGCGTTGGCCTGCATCAGGTACGGCTTGGGCACGAGCTGGGCCACCGCCGCCAGGTACGCGGGCCGGTGGAACGCCGTCACCAGCGACAGCAGACCCGAGACGGCCCCGACCTGCCACACCTCCAGCCGGCCGGCGATCAGCAGGGCCACCAGCGCGGCGGTCGCGACGGCGGACACCGCGTCGCAGGCCAGCATCACCAGGCGGCGGTCCATCCGGTCCGCGAGCGCGCCGCCGAGCGGGGAGGCCAGCAGCGACGGCAGCGTGGCCAGCATCGAGACCAGCGCGTAGTCCGACACCCGCCCGCTCTCCTGGTAGGCCCACACGCCGAGGGCGAACGAGGTGAGCGCGCTGCCCAGCAGCGACGCGGTCTGACCGGCCGCCACGGTGTAGAAGCGGCGCAGGTCCCTGCGGGCGCGCTCGCCGACCACCTCCACGTCGGCGACCGGCTCGGGCACCCGGCCCGCCGCCCAGTCCCCGAGGTGCGCGTCGATCAGCTCGGCCAGGCCCGTGGCCTGGTGCTTGATGAAGTAGTGGCCCGCTCGCGGGATCGTGGCGAGCTCCACCCGCTCCGCGAACGCGCCCCACTCCCGGTAGCGCTCCTGGTACAGCTCGGTGGAGCGGTCGCGCTCGCCGATCACGCACAGCACGGGCGCCGCCAGCTTGCGCGCGCCCGCCGCGGCCAGCTCGCCGCTGAACCAGGCCTGCGCCTCCTCCACGTCGTGCCGCAGGCCGCGCAGCATGATCGAGGTGTCGCCGGTGTCCTCGTCGAGGGCGCCCAGCGTACGCAGGAAGTCGCGTTGCGACCGGTCGGACGACCACCTGTTCGCCGGGAACTTGCGGTTCCACCAGGCGGAGAGCCGGCCGGGCAGCCGGGCGTCGGGGAAGCTGCCGCCGACGAACAGCCCGGCCACGGGCACGCCCGACTCCTCCAGGCGCAGCGCCAGCTCGGTGGCCGTGGCCGAGCCCACGCAGTGCCCGTACAGCGCGACGGGCCCGGTGCTCAGCGGGGCCAGCTCCGCCACCACCTGATCGGCCAGCTCCGGCAGCGTGAGCATCGCCTCCTCCGGCCGCGCCGGGTCGTGTCCCGGCAGCTCGACGGCCAGCACCGCGGTGCCGGGATGCCGGGCCGCCAGCTCGGTGGCGAGCGGCCCGTATGCGGCGGCCGAGCCGCCGCCGTAGGGCACGCACAGCACGGTACGGGTGGCCACCGCGGGTCCCGCCAGCCGGTGCAGCAGGCCGGGGGTCGCGGCGTCGCCCGAGTCGAGATGAGCGGCCAGCTCGCGCACGGTCGGCCGGGTGAACAGGTCGATCACGCGCAGCGCCGGATCGATCTCCCTGACCGCGCGCACCGCCATGAACGAGTCGCCGCCGAGGGCGAAGAAGTCGTCGTCCACGCCGAAGTCGCCGGTGCCGAGCACGCTCGCCCAGATCGCGGCGATCCGCTCCTCGACCGGCGTGCTCGGAGCGACCCGCACGGCCGCCGCGGCCACCTCCGGGACGGGCAGCGCGGCCCGGTCCACCTTGCCGAGCGGGGTGAGCGGCAGCGAGTCGAGGACGACGATGGCCGGCGGCACCATGTACTCGGGCAGCCGCTCCCGCAGACCGGCCCGGACCGCCGCGAGATCCACGGTGGCGGGCGCGATCCACGCGGCCAGCCGGCGGTTGTGCGCCTCGCCGACCGGCAGCACCGCCGCCTCCAGCACGCCCGGCTGGTCGTGCAGCGCGGCCTTGACCTCGCCCAGCTCCACCCGGAACCCGCGGATCTTGACCTGGTCGTCGACCCGTCCCAGGAACTCGACCAGGCCGTCGGCGTTGAGCCGTACCCGGTCGCCGGTGCGGTAGCACCTGGTGGCGCCGGTGACCGGGTCGGGCACGAAGCGCTCCGCGGTCAGGTCGGGGCGGCCCAGATAGCCGCGAGCCAGGCTCGGCCCGCCGATCCACAGGTCGCCGGGCACGCCCGCGGGCAGCGGCCGGCCGGCCGGGTCCACCACGTAGCAGTCCACGTTCGCCAGCGGCCGGCCCAGCGGGACGGCGGCGGATCCGGTGGGCGTCAGCGGTGCGGCGCAGCTCAGCACCGACACCGTCGTCTCCGTGGGGCCGCAGTGGATCTGCAGCTCCAGGCCCGGCCGGGCGGCCCTGATCCGCTCGGCGAGCTCCCACGAGGTCGCCTCGCCGGCCAGGATGAGCAGCTTCGACGGCAGCATGCGGGACAGGTCGCCGTGCGCCGCCAGCAGCTCCAGGTGGCTGGGCACCATCTTGATCACCTCGACCGGGTGGGCGGCGAGGTAGGCGGTGTACGCGTCGGGGTCGGTGGCGGTGTCCTGGTCCACCAGGTGCACGGCGGTGCCGCTGACGAGCGCCCCGAACAGGCAGGTCATCACCAGGTCCGAGGCCATCGTGGAGACCACGCCCCAGGAGGCGTGCGTGCCGTCGATGCGTTCGGCCACGGCGCGCAGGTAGTGCAGGACGGCCCGGTGCTCCACCGCCGCGCCCTTCGGCCGTCCGGTCGAGCCGGACGTGAACAGCACGTGGGCCAGGTGCGCGGGCGAGACCGCCACCTCCGGCGAGGTCTCCGGCAGATCCTGGGCCAGTACGTCCTCCAGGACCAGCGCGCCGGGCACCCGCTGCGCCAGCGCCCGTTCCGCCAGCACCAGCCGGGCCCCGCAGGACACCATGTACGCCAGCCGGTCGTCCGGATAGGCCGGTTCGAGCGGCATGTACGCCGCGCCCGACTTGAGCACGCCCAGGATCGCGGGGACCAGGGGCGCGTGGCGTTCGGCGAGGATGCCGACCACGTCGTCGGCTCCGACACCGGCCGCGAGCAGCCGGTGCGCGATCCGGTTGGCCTGCCGGTCGGCCTCCCCGTACGTCAGGGTGCCGGCCGGGTCGCTGACCGCGACGGCGTCCGGCGTGCGCGCCGCCCAGTCCTCGAAGAAGGCGTGCACCGGCCTGGACAGGTCGTACTCGCGGCGCGGGCCCGCGACCAGCGGGCCGGTGACCGGCTCCAGCGGCACCGCGCCGGCCGGCGAGTCGAGCGCGCCGAGCAGGCCGTCGAGCAGCGTCACGTACCAGCCGGCCAGCCGCCGGGCCGTGGCCGCGTCGAACAGGTCGGCGCGATAGGCCAGCGAGCCCTCGTACCCGTCGCCGGCGTTGGCCAGGGCCAGGTTGAGGTCGTACTTGACCTTCCGCAGCGGCGGCTCGAACACCTCGGCGTCCAGCCCGGGGAAGCGCGGCGGCTCCGGCCTGGTGTCCACGACGTTCAGCACGGCCTGGAAGACGGGGGTGGCGGCCAGGCTCCGTTCCGGGTGCAGCACCTCCACCACGCGCTCGAACTGCGTCTCCCGATGCGCGAACGCCTCCAGCGCGGTGTCGCGGGCCCTGGCCAGCAGCTCGCGGCCCGTGGGGTCGCCCGTCCTGTCGCCGCGCATGACCAGCGTGTTGACGAAGCAGCCGAGCATCTTCTCGGTGTCGGGGTGCAGGCGGCCCGCCTCCAGGACGCCCACCGGCACGTCGTCGGTGCCCGAGACCCGGCCGAGCAGCTCCTGCCATCCGGCCAGCAGCACCATGAACGGCGTGCCGCCGAGCTCGGCCGCCGCCGCCCGTACCCGGGCCGCGAGCTCGGGGCCGAGCCGTACGGGCACCTCGCCACCCGACCAGTCGGCGACGGCCGGGCGCGGACGGTCGGAGGGCAGGTCGAGCACCGGTTCGAGGCCGGCCAGCCGGTCGGTCCACCAGGTCACGTCGCCCTCGGGCTGCGCGGCCAGCCACTGCGCGTAGTCGGCGTACTGCACGCGCGGCTCGGGCGGCCCCTCGGCCAGGCCCAGCCCGGCGGTGTAGAGCGCGGCCAGCTCGGCCATCGCCACGTCCCTGGACCAGGCGTCGAAGGCGATGTGGTGCACGGTCAGCAGCAGCACGTGCTCGTCGTCGTCCAGGCGGAAGAGCACGGCCCGCGCCGGCGGCTCGGCGTCCAGCGCGAACGGCCGGTACGCCTCCTCCTCCAGCCGCACCGCCAACGCCTCCCGGCCGCCCGGACCCCCTGCCGGCGGCTCCCGTTCGGCCAGGGCTTTGGGTGCCGGTGGTGCCTGGCCGGTCAGGTCCTCGACGGTGATCGGCACCAGCTCGGGGCCGACCACGGCGGTGCCGTCCTGATGGACGAGGGTGCGCAGCACCTCGTGCCGCTCGGCCAGCTCCCGTACGGCGGCCAGCAGCGCCGCCGTGTCGAGGGGTCCGCGCAGCCGGAGCGCCGTCGGCACGTTGTACGCGCCCCGATCCTCCGGCTCGGCGAGCTGGTCGAGGAACCACAGCCGCGCCTGCGCGGGCGACGGCGCCGTGGCCGAGCCCTCCGCCCTGGCGGGGATGCCGGGCACGGTACGGGCCGCGGCCCGGCGGGCGGCGGCCAGCCGTACCGCGAGCCGGTCATTCAGGCTCTGCCGGGTCTCCGTCATCGGCCCTCCTCCAGCTCCGCGACCAGCAGCTCCTCGATCGCCACGGCGAACGTCGCCAGCACCGGCCGCTCGAACAGCAGCCGCACCGGCACCTCCAGCGCCAGCGCCTCCTTGAGCCGCGCGGTCACCAGCATGGCCGCCAGCGAATGGCCGCCCACGGCGAAGAAGTCGTCGTCCACGCCGACCGCCTCCAGGCCGAGCACCGCCTGCCAGACGTCGGCGACGAGCAGCTCGGCGTCACTGCCCGGCGGGACGGGCGGCCGGCCGGCCGCGCGGTCCGGTTTGGGCAGCGCACCCCTGTCGACCTTGCCCGACGAGGTGGTGGGCAGCCGGTCGAGGCTGATCCACTGGCGCGGAACCATGTACTCGGGCAGGTGCTCCCGCAGCGCGGCCTCCACCTCGGCGGTCTCCATCCCGGCCGCGTCCGGGGCGCCGACCAGGTAGCCGACGAGGTGCTCGCCATGCACGGCGACGGCCGCGTCGGGCACGCTCTCGCGCAGCGCCGCCTCGATCTCGCCCAGCTCGATCCGGTGGCCGCGGATCTTCACCTGCTGGTCGCGGCGGCCGAGGAAGTCGAGCGTCCCGTCGGGACGCCAGCACGCCAGGTCGCCGGTACGGTAGCGCCGCTCCCCCGGGGCCAGCGGGTCGTCCGCGAACGTCGCGACGGACAACCCGCGATACCCCCTGGCCACGCCGGAGCCACCGATCCACAGCTCGCCCGGGACACCCGGCGGGACGAGGCGGCCCTCCTGGTCCAGCACGTAGGCCCGCTCGCCCGGCAGCGGCCCGCCGATGGACACGCTGTCACCGACGGGGGTCCCGATCCTGGTCATGGTGGAGTAGACGGTCGTCTCGGTGGGCCCGTAGGAGTTCCACAGCTCGCCCACCCTGACCAGCAGCTCGCCGGCCAGCGCCGGGTCGAGGACCTCGCCGATGCTGACCACCCGCACCCGGTCGCCGCCCTCCCAGCCGGCGGCGACGAGCATGCGCAGCGTGGTGGGGGTGGCGGTGAACAACGTGACGCCCGCCCCGTCGATGCGCGCGGCGACAGCGTGACCGTCCACGGCGCCGGCGCGGTCGAGCATTTCCAGCCGGAGCCCGTTGCACAGGCTCACCCACAGGTCGAAGCCGAACACGTCGAAGGAGAACGGGGTGAGGCCGAGCATGACGTCGTCGTCGCGGACGCCGGGGGTGATCCGCATGGCGGCCACGAAAGCGGTCAAGTTCGCGTGCGTGACCTCGACACCCTTGGGGCGGCCGGTCGAGCCGGAGGTGTAGAGCACATAGGCCAGATCGCCGGGCACGGTGGCAGGCGGCGTGGCGGGCTGCGCACCCGGGACGGCCTGACCCAGGACGGCCTGACCCAGAGCGGACTGACCCAGGGCGGCCAGGTCGAGGACGGTCGCGCCGGTGGCTCCGGCCAGCTCGCGGGCGGTCTGGAGGGTGTCCCCGGCAGCGAGCACCACGGTGGCGCCGGAGTCGGCGAGCTGGTGCCGCAGCCGCTCGGCCGGGTGGTCGGGTTCGAGCGGCACGTAGGCCGCGCCGGCCCTCGCCACGCCGACGAGCGCGGCGGGCAGGTGCCTGTCACGCGGAAGGCACACGCCCACAACGCGACCACCCCCGCCTTCGCCGCCGGGCACGTCGGCCGGTGCGGCCGGATGGGCGGCGAACGTGTCGTGCAGGGCGGCGGCGACGCGGGCCGAGACCTCCGCCAGCTCGGCGTAGGTCAGCTCACCCGCCCCGTCCGCGACCGCGACCCGCCCGGGGTGGCGGACCGCGTGCTCCAGCACCTCGTGTACGACGGTCGCCGAGCCGGGCTCGGGCAGTGGCGCGCCGCCGCCCCAGGCCAGCAGCGTGGCCCGCTCGTCCGCGGTGACCAGCTCGAACGCCGACAAGGGCAGGTCCGGCCCGGCCACCGCGGCTTCGAGCAACCGCATGAGCCGGTCGGCGAACGATTCAGCTTCTTCCCGGGTGAAGTGGTCGATGTCGTACTCGACCTGGATCTCGACGCCCTCCACCGTGGTGTTCACGAACAGCGTGTACGGCGCCTGCGCACCCCCGCCGCTCAGCTCGCCGAGCAGCTCCACGGTGCGCCCGTCCCGCTCCAGCCGCACCGGTACGGCGGGCGGCTGGTAGGACAGCACGACGGGAGTGAGCATCGTGCCACGGGGACGCCCGATGCCGGAGACGGCCAGCCGTTCCTCGGGCGCCAGGCCGATGTGGTCGAGCGACCGGGTCGTGGCGGCCGCCGCCTGCGTGATGGCCCGGCGTACGGACAGGCGGCCGTCGAGGCGCAGCCGTACGGGAAGCACGTCGACGAGCGGGCCGACGAGACCTTCCAGCTCGGGGTGGGCGCGGTCGGCGACCGCCGCGCCGAGCAGCACGTCGGGACGGTCGGTCTGGGCCGCCACCAGCAGGCCGAGCACGGTGAAGTAGACCGCGAACGGGGTCGTGCCGGTCGCCGCCGCCAGCTCCCCCACCCCGGCGGCCGTCTGCGCCGGCACGCTCCGCATCAGGCGGGCGCCGCGGAAACGGCTGGGACCGTTCTGGGCGCGGGCCGACAGATCGTACGGGGGCTCCGCGCCGGCCAGCTCCTCCGCCCAGAAGGCGCGCAGCCGTTCCGTCCTCGCGTGGTCCGCGGCCAGCTCCTGCTCCAGCAGGGCGATGTCACCGACCTGCACGGGCTGCTCCGCGACGACGCCGGTAAGCGCCGCCATGAGCGCCGCGTTGGACCAGCCGTCGTAGGCGGTGTGGTCGGTGACCACGACCAGCTCCGCCACCCGCCCGGCCGGATGCCCGGCGGCTACACCGGCCGTCTGCTGGGTGGCTTGCCCAGCCGTCTGCCCAGCGGCCGGCCCGGGGGTTTGCTCGGTGGTCTGATCGTCGTGCCAGAGCAGGGCGGCGCGTAGGAGCGGGACGTCGGCGGACAGGTCGAAGCCGTGGACCGCGAGGCGCTCGGCCAGGCCGGGGGCGTTGCGGTGCTCCTCCAGCGGGACCGGCGCCGGCGCCCGTACCTCTGCCATGGGCTCGCCGTCCGGGCCGGTCACCGTGACGGTGCGCAGGACCTCGTGTTCGCGGACCAGCGCGTTCAGGGCGAGCCGGACGGGCTCGGCCGAGTCGAGGCCGGTCAGGCGCAGGCGGAAGGCGAGCGTCGTGGCGTTCTGGGTGCGGCTGACCTCGCGCAGCAGCCACATGCCGTGCTGTGCGGCCGTGAGCGGGTACCGGTCCCTGCCCGAATGGCGGGTCAGCCGGGGCGCGGCGCTCCCGGGAGCCGCGGCCTGGGCGGCGGCCACCACGAGCGGGGCCAGCTCGGCGATCGTGGGCCGGCCCAGGAACGTGGTGAGCGCCACCCGCGCGCCCAGCTCACGTTCGATGACCGCACAGATGCGGGCGGCGGCCAGCGACTCGCCGCCGAGGTCGATGAAATGGTGGTGGACGCCGACCTGCTCCACCCCGAGCACCGCACCGACGATCTCGGCGAGCCGCCGCTCGGTGTCGTCACGCGGCGCGACGTAGGGGCCGAGCTCGGGGGCGAACTCCAGCGTGGGGAGCGCGGCCCGGTCGACCTTTCCTGTGGGGCCGAGCGGGATGCGTTCCATGAGGGCGATCCTGGACGGCACCATGTAGTCGGGCAGCCGGTCGCGCATCCACTCACGCAACCCGGCTTCGGTCAGCCCGCTTGAAGGCACTTCGGACGAAGACCGCCCAGCCGAAGACAGTTCGGCCGGCTGCGGCTCGGACGGCACCGGCTCAGACGGTTTCGCCCCAGACGGCACCGGACCGGACGGCACCGGCTCGGACGGTTGGACGTAGGCGACCAGTCGCCGCACTCCCCGCGCGTCGTCCTGGGTGAGGACCACCGCGTGGTTCACGCCCGGGTGCCGGGTCAGGCTGCCCTGCACCTCCCCCAGCTCCACCCGGAACCCGGCCACCTTGACCTGGTCGTCGTTACGGCCCGCGTAAGAGCAGATGCCGTCCTCGCGGCGGACGAGGTCGCCGGTGCGGTAGTGGCGTACGCCTTCCTCGTCGGTCACGAACCGTTCGGCGGTCAGCGCCGGCCGGTTCAGGTAACCCCGGCCGACCAGCGGCCCCGCCACCCACAGCTCACCGATCTCGCCGTCGGCCAGCGTCCGTCCCTCGGGGTCGCGGACGGTGAGCACCGAGCCGGCGTACGCCGAGCCGATCGGCGGCTCGCCGTCCTCGTCGCGCAGCACCTCGTGGGAGGTGCAGGTGACCGTGCATTCGGTCGGCCCGTATACGTTTACAACGCGGCGTACGCCGGGGTTGGCGTAGATACGATCGGCCAAAGCCCTGGTGAGCGGCTCGCCACCGGCGATCACCATGCGGACCCCGGTGGGCAACGGCTCGCTCAGCAGCGCGACCAGCGCGGACGGGGCGCCGTAGACGGTGCTCACCTCGTCGCGGGCCGGAAGCGCCGACAGGGCCAGCAGGTTGTCGGCCACGATCACGGTCCCGCCGCAGAGCAGCGGGAGGAACATCTGGGTCACCGAGGGGTCGAAGCACACCGAGGTGGCGAACAGCATGCCGCCCAGCTCGTCCTGGTACCGGGTGGCCTCGTGACGGAGCAGCGCCATGACGTTGCGGTGCTCGACGATCACGCCCTTGGGGCGGCCGGTGGAGCCGGAGGTGTAGATCACGTACGCGGCGTCCGACCCAGCGGCATCCGGGCTCGAAGGGCCCGATCCCGCAGCGGCCGAAGGCAGCGACTCGATCAGCAGGGCCGCGGCGCCCGAGGCCCGGAGTACGGCCTCCTGCCGGCAGGCCACCGGCTCCGAGGTGATCAGGTGCGCCATCCCCGCGTCCGCCGCGATGAACTCCAGCCGATCCGCCGGATAGGCCGGATCCAGCGGCACGTAGGCCGCCCCCGCCCGCCACACGCCCAGCAGGGCCGCGATCAGCCAGTCGTCCCTGTCCAGGCACACGCCCACGGAGTCGCCTCGCCCCGCGCCCCGGCCGCGTAACTCGCCGGCGATCCGCTCGGCGCGGGCGTCCAGCTCGGCATAGGTCACCCGCGTCTCACCCGCCACCACGGCGACTCGATCAGGGGTACGCCGCACCTGATCCGCGAAGGCCTCGTGGACTCGATCCCTCTCCTGGCTGCCTGTCACCAGCGAACTCCCCCGTACGACTGAATTGATCGCGGCAAGGGTCGCATGATTGCCAGGAACGCCGGAATCTTCGGCGGATACCGTTGTCATAACAATGATCATGACGCTGAGTGACCGAACGAGTGGACCCCGTAGGGCGGCGCGGCGAGGTGCCGCACCGCCCGCAGGGATCAGCCGAAGGCCAGCTCCCGCCAGCTCCCGACCTCCCCGGCGGTCAGGGCGCGGGCGATGACGGCGGCGCGGTCCACCGAACCGGTGAGCCGCTGCCCGCCGCCCTGGTCGGCGCCGAAGCGCAGCGAGCGGGCGGTGCAGCCGGTGATGCCGTCGGAGGTGGCCTGCCCGGTGGCCTTGCGTTCGCCGTCCACGTAGACGGTGATGGCGCCGGTGCGGTCCAGGGTGACGACGAGGTCGATCCAGCGGCCGGCCGGCAGGGTGGTGTTCAGCCCGACGTTCGCGCCGGCGCCGATGAAGCGCAGCGTGTTACTCGGAGTGACGTCGATGAGGACGCCGTCGGTGCCGGGGTCGCCGGACCTCTGCGAGTCGAACAGCCGTCGGTAGCCACTGCCCGCGATCTTGACCTCGGCCGCGAACGTCGCCTCCCGTACCAGGCCGAGTGTGGTGTCGGCGGTGGTCAGGTACGTGGCGCCGTCCAAAACCAGGCCGCTGCCCGAAGGGGCGGTGGCGTCGTAGACGGCGGTCCCGCCGGTGAGGGTGGCGTCGCGGCCGTTGCCCGAGGCGTCGGCGACGGTGCCGCCCTCCTTCGGGTCCCAGGCGACCAGGACCGAGCCCGGCGGGGCGGCGGCGCAGGGCTCCAGGGCGAGGACGGCGGTGGCCGCGCCCTTCCAGGAGTCGCCGGCGACCGAGGCGGCGAGCACCGCGCGTCGCGAACCGTCGGCGGCCCCCGGCGTGACGGTGAAGGCGGCGGTGCGCGAGCCGCCCGGTGCCACGCCGGGCACGTGGCGGGTGGCCGGCTCGGTGCTCCAGCCCTGGGGCACGGTGAGCGTCACGTCGGAGGCGGGCACCGCGCGGCGGCGGGTGGCCGTGATCGTCACCTCGGCCTGGAACGGGACGCCCGGCTGCACGGTGGCGGGCGCGGTCAGGGCGACGGCGGCCTCGTTCTGGATCGTGTACGCCTTGCCGGCGCGCGCGTTCCAGCTCAGGGTGTCGCCGTCGCGGCGCGGGCCGACCTCGTGACCCTGCTCGTCGTAGACGCGGTAGCGGCCGGCGACGAACGGTGACTTGACCTTGATCGGGCCGGTCCTGCCCGGGTGCACGGTGACGGTGTCGGGGGCGCCGTTCTTCCAGGTGGCGTCCACGGTGACGTCGCCGCGGGCGCGCAGGCCGGACACCGAGCCGTCGCGCCAGGCCGACGGCAGGGCGGGCAGCACGTGCACGACGTCGTGCTGGCTCTGCACCAGCATCTCGGCGATGCCGGAGGTGGCGCCGAAGTTGCCGTCGATCTGGAACGGCGGGTGGGTGTCCCACAGGTTGTCCAGCGTGGAGCTCTTGAGCTGCTCGGCGAGCATCTTGTGGGAGTGGTCGCCGTCCAGCAGCCGCGCCCAGAAGTTGATCTTCCAGGCTTTGGACCAGCCGGTGCCGCCGTCGCCGCGCGCGGTCAGCGAGATCTTCGCCGCCTCGGCCTGCGGGGTGCCGGGGGTGAGCTGGTTGCCCGGGTGCAGGGCGTACAGGTGGGAGACGTGCCGATGCTCGTCGGTCTTGGAGTCCCAGTCGCTCTTCCACTCCTGGAGCTGGCCCCAGGAGCCGACGCGCAGGCCCGGGTCGAGCTTGGCCAGGGCGGCGCTCACCTCGGCCTGGAAGCCCTGGTCCGCGTTCAGCTTCCTGGCCGCCGCCAGCGCGTTGGTGAACACCTCGCGGACGATCTGCTGCGACATCGACGCGCCCGCGGAGAAGTCGCCGTGCTCGGGCGAGTAGCTCGGGGAGACGACGAACCTGTCGTCACGTGGGTCGGTGTGCAGGAAGTCCAGCCAGAACTCCGCCGCGCCCTTGATCACCGGGTACGCGGTCTTCCGCAGGTAGGTCACGTCGCCGGTGAAGCGGTAGGTGTCGTACAGGTGCTGGGTGGTCCAGGCGGCGGCCTCGGGGAACCAGAAGGCGCTGGGGTAATTGTGCACGCCGGTGAAGCCGAACGGGTTGGTCTCGTTGTTGACCACCCAGCCGCGCGCGCCGTACATGTCCTGGGCGGTCCTGCGGCCCGGCTCGACCAGCGCCGCGATGTAGCGGTCGTACGGCGCGGTCGATTCGTGCAGGTTGGTCTGCTCGGCCGGCCAGTAGTTCATCTGCAGGTTGATGTTGACGTGGTAGTCGGCCGACCAGGGCGGGCTGGTGGAGTTGTTCCACACGCCTTGCAGGTTGGCGGGCAGCAGGTCGTTCTCGCGGGAGGAGGAGATCAGCAGGTAGCGGCCGTAGGCGAAGAACAGCGACTCCAGCGCGCGGTCGGCGGCCGACGTGCCGCCGGTGTAGCTCTTGCGCAACCGGTCGGTGGGGACGGCCGGCATGGTGCCCCCGAGGTCGAGCGCGACCCGGCCGAACAGCCTGCGGTAGTCGGCGACGTGCGCCTTCCTGAGCTCGTCGTAGCCCTGGGCGGCGGCGGCGTCCACCGCGGCGGTGACCTTGGCGTGCGGGTCCGCGCCCCGGTAGGCGGGGTAGGCGCCGGCGTAGTCGGTGCCGGCCGAGAGCACGAAGACGGCGCTGTCCGCGCCGGTGACGGTGATCTTGTCGCCGTCGTCGGTACGGGTGCCGCCCTGGGTGATCACCTGCACCTGGGCCTCGAACCGCATCCCGTTGTCCGCCAGCCGGCCGCGGATGGTGAGCCGGCCACCGGCGGCGCTGACCGTCTTGTCGTCGCGCGGCGAGGTGTGCCGCAGCGTGAACGACACCTTGCCGCCCTGGTCGGCCGACAGCCGGCCGGCGATCACGTTGCCGGGATTACTGGCGAAGTACTCGCGCGAGTAGCGCACGCCGTCCGCGCTGTAGCCGACCCGCGCCACGGCCTCGCGCAGGCTCAGCTCGCGCCGGTAGCCGGTCGGGCTCCGCGGCGCGCCGGCGATGTCCAGGAACAGGTCCCCGAGCGTCTGGTACGCGCCGAAGCCGGTCTTGGGCTGGCCGAGCTTGGCGGCCACGTCGTCCGGCGTCATCTTGCCGTCGCGGTCGATCTGCTGCTGGACCTCGGCGATCGCGTCCGGCCGCGGGCTCTTCCAGTTGCCGAAGTCGTAGCCGGCGGAGCCGGGGCCGCCGGTCCACAGGGTCTTCTCGTTGAACTGGAGCTGCTCGGACGCGACGCCGCCGAAGACCATCGCCCCGAGCGGGCCGTTGCCGATGGGCAGCGCCTGGGTCTCCCAGTTCGTGGCGGGCTGCTCGTACCAGAGGGTCAAGTCATCGGGTGTCTGATCCGGGCCCGCTTGCGCGTGCACGGGGGCCGATAAGCCGGCTGCGAGGGCGAATGCGGCGATCACACCGGCTCCGAATCGTCGCCTCGGGGGGTGGGGCACGGATTCCTCCGATCACAAAGGACCATGACCTAAGGAAATAGCACCGAAACCGGCGCGCAACAAGGGTGCCATCCGATGTTTCCGAGGTGCGCGCCGCCCGCTTGCGGCCGCGGGCGGCACGTCACCGGTCGCTGATGCTCAGGCCACCTGGCAGGCGGCTCCGTTGAGGGTGAAGGAGGCGGGCTTGGCGGTGTTGCCGGTGTGGGTGGCCTGGAAGCCGACGGTGGTGGCGGCGCCGGGCGCGAGGCCGCCGTTCCAGGCGGCGTTGACCGCGGTGACCTGGCCGCTGGCCGGCGAGTACGACGCGCCCCAGCCGTTGGTGATCGTCTGCCCGCCCGGCAGCGTGAACGCCAGCCGCCAGCCGTTGACCGCCGAGGCACCGGTGTTGGTGATCGTGAGGTTGCCGGTGAAGCCGGTGTTCCAGGTGTTCATCGTGTACGCCACCTTGCACGAGCCCGCCGGCGTCGGAGTCGGCGTGGGCGTGACGGTCGGGGTGACGGTCGGGGTGGCGCCGCCGTAGACGGCCGCCTCCTTGGCCGTGGCCTTGATGCCGTTGGCGCCGTTGAAGATCCGCTGGCCCCAGGTGGTGAGCTGGGCGGGGTCGAAGTTCGCCGCCATGTCCAGGATCGGGTCGGTGTTGCCGCTCCAGGACCAGCCGAGGTAGCCGAGACCGCGCGACACCGCCTCGGACAGCAGCGTTTCGTGATCCACCTCGCTGGCGCCGAACCGCCAGCCGAACTCGCCGATGACCAGCGGCCAGCCGTTGGTCCTGAAGCGGTTGAGGTAGTCGGTGATCGACGCGGCGGTGTTGAAGACGGCGTACATGTGGATGGACAGGACCGTGTTGTGCTGGGTGTCGGCGTTCAGGATGGTCTGGGCGTTGTCGCGCATGACGTACTGCCAGTCCTGGCCCCAGTTCGGCCCGTCGACCATGAGCAGGTGCTGGAAGCCGTTGGTGCGCATCTTCTGGATGGCGGCCGTGGTCGCGCTGGTCCACTGGGCGGCGTTGGTGTTGCCGATCGGCTCGTTGCCGATGTTGATGACGACGTGGTTCTCCTGGCCGGTGAGCGCGCTCTTCTGGCTGATCCAGTAGTTGACCGCCTCGTCGAGCGTGGCCGCCGCGCCGTCCTCGCCGTACCCGGTGGTGTCGTGCACCTCCAGGACGCAGATCAGCCGGTTCTGCTTGCACAGGGAGATCACGTTGGCGACGTCGGAGGACGGTCCCCATCGCTTGCCGCTGCCCAGCACCACGCGCACGGTGTTGGCGCCGAGTGCCTTGACGGCGGCGAATGAGCTGGTCTGGTTCGTGTACCAGACGTGCGGGTGGTTGACCCCGCGCATGGTGAACGTCTGGCCGCCGGCCTCGACGATGTTCGTGCCGCTGATGTGGAGCCCCACGGCCGCGTGCGCGGGCGGGACTCGCGCGAACAGGACGGTGCTCAGGACTAAGGCGACGAGCGCCGCGCCGGCCGCGGCGATCCAGGGTGTGGATCTCATCTCGGGTCTCTCCTCGCTGGGTTCGCAACGGTCGGAATGTACGCAGCACCGCCCGGCCCGTACAGCCGCCGCTCATCGGCCCGCGCGCGCCCCGACCGGCCCCTTAACCGTTAAGCGGAGGCCGAGCTGGCCGAACGTGTCAGAAAGGCCCCGCGAACGGCCGTCGGGGCAGGCCACCCGGTCATGAAAATTCCACACTTCACTTGACGGCTCCCGAGACCAGCCCCGCGACGTAGTAGCGCTGCAGGAGCAGGTACAGCACGATGCACGGCACGGCCGTGACGGCGACGCCGGCCTGCATGACGCCCCAGTTGAGGGCGCCGAGCTGGTTGGAGGCGAGCACGGTCAGCGTCACCGGCAGGGTGAACTTGGCCTCGTCGGTGACCAGGATCAGGGCCGCGAAGAACTCGTTCCAGGAGGCGAAGAACGTGAACAGCGCGGTGCTGATGAGCCCGGGGATCGCGACCGGCAGCAGCACGCGCGCCATGGCGCCGACGAGCCCGCAGCCGTCGACCAGCGCGGCCTCCTCGATGCCGGCCGGCAGCGCCGCGAAGCTGTTGCGCATGAGGAAGATCCCGAACGGGAGCTGGAACGTCGTGTAGACGAGCGTCAGGCCGAGCAGGGTGTCGCTCAGCCCCATGCCGTGCAGGATCGAGAACAGCGGCGTGATGATCGCCTGGAACGGGATCATGAACGTGGCCAGGATGAGGAAGAACAGCACCCCGCTGCCGGGGAAGCGCAGCTTGGCGAAGCCGTACCCGGCCAGCGTGGCCAGCACCACGGTCAGCAGCGTCGCGCCCGCGGCCACCACGAGGCTGTTGCCGACGTGCTGCCAGACGCCGACCTGGCCGGTGTTCCCGAGCGCCGCGTAGTTGTCCGGCGAGATCCCGTGCGGGAAGAGCGTGGGCGGGTTCTCCGTGGCCTCGCCGGGGGTCTTCAGCGACTGGGCCAGCATCGTGTACAGGGGGTAGAGCATGACGACGGACACGCACACGCACACCGCCCACCAGGCGGCCCGCGGCAGTGCCCGCCGGATGTCGGCGAGGGTGTTCATTCGTGCTCCGAGTTGCGCAGCAGGAGCATCTGCAGGGCGCTGACCGCCGCCAGGACCACCATGAGCATGGCCGACAGCGCGGCGCCGTAGCCGAGCTCGAAGTTGATGAAGGAGGTGCGGTAGATCTGGTAGACGGCGGTGATCGTGCCGTTGGACGGCCCGCCGGAGGTCATGATGTAGAACTGGTCGAAGGCCAGCAGCGAGCCGGCCACCGAGAAGACCAGCACCAGCGCCAGGGTCGGCCGCAGCAGCGGCAGCGTGACGTGCACGAACGCCTTCCACCGGCCGGCGCCGTCGATGCGGGCCGCCTCCGTCAGCTCGCCGGGGATGGACTGCAGGCCCGACAGCAGCAGGAGCATCTGCATGCCGGTGACCTTCCACACCACCATCGCGGTGACGACGAGCAGGCCGCTGGTGGCCGTGGCGAACCAGTTGGTGTCGCGGGTGCCGAGCCCGGCCCGTACGGCCAGGTCCGCCAGCGGGCCGAGACCCGGCTGGGCGAGATACAGCCAGAGGTAGGCCGCCGCCGCGAAGCCGATGACCACGGGCAGGAAGAAGACGGACTGGAAGACCCGCGCCGCCCGGCCCCCGCGGTGCACGAGGAACGCCAGCCCGAGACCCGACACCAGCAGGATCGGGGTGATCAGCACGGTGTATTCGAGGGTGAAGCGGATGGCGGCCAGCCACTCGGAGTCGTGGGCCGCCCTGACATAGTTCGCGAGCCCGATGAAGTGGTGCTCTCCGAGCAGCGGCCACTCGTGCAGGGACATCCAGAACGTCATGACGAGCGGGACGAGGAAGAACACGGTGACGACCGCCAGGGCGGGCGCCACCATCGCCACTCCCAGCAGCTGGCGGCGTCGTCTCGTCGAGAGCCGGGGTCCGCGTGGTCGCGCCGGAGCGGCGACCCGCGGCGGACCCGGCGCGACGTGCGTCTCGGTCATGCGGCCCTCCTTTGGCCGGCATGGGGCGCGCCGCCGCGGCGGTCAGGCGCCGCGGCGGGCAGCGGCCCTCAGCCCTGGTCGATGATCTGCTGGGCGGCCTGCTTCGCCGCCGCCTGCGCCGTCTTGATGTCGCCGGTGCCGAACACCGCCTGGTTGATCATCTTGGCCCACGGGCCGTTGTTGTCGTTGATGATCCCGTTCTCGACCACGCTGTACGGGGTCTGCCCGCTGGTCATGGCCTCGCCGAGGACCTTGTAGCGCGGGTCGAGCGGCGCGTAGATCTTGTCCACGAGGTCGGTCCTGATGGGGACGATGGCGTTCTTCGCCAGGATGGTCTGCGCCTCCTCGCCGGTGGCCCACTTGACGAAGTCGTAGGCGACGGCCTTGTTCTTGGCGCCCTTGGTGACCGCGATCTCGTCACCGCCGGCGAACGACGAGGTGCCGCCGTCCTTGCCGACGATCGGCGTGGCCCCGAAGTCGATCTTCTTGTCGGCCACCAGGGTCTGCACGAAGAAGGCGCCGAGGTTCACCATGCCGACCTTGCCGCTCTGGAAGGACTGCGGCTGCACGGTGCCGCCGTCGGTCTTCGCCGACGGGGGCATGAGCCCTTCCGTCCAGAGCTGGCGGTAGAACGTGAGGGCGTCGGTCACCTCGGCGCTGTCGAACAACGCGCTCTTGCCGTCGTCGGAGAGGATCTTCCCGCCGCTCGCCCACACGTGCGGGGCGAACTCGAAGACGTTGCAGCCGCCGCACTGGCCGGCCATGGTGAAGCCGTAGTAGTCGCTGCCGAGCTTGCGGATCGCCCGGGCGGCGGCCAGCATGTCGGCGTAGTTCGCCGGCGGCTTGTCCGGGTCGAGGCCGGCCTTCTTGAACAGGTCCTTGTTGTAGAAGGTGACCGACGCCTCGGCGGTGAACGGCAGGGCGAAGGTCTTGCCGTCGTACACCGCGAGCTTCTTGTGGGCCTCGCTGAGGCCGTCCTTCCACGTCAGGGAGTTCAGCACGGGGGTGAGGTCGTCGAGCACCCCCTTCGAGGCGAAGTACGGCAGGTAAACCAGGTCGATCGAGGCGATGTCCGGGCCGGAGCCCGAGGCGGCGGCCGTGCCGAACTTCTGCACGAAGTTCCCCGTCGGCACGATCGTGACCTGCACCTTGCCGTCGTGGGTCTTGTTGTACCGGTCGGCGAGCAGGTTGATGAAGCCCTTCGCGCTGTCGCGCACCCACATGGTGGCGGTGCCGGTCGGCTTGTCGTTCGCGGCCGACGTCTGGCCGCCACCGCCGCCACCGCAGGCCGAGACGGCGATCGCGAGCGCGGCGGCCAGGGCCGCGAGCCTCGTGGTTCTCATGGTCACTTCTTTCTGCCCGCGCCGCCGCGGGCGGGGGGTGTGTGATGGCGCGGCGTCTGCTCAGGCGAGCGGGAGCCAGACGCGCATGGCTCCGGGTCCCCGGTTCGCCCAGGCGTGGTAGGGGATGGCGGTGAAGGTGACCGGCGTGCCGGTGCGGGGAGCCGGGTCGTACGTTCCGTACAGCTCTTGGCCGAGCGGCCGGACCACGCCGGACAGGCGCAGCCGGACGGGCGTGACGGCGTCCTGCCCGCGCTCCTCGGCGATGGGGGCCGCGGGGTCCAGGCGCAGTTGCTCGACGAGGACGCCCTCGGGCAGGTCCGCCTGCTCGACGCAGTGGACGAGCGGCCCGCGCATGACGGCCACGCAGCCGCGGACGGCGTCGGCGCGCTCGTCGGCACGCACCAGGCGCGGCGTCATCGGCAGCGTGAGGCGCACCGTGGCGCCGTCCGCGCAGGTCACGCGCAGGTAGTCGCCGGGGACGGGTCCGGCGAGCACCTGCCCGCCGGTCACGTCGAGCGTGGCGCCCTCGGCCCAGGAGGGCACGCGGACGGCCAGCTCGCCCCTGCCGGTGACGGTCACCAGCACGTCGCCGTCCCACGGGTAGCCGGTCTCGACGACGGCGGTCAGGCTCTCCCCCGCGAACGTTCCCGGGGTGAGCAGGTGCACCTGCAGCCCGGCGGCGTCCGCGGTGGCCGCGTAGCCGTGCAGCGAGGCCAGCAGGCGGGCGAGGTTCGGCGGGCAGCAGGCGCAGCCGTACCAGGGCAGGCGCTCGCTGGGCGCGTCCTCGCTGGAGCCGTCGTGCCCGGTGCGCAGCTGGAGCGGGTTGGAGTAGAAGAAGGCGGTGCCGCTGTGGTCCATCGACGCGGCGATCGCGTTCAGCAGCGCGCGCTCCATCTCCTCGGCGTAGCGGGCCTGGCCCGTGGCCAGCAGCATGCGCCAGCACCACTGCAGGGCGGCGATGGAGGCGCAGGTCTCGGCGTAGGCGCGGTCCGGCGGCAGCTCGTACGGGTCGCCGTACGACTCGTCGCGGTGCCGGGAGCCGTGGCCCCCGATGACGTACATCTTGGTGCCGAAGGCGCTGTCCCAGAGCTGCTCCATCGCGCGCAGCAGCGACTCGTCGCCGTTCTCCAGGTAGAGGTCGGTGACGCCGGCGGCCAGGTAGAGCTGGCGCACCGAGTGCCCGATGGCCTCGGTCGCCTCACGTACCGGCAGGTGGTCCTGGTAGTACTGCGCGCCGAAGCGGCCGCCGGCCAGCGTGCGGTGCCCGCGCCGCTCGACCTGGAGCTCGGCCGCGCGCAGGTAGCTCTCCTCGCCCGTCTCGCGGTAGAGCTCGACGAGCGCGGTCTCCACCTCGGGGTGACCGTCGATGACCGGCTCACCGTCCTCGCCGAATTCGCGTACGACGAGATCGCCGAAGCGCCGGGCGACCGCCAGGAAGCGCTCGTCGCCGCTGCCGCGGTGCAGCGCCACGGCGGCCTGCATGAGGTGGCCCGCGCAGTAGAGCTCGTGGGTGTACTCGGGGTTGCTGAACGGCACCTTGTCCGGCGTGCCCTGCACGTAGGTGTTGAGATAGCCGTCCGGCGCCTGCACCTGTTCGAGCAGGCCGGCCACCTCGGACAGCAGCCCGGCCCACCGCTCGGTGCCGGACCGTCCCGCCTCCCAGCCGATGGCCTCAAGGGTCTTGTAGAGGTCGGAGTCGGCGAACCACGGTCCCTGGAAGGTCCCTTCCGGGCCGTCCTGGCCGGCCTCGGCGAGGCGGCGCAGGTTCGCGATGGTGCCGGTGCGTTCGACGTTGGCCACGCAGTGCGGGATGGTGGCGGCGGCGTTGAGCTCCTGCCAGCCGCCGAGCAGCGACGCGGGGTTCAGCCGCACCGCGCTCAACGGCAACGGTCCAAGGCGCGCGGGCCTTCGTGGCACAGCCGGGCCCAGAGTCCGGGTACGGAGTGGCGCGTCCTGAATGTGCGCGTTCACCTGCTGCCTCTCGAATCGGTGATAGGGGCGTGATGCGTGGCCGGCCGCCACTCGGGAAACAAGAATGAAACGTTTGCCCGGTCGTCAACCTAAGACTCCCCGATCCGCCGGTCAAGACCTCTATCCGCTTCTACCTCGGACTCTTCGCAACCTTTGCGCGTCGGCCCCTTGCCGGCCGCCGGTGTCCGCGGTGTACGGTTCTGGGAAACAATTTTCCCAATCGACCGGATGAAGTTTCCGTTTTCCGCCACGATCAGCCAGCAGCTGTCCCGACAGACCAGGAACAGCACTTATGACCGAGGAAACCGCCCCCAGGGCCGCCGCCCGCCGCGTCGGCATCGCGGACGTGGCCGCCAGGGCCGGCGTGTCCCTGGGCACCGCGTCCAAGGCGCTCAACGGCCGCGGCAGGCTCCGTGAGGAAACCCGCGCCCGGGTGCGGGCCGCCGCGGAAGAGCTGGGCTTCGCGCCCAGCAACGTCGCGCGCAGCCTGCTGACCGGGCGCACGTTCACCGTGGGCGTCATCACGACCGACAGCTACGGCCGGTTCGGCATCCCGGTGATGCGCGGCGCCGAGGACTCCCTCGCCGCGGGGGAGATGATCGCCTTCCTCTGCGACAGCCGCGACGACCCCATCCGCGAGCAGCACCACCTGCGCAAACTGCTGGAACGCCGGGTCGACGGCATCATCGTGGCCGGCCGCCGCACCGACGTGCGCCGGCCGCTGGGCGACGACCTGCCCGTCCCCGTCGTGTACGCCTTCGCGCCCAGCGGCGGCGCGCACGACTGCAGCGTGGTCAGCGACGAGCGCGGCGCCGGACGCCTGGCGGTGCGGCACCTGGCCAAGACCGGTCGCCGGCGCATCGCGCACATCACCGGCCCGCACTCCCACGCCTCGGCCCGCGAGCGCGCCACGGGGATGTCCGAGGCGCTCGCCGCCCACGGCCTGGAGCTCGTCGGCGAGCCGTTCTTCGGCAACTGGACCGAGGCGTGGGGACGGTTCGCCGCGGCTCAGATGCTGCGCGCCCACCCGGACGTGGACGGCGTCTTCTGCGGCAACGACGTGGTGGCCCGCGGGGTGACCGACGGGCTGCGCGAGGCCGGGATCTCCCTGCCCATGCAGATCGGCGTCGTCGGCGTCGACAACTGGGGGCTCGTCGCGGAGGCGGCCAGGCCGCCGTTGACGACCGTGGACCTGGGCCTGGAGGAGATCGGCCGCCGCTCGGCCGAGCTCCTGCTCGACGCCATCAACGGGCGGCCCGCGCCGGGCGTCCACGTCGTGCCCGCCCACCTGGTCGTCCGCGAGTCCTGAGCCGCCCGACGCCGCCTGCCGCGATGATCCGGCAGGCGGCCGGGATCGCGTCCCTATGACTGGACGCGTGACCACTGCTGGTTGGTGCCGCTGTGGCAGGCGTACTGCTGGATGTCGGCCCCGTCGCCGGTGCCGGAGCCGGACACGTCCAGGCACTTGCCGCTGTGCCGGGCGACGAGCTGGTAGTAGGAGCCGGTGGCCCGCCACTGCCACTGCTGGTTGGCGGCGGCGCCGCAGGTGTACTGGATGACGTTGCCGCCGTCGGCGGCCGACGCGCTCGCCACGTCCAGGCACATGCCGCTGTTGACGTTGACGATCCGGATGTAGCCGCCGCCCGCGTCCTCGAAGTACCACTGCTGGTTCTCGCCGCCGTTCCAGGCGTACTGCTTGACCTCGGCGTTCGCGGCGGCCGACGCGCCGATGACGTCCATGACGCGGCCGCTGTTGCGGTTGACCACGCGGTGGTAGACGGACGCGGGCGTCGGCGGCAGGCTGTCGGAGATGCCCCACGAGTAACGGAGCTGGTCGCGGCCGGAGGCGCTGGTGGTCGACAGCGTGATGCTCGTGCCGCTGCCGTTGATCTCCTGCAGCCGGTACCAGTCGTTGACGCGCACGCCCGGCCAGTAGACCGTGCCCAGGCCCAGCGACCGGGCCTCGGCGGCGACGCCGCGGACGAACGCGACGAACGAGTCGCTGAGCGAGGGCTGATCGTAGGTGCGGCCGTCGGTCATGGGCGCGCCCCACTCGGTGATGAGGACCCGGGCGGCGTAACCGCCGACGCTGTCGCGCACGTGCTGCCGCCACTGCAGCTCACTGGTGAGGCTGCTGTTGAAGAACGCGTAGGTGTGCAGGGAGATCAGCGTGCCGTCGAAGCGGCTGTCACCGCCGATGGTGGCCAGCCGCTGGTTGTAGCCGGCGCCGCTGATGATGATCCGGCCCCGCGGCACGCCCGGATAGGTGGTCAGCCATTGCGCGGCCAGGTTCTTCCAGTTCGCGTCGCTGTATCCGTGGGGCTCGTTCATCGGCTCGAAGTGGACGAGGCCGTTGCCGCTGTACTTGGTGACGATCTTCTGCCACATCGCCCAGAACTGCGTGGTGTCGTCCACCAGGCCGTCACGCGAGCTGTCGGCCTCCCAGTAGCTGAGGATGACCTTCATGCCCTTGGCGGTCGCGGTGTCGATGGCGCCGATGTAGGAGTTCCAGTAGGAGCCCGAGACGGTCGGGTAGTTGACCGGCAGGCGCACCGTGTTGGCGCCCAGGTTGGCCTGGAAGCCGGACAGGATCCGGTCCGCCTTGGCCTGGGTCGTCGCGTAGGTGTCGGAGGTGCTCAGGCCGCCGAGCACGAGCGTGTCGTCGACGAAATTGTCGCGCTGGTCGGCCCAGTTGACGCCTCTGAAGCCGTTCGTCGCCGCCTGGGCGGTGGTGGTGACCGCGGCCACCACCCACACGGCCGTCGCCGCCGCCAGGGCGAGTGCCGTCCCTAACCGTAAGAGCCGGTTGTTCCCTCGCATCGTGCCGTCCTCTCTCTGACTGTTGTCACATGGAGGTGCTCGTTCGCTCAGGCGTGCGGGCGACGATGTACCTGGTCGTGGCCCACACGAGGTACAGCAGGGGCGCGCCCAGGAGCAGCACGCCGATCACCGGCCTGGTCAGCACGACGTACCCGGCCAGGCCGAGCACGACGAGGTTGAGCGCGGCCAGGTACCAGCGCCGCGCCACGAGGTAGACGCAGGGGCGGAGCAGGGCGCGTACCGGCCGGCTCCCCGGCTCGGCGAGCAGCACCAGGAGCGCGACGGTCACGGCCGCCACCAGCGCCGCCGCCGTGCCGAAGAACGGGACGAACGCCGGCCCCCAGCCGGTGCGCGCGACGACCGCGGCGTCGAGCCCGAGCACGCTGACGGCCGCGGCGCCGCCCGCCCAGACCAGCGCCGCGCGGCCCCCGCCGCGCCGGTAGCCGTCCCAGAACGGGCGCAGCACGACGGCCGTTCCCCCCTCCCCCAGCGCCGCGAAGCAGGCGAACGCCCCCGTCAGCGCCGGCGCGCACAGCGGCGACAGCGCGGCGAAGAACGGCCACGACGCGAGCGGGTCCCGCACGATCGCGAGCGCCGCCAGGAGCGGCGCGCAGGCGACGGCGAGCAGCACGTTCGTCATCAACCCGACGTAGACGGTGCCGAACACCTTCTCGTACGTGCCCTGCGCGGCCGGCCGCAGCAGGCGGCGCACCCCGGTGACCTGCCCGTGCCCGCTCATCCCTTGAGCCCGCTCGTCGCGATGCCGCGGATGAAGTACCGCTGGCCCAGCAGGAAGATGACCAGGATCGGCAGCACGGACAGCACCGCGCCCGCCATGATCATGGCGTACTCCGCCTCGTACTGCCCGACGAACGAACGCAGCCCGAGTTGCACGGTCCACAGCTCGTTGCTCGTCAGGTAGATGAAGGGCCCCATGTAGTCGTTCCAGGTGTTGACGAACGTGAGCAGGGCCAGGCTGGCCAGCGCCGGCTTGGACAGCGGCAGCATGATCCGCCAGTAGATGCCGTACTCGCTCAGGCCGTCGATCCGCGCGGCCTCGCACAGGTCGTCGGGGATCGACATGTAGTACTGGCGCATGAGGAATACGCCGAACGCGCCGAACGCCTGCAGCAGGATGATCGACCAGTACGTGTCCGTCAGCTCCGCGCGCTGCATCATGATGTACTGCGGCACCATGTACGCCTGCCACGGCACGGCGATCGTCGCGATGTAGGCGACGAACAACGCGTCCCGGCCGGGAAAGCGCACCTTGGAGAACCCGTAGGCGGCGAAGCTCCCGCTGAGCACCTGCAGCAGCGTGATCGTCACGGCGAGGAACGCCGAGTTCCCCAGGTAGGTCAGCAGCGGGATGCGCTCCCAGATGTCCACGAAGTTCGACCAGCGCAGCTCGTCCGGGATCCACTGGATGGGGATGGTCAGGACCTGGTTGTCACGCTTCAGCGCCGACGACACCATCCAGCCGAACGGCACCAGCACCAGCGCCGTGACCACGGTGAGGGCCGCGTACGTCGCCGCCGCGCGGACGGGCCCCCGGGCGGGCCGGTCCGCCCCTGGCGGGGCCGACGGCGGCCGCGGCCCCGCGGCGGCCGGCGGAGCCTCGCGCAGCGTCGTCATCAGCCGTTCCTCCGTTCGTTGAGCCGGAACTGGATGAGGGTGGCGGTGAGCACGATGAGGAAGAGCACCAGGGCGATCGCCGAGGAGTAGCCGAACCGGCCCTCTCGGATGCCCTGCTCGTAGACGAGCTGGGCCAGGACCTTCGTGCTGCGGCCCGGCCCGCCCTCGGTCATGACCACGATGAGGTCGAGGACCTTGAAGCTCTGGATGGTCAGCATCACGACGACGAAGAACGTCGTGGGCCGCAGGCTCGGCACGGTGATGCTCCAGAAGCGCTGCCAGGCGTTCGCGCCGTCGACCGTGGCGGCCTCGTAGTACTCCTTCGGGATCGTCTGCAGCCCGGCCAGGTAGAGCACCATGTAGTAGCCCATGTCCCGCCACACGCTGGTGACGATCACCGCCGGCATCGCCCAGTCCGTGCTCGCCACCCACCTGGGCGGGTCGTCGAGTCCGAGCGCCTCCAGCACCTGGTTGATCGGCCCGGCCGTCGGGTTGAACAGCATGTTCCAGACGATGGCCACGGCGACCAGCGAGGTGACGTACGGGAAGAACGCCGCGGTGCGGAAGAAGGCCATCCCGCGCAGCTTGCGGTTCAGCACGAGCGCCAGCCCGAGCGCGGCCACCAGTGTGAGCGGGATGTGCCCGGCCGCGTAGAAGAGCGTGTTGCGGAGCGCGACGTGGAAGTTCTCGTCACTGAGCATGCGCTGGAAGTTCTTCAGCCCCACCCACTCGGGCGTGCTGTAGGAGTCCCAGTCCAGGAACGCCAGCGCGAACGCGGCCACCATCGGGACCAGGGTGAACAGCGCGAAGCCGAGGAAGTTCGGGAGGATGAAGCTCCACCCGATGAGGATGTCGCGCCACACACGCTTCCTGGGGGGCGGCGCCTCCGGCGCGGGCCGCGCCGGAGGCGTCATCACATGGGCCATGACCGTCCTTTGTGACAGCTGAACTGGGGTCCTGCACGGGACGCGGCGGGCGCCCGCCGCGTCCCTCAGTTGAGCGCCTCGCTCTTGACGCGCTCGTTCATCGAACGGATGCCGTCCGCGGCCGACTTCTCGCCGACCATGACGAGCTGGTGCTCCTCGTTGAGGATCGTGTCGATGTCGGATGACTTGTCGCTGACCGGCATCTCCAGCGTGACCTTGTCCGGCTGGAACGCCTTCTTCGACAGCTCGTCCGTCGGCATGCCCTCGCGCGAGAAGTACGCCTTGGTGATCTCGGGCGTCTGCAGCGCGGGCACCACGCCCACCTTGGTGATCGCCTCGGCGCCCGCCTGACCGGCGGCGAACTGCACGAACTTCTTGGCGGCGTCGGCGTGCTCGGACCTGGCGTTGACGGCGAAGGCGGTCGGCGAGCCGAACGTCGTCACCCCTGTGCCGCCCGGGCGCTGCGGCATCGGGGCGAGCGCCCAGTCCACGTCGGTGGTGCCCTTCCCCTTGGCCTCCAGGATGCCGGAGACGTACCAGGTGCCCATGGGCATCATGGCCGTCGCGCCGGTCTCGAACTGCGTGCGGTAGTCCGACTTCTGCGCGGTCGCGGTGCCGAAGTCGAGGACCGCGCCGGACTTCTGCAGCCCGAGCGCCACCGCGTACTGGTCGGTGAAGAAGGAGTAGTCGCCGCTGAGCAGGTCGCCGCCGGTCTGGACGGCGGCGACGGCCTGCACGACCGACCGCCAGGTGTGGTGGTAGGTGCCGTAGACCTTCTTGCCGCCCTCCTCGCGGGTCAGCTGCTGGGCGAGCTTGGCGTACTCGTCCCAGGTGAGCTGCTCCGGCATGGTGGCGCCGGCCTTCTCGAACAGCTTCTTGTTGTAGTAGAGCAGCCAGAAGTCCTGCCGGTACGGCATCGCGAAATACTTGCCCTGGACGTCGAAGGCGGACAGGCCCGCCAGCTTCGCGGTGTCGGTGGACTTGACCGCGTCGGTGATGTCGAGGAGCTGCTTGCGGCTGGAGTAGCGCGAGTAGTCGATGACGTTCTTCATCGTGATCACGTCGGTCTTGTCGCCGCCGGCCAGCATCGTGGTGACCTTGTCGGGATAGTCGTCCGCGAGGATGTCCACCGGCTTGATCTTGATGGTCGGGTTCGCCTTCTGGAAGGCGTCGAACAGCGCCGTGAACTCGGGGGTCTTGGCGAGGTTCCACACCGAGACCGTCAGGGTGAGGCTCCCGTCGCCGCCGGCGGCGGGCTCGCCGGAGCCGCCGCAGGCGGTCACGGCGAGGGTGAGCGCGGCCACCGCGCCCATACCTCTCATCAGGCGGCGCGAAGTGTTCCAAGCGATCATTGATCCGGTTCCTTTCCGTTGAGCCGGTATCGGGCTCAGGCGCTCACCTTGAACTCGTCCACGGTCACGGCCGCCCGGGGCGACCGGCCGGTCAGGTACCGTTCCAGCTCGTCGAGCGCGCTTTCGCTCATCCGCCGGGTCTCCGAGCCGAGAGATCCGGCGACGTGGGGGGTGATCATTACGTTGGGCAGGCCGTGCAGCGGCGAGCTCAGGGGCAGCGGTTCTGGGTCGGTGACGTCGAGGATCGCGTTGAGCCGCCCGGCGGAGCACTCCCGTTCGAGGGCTGAGGTGTCCAGGACGGCACCGCGGGCGGTGTTGATCACGGTCGCGCCGTCGGGCAGCGCGGCCAGTTCGGCCGCTCCGATGAGGTGGCGGGTGGCCGGCAGCTCCGGGACGTGCAGGGAGAGCACGTCGGAGCGCGGCAGCAGGCCGGGCAGCTCGACCAGGCGGGCGCCGGCCGCGCTCACCTCGGCCGGGTCGGCGTAGGGATCGGCGACGAGGATCTCCAGCTCCAGGTCGCGCAGCCGTTCGACGACCCGGCGGCCCACCCGGGAGTAGCCCACGATCCCGACCGTGCGCCCCCGGTTGGACAGGTCTTCGCGCTCGACCAGGGAGGACCAGGACGCGCCGCGCATGAGCGTGTCCTGGGCGATGAAGGGCGCCTTCTTCCCGGCGAAGATGATCGCGGCCAGGGTGAACTCGGCCACCGGGATCGCGTTCTCGTCGGCCGCGCTGGTGACCAGGATGCCGCGGCGCCAGACCTCGTCGGTCGCGAACGAGCGCACCGTGCCCGCGCAGTGGAAGATCGCGCGCAGCCGTGGCGCGTCAGCGAGCAGGCCGGCCGTCAGGGGCGGGCAGCCCCATGACGTCAGGAGCACCTCGACCTCGCGCAGCCTGCGCCGCCCCGCCGCCGAGTCGAGGTCGGCGGTCACGATAGGGTCGCCCAGGTCGGCGAGCGCACGCAACCGGCGGAGCTGCGGTTCCTGGAACTGCACGCCGAACGTCGCGTGATCCATGACCAGCAGGGCCTGCGGTCGTCTCGTCATGAGTGCGACCTCATGACCATGGTGCTGTGCTTAATGGTTGCCTCGCTTCACTCTGCCCCATCGCGGCAAGCGCTTTCCGATGGCGCCGATCATGTCCGATCGTTACAATCGCGTCAATACCTTGTTAATCAGTTCGATCACGTTTATCTGATCGATATTGATCGCGCTTGCTCGATCAGCTCAGGAGGATGGATGCGCACGCTGCGCGAATCCCTGCGGGAACTGGACGATCGCCTGCTCTCGCCGTACACCGGGTGGACGCGGGACCATTGGGCGGCGCTCGCGGACCATCTCCTCCTGTCGGCCCGGCCGTACGCCTCGGACTCCCACGCGCGCATCTCCTTCCCCGGCGCGCCGGGCGGGTACGGGTCCGACGTCGACGGGCTGGAGGGCTTCGCGCGCACGTTCCTGGCCGCCGGGTTCCGGGTCGCGGGCGAGGGCGGGCGCGACCCGCTGGGCCTGATGGACTGGTACGCCCAGGGGCTCGCCGCGGGGACCGACCCCCGGTCGCCGGAGCGCTGGGTGCGGCTCGACGAGCACGACCAGGCGAAGGTCGAGGCCGCCTCCATCGCCCTGGTGCTGCACCTGACGAGGCCGTGGCTGTGGGACCGGCTCACGCCGCTCGTGCAGGAGCAGGTCGTCGCCTATCTCACGCCCGCGATCGGCTCCGGCTATCCGCCGATCAACTGGATCTGGTTCCAGATCATCGTCGAGCAGTTCCTCGCCTCCGTCGGCGGGCCCTGCTCGGCCAAGGACATCGACGAGGGCCTGGCCCTCACCGACGGCTTCGTGCGGGAGAACGGCTGGTACGCCGACGGCTCAGAACGCTCCTACGACCACTACGTGGGCTGGGCGCTGCACTTCTACCCGCTGATGTGGACCGAGATGGCGGCCGGCGACCCGGTGGCGGACACGCGGCGGGCGGCGTACCTGGAGCGGCTCGGGCCCTTCCTGCACGACGCCGTCCACCTCGTCGGCGCCGACGGCTCGCCGCTCATCCAGGGCCGCAGCCTCACCTACCGCTTCGCCGCCGCCGCCCCGTTCTGGATGGGGGCGCGCGCCGGCACGCCGTCTCCCGGTCCCGGGCTCCTGCGCCGCGCCGCCTCGGGGATCGCCCGGCACTTCGCCGAGCACGGAGCGCCCGATGAGGACGGGGTTCTCACGCTCGGCTGGCACCACGCCTGGCGGCCGATCGCGCAGTCCTACTCCGGTCCCGGCTCCCCGTACTGGGCGGCCAAGGGCCTGTTCGGCCTGTCGCTGCCGGCCGGCCACCCGGTGTGGACGGCCGTCGAGGAGCCTCTGCCGGTCGAGTCCGGCGACTACCAGCTCGCCGTCCGCGCGCCCGGCTGGCTGGTCAGCGGCACCCGCTCGGACGGCGTCGTCCGCGTGGTCAACCACGGCACCGACCACTCGCATCCGGGGACGAACCTGACCGATTCCCCGCTGTACGCGCGGTTCGGCTACTCGACCGCGACCTCGCCCCTGCTGGCCGGCGAGAACTCCGCCGAGCCCTTCGACCAGTCGGTCGTGATCCTGGACGAGGGCGGACGGCCGAGTCACCGCACGGGGTTCGAGACCACCTTCACCGGCCGGCTCCCCTCGGGGACGCTGGTCGGGGCGTCGCGCTGGCAAGCCCACTGGGTCGCCCCCGACGCCGGCCAGCCGGACCACGGCAGCGGCCGGTCGGGAACGCCCCGGCTGGGGCCGTGGCTGGAGGCGATCTCCGCCGTGCGCGGCCCCTGGGAGCTGCGCCTGGTCCGGGTGTCGGCCGCGGCGGTACCGAGCAGCCCGCTGCCCATCGACGCGGCATCCGTGGGAGTGCCGGGCGGCCCACTGCCCATCGGCGCGGAGCCCGCGGGAGTGCCAGGCGGCCCGCTGAGCACCGGCGCGGCGGCGGTGCCGGGCGGCCCGCTGCGTATCGGCGGCTGGCCCCTCCCCGCCGACCACGACGGTCCCGCCCTGGACGGGCCTGGGCGCGAGGGGCGGGAGGTCGCGTGGAACGGCGCCCTGCGTTCCCAGCTCGTCCCCGGACCGGGGCTGGAGACGTCCGGCGTGCTCCAGGCGCCGGACTCCGCGCCGCTCGCCGCCTGGACGCTGGTCCCGTGGTGCGCCACCACGGCCCCGGCCCAGCCGGGCACCTGGTACGACGTGGCGATCTACCTCGGCGCCCAGGACCCTGCCGACCCCCCGGCCCTGACCTGGGACGGCACGGAAACCGCCCGCGTCATCTGGCCGGACGGCACAGAGGACCACCTGGACACAGCCGAGGCGACAGCCCTGTCCTGAGACGGCACGGAGACCACCCGGCCCACCTGGCCGGGCGGCACCGAGGACCGCGTGGACACGGCCGGAACCTCGTCGTCGTAGCCGCCTACGACGACGAGAACCGGACGATCAGGCGGGGCTCGATGATGACGCGGTGCGCGGGCCGTTCGGGATCGGGGTCGGCCAGGCGCCCCGCGAGCATCCCGAAGGCCGCCCGCCCGATGGCCGCCTTGGGCGGCCGGACGGCCGTCAGCGGCGGGTCGCACAGATCGGCCACCTCGTCGTCGTAGGTCACCAGCGCCAGGTCGCCCGGCACCCGGATGCCGCGCTCCCGGCAGCGTTCGACCAGGCTGATGGCCTCCGGGTCGGAGTGGACGAGCAGCGCCGTCGTCCGCGAGGAGACGCACGCGTCGAGCACGTCGTCGAGCGCCTTCGGCCAGCCCGGGTCCCGCTGGTCGACCGTGTCGACGTCGGGCACGGCGCCGTCGAGCCCGAGCTCCTCGCACGCCTGCCGCCACCCACGCCGTACGTGCACGCTGGTCGGGCTCTGCCGGGTGGTGATCAGCCCGATGCGCCGGTGGCCCAGGGCGGCGAGGTGGCGTACGGCCATGGCGGCCCCGAAGACGTGGTCGCTGACCACCGACTCCATCGCCTCCCGGTAGTCGCCCACCTCGGCGGCCCGCTCGATGAGGACGACCGGCACCCCCGTGCCCTGCAGCCAGCGCACCAGCTCCTCCCCGTCGTCGCCGGTCGTGGTCGGCGCCACCAGCAGGCCGTCCACCTCCCCCGTCTCGACCAGCCGGGCGAGCTGGCGGCGCTCGTCGGCGGCCTGGTAGGTGGCTCCGCGCAGGACGATCTTCGCGCCGGAGGCCGCGGCGGCCTCGCGGACGCCGCGGATCACGTCCGGCCAGTAGTAGTCCAGCGACGGGACGACCATCCCGATGGTCGGCTGCGGCTGCCCCGCGTCCGCGATGACCGCAATCTCCTCCGGCTCCCCGTGACCGAGGGTCTCGGCCACGGGCCCGTTCTGGAGCACGGCCCCGCCGCGCACCCGGCGGATGAGCCCCTGGGAGGAGAGCAGCGCGATGTCGCGGCGGATGGTGATGACCGAGACGTCCAGCTCCGAGGCCAGCTCGTTCACGCGCACGACGCCGCGCCTGCGCAGCAGCTCGACCACCTGGGCCCGGCGCTCGTCCGGCAACGGGGTCGGCGGGTCCGGGAGTGTCACTGTGGCACCGTCTTTCTCGAAGGCACCCTTGCGGTGCCCGGCGAAGGAACTTGTCCGGAGCGGGGGCTTGGGCGCATCACTCGCACGCCTCCACCCGCACCTCGAAGGCGCCGCGCGGCGTGTCGGGCAGGCGCAGCTCCAGCCTGGTCAGGCGCTCACCCCACACGGCCGACAGCATGGGGTCGTCCAGCGTGCGGACGGTGAGCGCGGCGGTCGCGCGCGCCGGATCCCAGGCGACCAGCGCGGCCCGCGCGCCGTCCGGCGGGTGCACGACTACCTGCCCGGGAGCGCGCCGCTCGACCTGCCCGGCCAGGACGAAGTGCAGAACGCCCGGACCGTCGCCGCCGGTGAAGTCCCAGGCATCCTCGATCGTCACGTGGCCGCCGGCCCGGTCGAGCGCGGCCGTACGCCACCACCGCTCCAGGTCCGGCACCGGATAGGCGGCGGCCAGGTCCATCCGCACCTCGAACCGGCCGGGCTCGTCCGACACCCGCACGTCCCGCGCCCGGAATTGCCGGCCCTGTCCCTGCGCGGCGCCCCGCACGAGGGGGACGTTGTGCCAGTCGCTCCGCATCGTCCAGATCTCGTAGCGGCCGGGCCCGAACGTCTGCGCCGTGTACGTCGGCCGCCCCGCGTCGACGAGCACGGGAACGCCGTCCACCGCCACGACGACCGATCCGACGTCGTTGTGGTTGTGATGCTCGTCGTTGTGCCCGCCTTTGACGGCCAGCGTCAGCCCGCGCGCCGTGCCACCGGTGGTCCGGGCGAGCGCGATCTGCGTGCCGGGCAACCAGACCCCGGCGACCAGCGGCGGCTCGTCAAGGCCGCGCGCCTGCTCATCACGGTCACGCGCCTGCCCCGCGACCAGCGGCGGCTCGTGAGAGCCGGACGCCTGCCCCGCGACCAGCGGCGGCTCGCCAAGGCCGGGCGCCTGCCCTTCGACCCGGGGCGGCTCGGCAGGGCCACGCGCTTGCCATTCGTCGTCCACGAGCTCCCTGAGGGCGCGGCCGAGCTCGGCCGTGGCCCCGATCCTGGCCGCACGCTGCGACCGCGCGTGCCTGATCACGTCGGGCTCGCCGAGCCTGCGGCCCCAGCGGTGCAGCTCGCGCCACGGCTGGTCGGCCGGCGGGCGGGCCCGCGCGTCCGCGACGTTGAGGTACCACGGCCCGCCGAGATGCATGCGGTGCGGGAAGCGGGCCGTCTCGCGCACGACCGGGACGTCCGCCGCGCCGAGCGCCCCCGACGTGGCGTGTTCAAGCAGGTCGAGCGCCTCCAGCGCGCGGCAGGCCCCGTTCCACCAGTATTCGTAGCCCTCGTCCACGGAGCCGTCGTCCGGCAGCGCCGCGAGGTAGCGGTCGAGGCCCGCGACGGCGAGCGCGACCTGGCGGGCCCGCTCCTCCTGCCGCCCGCCCAGCCGCAGCGCGGCGACGAGGATGTTGCCGCAGATCCACGGGCACCAGTTGTGCACATCGCCGTCGAGCCCGAGCCAGTGCCAGTCGTCCCGCCGTACGAACGGGTCGAGCACCCGGCTCCGCACCTCCGCGCGCACGCGTTCGCGCAGGCCGGGGTAGCGCGCGTCCAGCCGGTCGCCGAGCACCTGGTCGATCCAGGCGAGCTGGGCGGCGACGTCGGCGGCGCCGAGATCGAGGCAGGGCGTGGCGGGGTCGGGCAGGACCGTCCCGCGAGGGCGGCAGGTGTCCTCGTGCGCGGGCCAGCACCACGAGCTCTGCTCGCACAGCTGGACGACCCCGTCGGCCACCTCGTCCAGCCAGCCGTCCGGCCGACCGTCGAACCGACCACCCAGCTGATCGTCCGGCCGACCGTCGAACCGACCGTCCGACCGACCGCCCGGCTGACCGTCGAACCGACCGCCCGGCTGACCGTCCGGCCGGTTCTCCGCGCCGGTGACCGTTGCCATGAGCACGGCCCTGGTCAGCCGGTCCTGGCGCTCGAACACCTGGCTCTCGTACACCGTGCGGTTGCCGTCGCCCTCGCGGAAGAACCGCGCGTACTGCGAGGCCAGGGGCTGCGGCCAGGGCGTCCCCGCCTCCGCTCGCGCCCGCTCGCGCACGTCGGACAGGGCCTCACTCTCCCGGAGACGACCCCAGACCCCGGCCCCCGCAGCGGGGACCGGCAGCGCCGTCGCGGGTGGCAACAGGTCGCGGGCCAGGCTCTCCGGCTCGGCCCTGGCCCCCCACGCGATGAGCAACGGCCCAGCCGTACCAACCCCGCCTGTCACTGGGCCGGTCACTGGGCCCGTCACTGGGCCTGTCACTGGGCCGGTCACCGTGTTCGTCATACTCCTCCTCGCCGACGCTCCATGCTACCGATCCGAAGTGATCGAAGTTGCATCAATTATGAGAGAACTGATCGAAGCGTCGCACGGCTCCGCCGGTAAGATCAGGGCGTGTTGCTGGAGGGCAAGGTCGCGGTCATCGCCGGAGCGGGCCCGGGCCTGGGGCGGACGCTGGCGCAACTGCTCCGCGACGAGGGCGCCCACGTGGTCGTGGCCGCCCGCACCACGCAGACCCTCGATCGGATCGCGGACGAGGTGCCGGGCGTGCTGGCCGTGCCCGCCGACCTGACCGGCATCGACGACGCACGCCGGCTCGCGGCCACCGTGATCGACCGCTTCGGCCGGGTGGACGTGCTGGTCAACGCCGCTTTCCCGGGATCACATCGCAAGAACGTGCTCGACATGTCCGACGGCGACCTGGAGACCTGGCGCAGAGCCGTCGAGACGGGCGGCTACGGCACGCTGCTGGCCTGCAGGTTCATCGCACCGCACATGGTGGCCCGGCGCTCGGGCTCGATCGTCAACATCACCTCCATGTCCTCCCGCAAGGGCTACGCGGGACGCAGCGACTACGCCGCCGGCAAGGCCGCCGCCCACCTGCTGTCCCACTGTCTCGCCGACGAGCTCGGACCCTACGGGGTGCGGGTGAACTGCGTCGCGCCCGGCTGGATCGCCAGCGACGCGCTCGACGAGTGGATGCGCACGAGGGCGGCGGCGGAAGGCGTGCCGTACGAGGAGATCCTGGCCCGCGACGTCTCGGCGATGGCGCTGCGGCGCATCGCCACCGAGGAGGATGTCGCCCGCGCGGTCGTCTACCTCGCCTCCGACCACGCCCGCGCCGTCACCGGCGCCACCATCGACGTCAACGGCGGCCAGCTCTTCGCGTGACCGGTCCGAATTAACCGGGTAAGAGAACGTAACATGCCTGTTCTTCGACATTGACATCGTTGTCACAGCGGTTCTATGGTCAGGTCACTTATCCGGTAAAGCGTGCTATCGGCCTGCGGCGGCACGCGCACCGCATCGAGGAGGATCCATGCGCACCCCCCGCACCTGGCGGTCCTTGCTGATGGCCCTGTTACTGACCTTGGGCGTCGCAGTCGTCGCGTCGCCCGCACAGGCCTTCCCGTCGGCCTCCAGGACCGACCTGACCACCTACCTGGCCGGCATCTCCGGCCGCTCCACCCTGTCCGGCCAGCACAACCGCGAGCCCAACAGCGACCCCACCAAGTACACCCGCGTCGCCCAGGGAATCACCGGCCAGACGCCCGGCCTGTGGGGCGGCGACTTCCTGTTCGCCGCCGCCGACGTCGCCAACCGGCAGACGATGGTCAACGAGGCCATCCGGCAGTGGCAGGGCGGCTCCGTCGTGGCGCTGACCTGGCACATGTGCCCGCCCACGACCGGCTCCACCTGCGGCTGGGACTCCGGCGGCGTGCTCAGCCACCTGTCCGACAGCCAGTGGAGCCAGCTCGTCACCAACGGCACCGCGCTCAACACCGCGTTCAAGAGCCGCCTGGCGGAAGCGCTGCCCTACCTGCGCCAGCTGCAGAGCGCCGGCGTGCCGGTGCTGTGGCGGCCCGTCCACGAGATGAACGACGGCTGGTCCTGGTGGGGCGGCCGGCCCGGCGCGAACGGCAGCCGCAGGCTCTACCAGATCACCTACGACTACTTCACGGCGCAGGGCCTGTCGAACCTCGTCTGGGTCTGGAACGTCAAGGACCTGAACATGGGCTCGATCGGCGACTACTGGCCCGGCGCGTCGTACGCGGACGTGGCGTCACTGGACGTCTGGGTCAAGATGGAGCCGTCCACCGCCGACTACCAGGCGCTCCTGAACGTGGCGGGCGGCAAGCCGATCTCTCTGGCGGAGGTGGGCCGGGTCCCGAGCCCCGCGCTGCTCGACGCGCAGCCGCGCTGGACCTGGTTCATGGTGTGGGCGGAATGGCTGACCGACCCGGCCTACAACACCAACGCGAGCGTGCAGGCGAGCTACTTCGGGCCGCGCGTGCTCAACAGGGGCGAGTTCACCGTCGGCGGCGGCACGCGTACCGGGAAGATCAAGGGACTCGGCGGCACGTGCGTGGACGTCGCCGCCGCCAACCCGGCCAACGGCACACAGGTGCAGCTCTACACGTGCGACGCCGGCGGCACGGCGCAGTCGTGGACGGTGGCCGCCGACGGCACGCTTCGCGCCCTGGGCAAATGCCTCGACGTGCGGGGCGGCGTGAACGCCGACGGCACCAGGGTCCAGCTCTGGGACTGCGCCGCAGGCAGCGCGAACCAGCAGTGGCGATGGGACGGCGCCACCCAGCGCCTGGTCAACCCGGCGACCGGCCGATGCCTGGACGCCGCCGGCCAGAGCTCGGCCGACGGCACCCCGCTGCAGATCTGGTCCTGCACCACGAACGCGAACCAGAGATGGACCCTCCCCTAGGAAGCCGGGGGGTGTGGCGGTGTCACGCGGAACCGCCACACCCGCCTGGCGTCAGCCCGTCCGGCAGGAGACCGACGGCCAGGTGTAGTTGCCGTTGTGCTGGATGGTCACGCCCCAGTTGTTGCCGCTGCCGTTGGGTTTGGCGGTCAGCACTTGGGTGCTGGGGTAGGTGGCGTTGATGTTCCAGGTGGACAGGACCTTCGCGGGGGAGGGGATGTTCATCGTCACGGTCCAGGTGCTGGATCCGCTGACCGAGACGTTGAGGTTGTAGCGGTCGCTCCACTGCTGACCGGCCGACAGCGTCGCGGTGCAGCTGCCGCCGGGCGGCGGGCTCGTCGGGCCGGTGCCGCCGTCGGGGGCGACGGCCCTGCCGGTGGCGGTCGAGATCATCCCGGCGCACAGGTTGCGGCTGCGCAGGTTCGCGGCGATCTGCGGCACGGCGGCCAGCGTCGTGGCGTACTGGTCGTGCATGAGGATGACCTGGCCGTTCTGCAGGCGGCCGGCGGCCTGGACGATCGCGGCGGTACTGGCGCCGTTCCAGTCCTGCGAGTCGACGTCCCAGAGCACCTCCGTGAGGCCGAGCTGCTGCTCCACCGACTTCAGCGTGGCGTTGGTCTCTCCGTACGGTGGCCGGAACAGCCGGGGCGCGGCCCCCGTCGCCGACTGGATGGCCTGCTGGGTGCGCTGCAGCTCCGAGGAGATCTGCGCGCTGCCGAGCTGGGTGAGGTGCGGATGGGACCAGCTGTGGTTGCCGATCCACATGCCCGCGTCGCGCTGCGCCCTGACCAGAGCCTGGTTGTTCTGGGCGTTCTGGCCGGTGTTGAACATCGTGGCCCGCAGGCCGTTCGACGTCAGCGCGTTGAGCAGGCTGGCGGTGTTGCCGGCGTTGGGCCCGTCGTCGTAGGTCAGCCCGACGTATCCGGCGCCGCAGTCGGCGGCGGCGCTGCTGCGATGGGCGGCCACCGCCGAGGTGGCGGTGCCGGCCAGGCAGACGGCGAAGATCGCGGCTAGGAGCGCGGCGGCGAGGGCTGGACGGCGTTTGCGATCGATCATGCTGATCCCTTGATCGTTGGGGGGTCGCTGCACCTGCGGTCATTGTGGAGACGCCTCCGAAACATGTCAACGCCAATCAGAAATGTTTCGGAAACACCAAGCTCACGTCCGTCGCCGCATTCATCGCACGTCGGTCTTCATCGACCGAAACATTTCGGGTGCGGGCGCCGCCAGGTGTGAACGCGCCGACCGGTGGTAGCCCATCGTCGAGAGCTACGACACCGGGGGGCAGCATGGCCGAGGGACTCCTGACCGACGAGGAGATCGACACCGCGCTGGCGGCGCTGGAAGGCTGGCGCCGCGACGGCGCTGCGCTGCTCAAGGACGTTCCGATCACGCCGGACAGCTACGGCTGGCTGAGCGAGGCGGTGCTGAACGAGGCCCGCGCGATCGACCACCATCCCGAGATCGAGCGCACCGCGAACGGCATCCGCTTCACGCTGTCCACCCACAGCGCGGGCGGGGTGACCGCGCGGGACGTCGAGCTGGCCGCGCGCATCGACCACGTTCTCGATGGCGGGGCCCGGGACCGGGGCTGAGCACCGGCACCTCTGAAACTTTCGGAAACCTCGGCCCCGGCGCCCGAGCCCTCGGCCGGGAGCGGCCCTGAGCGACAGCGGCCAGCTCAGGGCCATCGGCCCAGGCGCGGCGCGCACCCCCGCGCGCGCCAGGTTTCCGGAACATTACCCGGATCATTGACAACCCAGCAAACCGATGCCGATACTTTCGCCAACGTACCGATACTTTCGCGACGCACGCTGCCCGCCCCCGCCCGCCCCCACGGGAAGGAAGCACGCACATGAACGGCGCCCCCACCCACCCGAAGAGCCGTAGACGCGGTCGCACCAGGTCGTTCATCGGCCGGGCCGGCGCCGCCGCCGCGGCGCTGTTCCTGGCCCTGGCGATGCCCGGCACCGCCCACGCGGCCATCACCTCGAATCAGACCGGCACCAACAACGGCTACTTCTACTCGTTCTGGACCGACAGCTCCGGCACGGTCTCCATGGAGCTGGGAGCCGGCGGCAACTACAGCACCTCGTGGAGCAACACCGGCAATTTCGTCGCCGGCAAGGGCTGGAGCACCGGCGGCCGCAGGACCGTGAACTACTCGGGCAGCTTCAACCCGTCCGGCAACGCCTACCTGACCCTCTACGGGTGGACCAGAAACCCGCTCGTCGAGTACTACATCGTGGACAACTGGGGCACCTACCGGCCGACGGGGACGTACAAGGGCACGGTCACCAGCGACGGCGGCACGTACGACATCTACCAGACCACGCGCTACAACGCCCCCTCCATCGAGGGCACCAGGACGTTCAACCAGTACTGGAGCGTCCGCCAGTCGAAGAAGACCGGCGGCGCCATCACCTCAGGCAACCACTTCGACGCGTGGGCCCGTAACGGCATGAGCCTCGGCAGCCATGACTACATGATCCTCGCGACCGAGGGATACCAGAGCAGCGGCAACTCCAACGTGACGGTGGACAGCACCTCGAACCCCGGCAACCCGGGCAACCCGGGCGGCGGCTGCACCGCGACGCTGTCGGCCGGTCAGCAGTGGAGCGACCGCTACAACCTCAACGTCTCGGTCAGCGGATCCAGCACCTGGACCGTGACGATGAACATCCCCTCCCCCGCGAAGGTCCTGTCCACCTGGAACATCAACGCCACCTACCCCAGCACCCAAGTGCTGACCGCCAAACCCAACGGCAGCGGCAACAACTGGGGCGTGACCATCCAGCACAACGGCAACTACACCTGGCCGTCGGTCTCCTGCGGCGCGAGCTGACCACGCGCGGCCGCACCCCGGCGACGCCCGCGATAGGGTGTCGCCGGGGTGCGGCGCCGACGCCCGCCCGGCCGCGCCGGTCCCCGCCGATCTTGTTACATTGAGTGCGGCGCACGAAAATCGGCGCTCGACGTCGGCACGGGAAACGGCATGAGCGAACAGCTGCGGTGGGAGCCGTCAGAGGGTCCGGTCGCGGTGGAGGTCCCCGCCGGGACCGTCATCGCCGAGCCGGCCGGCGCGTGACGCCCACGCCGCCTGGTCCGCCGGTCGGACCGGTCACCGGGCCGGTGCCGGACGAGGCGCGCGCCTTCCAGCCGCGGACGCACCTGCGAGCGCTGGTCGAGGAGCGGCTGGGCTCTGGCGCGGTGATCCTCCACGGAGCCGCGGGCTCCGGGAAGAGCCAGCTCGCGGCCGCGTGCGCGCGCGAGCACGCCGCCCGGGGGACACCGGTCGTCTGGGTGGACCTGAGCACCGCCCACGACCTGCTGGGCCGCCGCACCGCCAGGATCTCCGGGCTCGGTTCGCGCGAGGAGCGCACCTCGGGAGCGCGGCGGCCCTACCTGCTCGTTCTGGACGACGTGACGGATCCGGAGGCCGCGGCCAGGGCGCTGCGGTCGTGCGGCACGGATTGGGTGATCGTCACGACGAGGGACCGGCGGTGCGTCCCGCTGGGCCAGGCGGTCGAGGTCGGCGAGTACACCTATCAGGAGGCCCTGGCCTACCTGCGCGACACCGCGGGCGACGGCAGGGAGGAGGCCGCGCAGGGCCTGCTGCCCCTGATGGGGCGCCTGCCGCTGACCCTGGCGCTGGCGGCCAAGGCGATCGGCCACTCCTTCCAGGACACCTTCTCCGTCCTGTACGGCGCGAGCGGCCCGGGGCGGGGCTCGCCGCTGTCCGCCGTCGTCCGCCTGCTGCTCCGCGGGCTCTCCACGAAGCAGGTCCGGCTGCTGGAGGAGCTGGCCCTGCTCGCCAGGCGGGGCCTCCCCGGCCGGATGCTGATCGCCGAGGGCGAGCGGGCCGCGTTCGAAGCCCTCGCGGAGACGTCTCTGGTGGTGCTCAGGGACGGCTGGGTCCGCTTCTCCAGCACAGTCGTCCAGGAAGCGGTGCGGCACCGCGCGAGCGGCGCGGTCTGGGAGACGATGGCGAACGCCATCCGCCGCTGCGAGCTGATCTACGACATCGAGGCGCCGGACGCGTGGCGGGAGCTGGAGTTCCTGGACGTGCTCGCCGAGCACGCGACGGCCCTGCTGGAGTACGCGGTCCGGCTCACCGGCCGCGACGACGACGACCTGCACCGGCTCCAGATCGTCCTGGCGGACCTCCTCAACCTGCACGACCACGCGCTCGGGCTGATCAACACCCTCAGAGACTTCTCCCGCGCGACGTCCCTCGCCCGGCACGTCCTGGACCACGCGACGCCGCTGCTGCCGCCCGACCACCCGGCGCTGACCCGGATCCGCGGCCACCTGGCGACCGCCTGCGGGCCGACCGGCCGCGAGGAGGAGGCGATCGCCCTGTTCGAAGGGATCCTGGACACCCGGCTGCGCACCCTGAACTCCGACCACCCCGACACCCAGGACGCCAGGGACGGCCTGGCCCTGGCGTATCTGGCCGCCGAACGTCCCTGGGACGCCATCGACCTCCAGGAACAACTGCTGACCGACCGCCGGCTGACGCTGGGGCCCGGCCACGGCAAGACGCTCATGGCGTACAACAACCTCGCGCTCTCCTATCTCCGCGCCGATCGGGCGGAGGAGGCCGTGACGCTGCTGGAGACGGCGGCGGAGACCGCCGGCGACAGCCATCGGACCACGCTCGTCACGCTGGGCAACCTGGCGCTGGCCTACGCCCGCCTCGACCGGGCGGACGAGGCCATGGAGCTGCACCGGCTGGTGCTGAGCCGCAGGTCGCGGGCGCTCGGCGGCGACCACCCGGACGCCCTCGCCGCCCAGCACCATCTCGCGGTCCTGCATCAGCGGCTCGGCCGGTTGCCTGCGGCCATCACGCTGCTGCGGGAGGTGCTGGCGACGCGGGAGGACGTTCTGGGCCCGGGACATCCGGACACCCTGGCGTCACGGGCCGCGCTGGTGTCCGCGTACGAAGAGGCCGGCGATCTCGAAACCGCCGTCGAGGTGTGCCGGCAGGGCGTCGAACGGCTGCGGATCCTCCCCGACGACCAGGCCGGCCGCCGGCTGCTCCCCCAGGCCAGAGCCTGGGAACGGCTGGCCGCCCTGCACGCGGCCCGCGGCGACGCCGCCGCCCGCGATGCCGCGCTGAGCGAGGTGGCGGCCATCGCGGACCGGATGGCCCGTGACGGCGACGCCGCCGGAGCGGCGAAGGTCACCGCGCGGGCCGGTCAGCTCCGGCGCGGGCCCGCGGCCGCCGATCGAGCCGCCTGGCGTCCGCCCGGCGAGCTCGACCCCGATCTGGACGAGGTCTTCAGCGCACTCTCCAAGCTGGATCCCACGGGGCTGCGTGCCGCCAGGGTGCTGCGGCGCTCCTTCGACCAGATCTACGACGGCGCGCACACCGGCCGCTTCCGCTGGGACCAGCTCACGCGGACCGAGAAGGCCGGCATGGCGGCCCGGGTGGCGATCGGGCTCGGCCACGAGTTCGGCTTCCCCGGCGGCGTGGGGCAGGAGATCGAGATCGACGGCGTGGCGGCGGGCTACGCGTTCAGCGGCAGCGGCGCGGGATGGACCTTCGCCCAGAACGAGATCGGCGCCGTGCGCGTGCTCCTCTGGGCGGACGACGAACGCTCGCTCTGGGGCATGGGCGTGCTCCGCGTCCAGCCCCGGCTGCTCGCGGCGGCGGGGGCCGCCCGGCGCGGCGGCCACCGGCTCAACCTGCTCGGGAACGCCTCCGTCCGCTGGATCCACAACCACGCGCCGCTCCCCCGCAACGTGCTGCTCGGCCTGCCCGCCGAGGACACCGATGCGATCTTCCGCGAGAGCAGCGCCGCCGGGCGACTCAGCGAGCTGTTCCGGCGGGCGCAGGGCCAGGTCGTCGGCGCGAGCGCCGTGGCCGCCGTCGCCATGCAGGAGAACGCCATGACCCGCGTCCGGGAGGTCCGCGCCACCCTCGGTCTCGAAGGCATCGTCGTCCTCGGCGGCCATCATGAGCACCGCCGGATCGCCGAGGCCCTGACGCTTCCCGTTCCTGGTCAGGGCGAGCTCGTGAGCATCCGGCTCGCCCGCCGTGGGCCGCGCCACCACGGCGCGCCGCGGGTGGAGATCCGCGGCGAGCCGTGGGTCATCGCGCAGGAGGGCGATCCCGTGGGGCTGGCCCCGCTCCTGCCGTAGAGCCCGGCCGTACGTCAGGCGTAGGGGGCGGTGATCCGGCCACGCTCCTGGGTGATGATCGGCTCGATGTCGAGGTCGTAGTTGCACAGCACCACGGCGACCCAGTCGATGTCGAGGTAGATGCTCCAGTTGGTGGAGCCGCCGGCGATGCCGCCGCCGTGGGAGATGTAGTGCTGGTCGTTGTAGATGGAGGAGGTCGGCCCGTAGGCGTGGAAGGCCTCTGTACGGGCGGGGTCGGCGGGCGGCGGCCTGCCCATGGGCGGCCCGGAGACCTTGGAGTTCACGTACAGCCGGGTGTAGGCCTGCTTGAGCAGGTCGTTCTGCTGCAGGGCGGTGGCGAAGCGCACCAGGTCGGGAGCGGTGGAGAAGCCGTTGCCGCCGCCGGATCCGACGAAGCCGCGCGCCGAGTTGGTGCCCGGCACGTCACCGGCGCCGCCGTCCTTGTCCAGGTGGCGGACGCCGTCGATGCGCGAGCCGTCCTTCTGCAGCATGTACGGGTGCGCGATGCGCTCGTCGGCCTGCCATTCCTCCGTGGTGTAGTAGGCGGAGCGGGTCATCCCGGCCTGCGTGAAGATGTGCTCCTTGACGTACTCGTGGAACCTCTGCCCGGAGACCGTCGCCACCAGTTCGCCCAGCACCTCGTACGCCATGCTGGAGTATTCCTTCTTGGTCCCGGGATCGAAGCGCAGCGTCTGTGCCCGCGCCCGCTCGGCGAGGTCCCGGGTGCGTTCCTCGACGCTGGTGAAGATGCGCGGGTCCGGCCCGGTGTTCCTCGGGTCGCTCATGCCGGCGGTGTGGGTGAGCATCTGGTGCACGGTGACGCGGACGGCGATCGCCTCCGGGAAGCCGTCCAGATAGGTGCCGACCGTCTCGTGGAACTTGATCTTCTTCTGCTGGGCGAGCTGGACGACCGCCAGCCCGGTGAACGGCTTGGACGCCGACGCCAGGGCGTAGATCGTGTCGATCTCGTTGCGGACGCCCTTGTCCTGGTCCGCCATGCCGTAGGCGCGGGCCAGGACGCGCTTGCCGCGATGGGCCAGCAGCACCGTACCGGAGAACTTGTCCTGGTCGGCCAGGTCCTTGATGTAGCGGTCGAAGGCGCCGCCCGGGCGCAGGTCCTGCGGGATCTGCCCGGTGCCGGCGGACTCGGCCACGGCCGCGGTGAGGCCCGAGCCGGCGAGCACGCCGCCGGCCGCGAGCGGAACGGCGCCGAGCAGGCCGAGCGTGCTGCGCCGTGAAGGGCGTAATTCCTCATGAGTCATGCCGGTCTCCTCGCTGTCGCCTGTCTGGACCCGGCCGGGTGGCACCAAGGCAACGCCAAGAGTCGTTTCCTCCGCGTTTCCGCCCGGCGCCACGCCGGCCGGGCGGCGGCCGGCTCGGCATCCTCGCTGAGCCACCCGCCGACGTGCGGCCGGGCTGCGATCGGGCGGGGGTCGGGCGGCGGTCGGGCGGCGGTCGGGCGGCGGCGGGGAACGGCGGGGAACGGCGCGTCAAGGGCCCGGAGCGGCGTCGAGGCGGGCGTACAGGAGCTCGATCGTCCGGCCGACCCGCTCCTCGTCGCCGGTCGCGAGCAGATCGAGCAGGCAGCCGCGCAGTGCGGCGAGCACGGCGCCGCACCGGGCGGCCGAGTCAGGCGCGCCCGGCCGCACGTCGGCGGGCAGCTCGGCGAGGATGCCGAGCCAGTCGCGCACCGTGTCCTGGGCGAACCCGGACCACGGCCCTTCCGGGGCGACCAGCGACTGCCCATAGCTCTCGGCCCAGAGGCGCAGCACCGGCCGCCGCTCGGGAGCCGACGACCACTCCCACAGCGCGCGGGCCACCTCGATCAGCGTGGCCTCCCCCGCCTCCGCGCGCAGCCGGGCCAGCATCGCCAGCTCGTCGCGCCGCGCCCTGGCGAGGATGGCCCGGATCACGCCGTCCTTGCTGCCGAACAGGAACATCAGCACGCCGGGGCTCGAACCGATCGCGTCCGCGAGCGGCCGCAGCGACAGCCGCGAGATCCCCCGCTCCGTCACATAGCGATAGGCCGCCTCGACCAGCTCCTCCTGACGCGCGGAGGCCCGCTGCTCCTCTGCCATGCCCCCACGATAGCGCCGGCTGGAACGACCGTTTCAGCCACGCGGGGCGGAGGCGGGACGGCGGTGCCCCGGCCCACCGGGCGAGTCAGGAGGGCGGGGGCAGCGGCGGGCCGCCGGGCGGGTCAGGAGGGCGGAGTGGCGGTGCTGCGGCGGACCACCGGGCGGGTCAGGAGGGCGGGGCGGCGGTGCTGCGGCGGACCACCAGGCGGGTCGGGACGAGGTCGGTGCCGGGCCGCGCGGCCTGGCCCTCGCGAATCTGGAGCAGGACCCGCTGCACGCACCTCCGGCCCACCTCGGCGAAGTCCTGGTTGACGGTGGTCAGCGGCGGGACGAAATGGGCGGCGTCGGGGATGTCGTCGAACCCGACCACGCTGATCTCCCCCGGCACCGACCGGCCGCGCTCGTGGAGCGCGCGCAGCAGCCCGAGCGCCATCTGGTCGTTGGAGACGAACACCGCCGTGCAGCCCGGCTTGTACGCGAGCGCGAGCCCCGCGGCGTAGCCCGACTCGGCCGACCAGTCGCCGTGCAGGGGCGCGGGAACGGGCCGGCCGGCCGCTTCGAGCGTGGCCCGCCACGTCTGGGCGCGGCGCTGGCTGGCGAAGGACGTCTGCGGACCCGTGACGTGCCAGACGGTGTGGTGGCCCAGGTCGAGCAGATACTGGACGGCCCGTCGCGCCCCGTCGGCCTGATCGGTGTCCACGACGCTGTAGCGGTCGCCGGCGTCGGAGTCGACGACCACGACGTGCACGCCGGGCGGCAGGGTCACGGTGGCCGCGTCGAGGAGGTGGATCTCCAGGATGACGATCACCGCGTCCACGGCCAGCTCGCCCATGCGGGTGAACGCCCCCAGCACGTTGTCCTGGGTCGGCACGTCGATGGGCATCAGCGTGATGGCGTAGCCCTCGGCCGCGGCGTGGGTGGCGATCGCGTCCACGGTGCGGCTGTTGCCGGTGGAGGTCAGGCCGAAGAGGATGACGCCGATGGTGTTGAACTGGCCGTAGCGCAGCGCGCGGGCGGCGCTGTTGGGCCGGTAGCCGAGCTCGCGCATCGCCGCGAGCACCTGCTCGCGGGTCGCGTCGATCACGCCGGGATGACCGTTGGAGACCCGGGACACCGTCTGCGACGAGACGCCCGCCAGCCTGGCGACGTCGGCCATGGAGACGCGCTGTTTGCGGCGCCCGCCGGGGATGCCGGACGTGCCGCGGTGAGCGCTGCCCCGGGGCGGCGCCCCCTGCTGCTCCCGATCGTCCGGGCTCATCTCGGCGCTCGTTCCTGGGCCCGTTCCTGGGCTCGCTTCCGGGCCCGTCTCAGCGCCCGTTTCAGCGCCCGTTTCTGGGCTCGTCTCAGGGCTCGTCTCTGGGCTCATCTCGCCACCACCTGCCTGCCGTTGGCGTCGGGCAAACCTTGACGGGCCGTGTGGCCGGTGTCACGATACCGCACGAAAGTTTACGTAAACATCACCGCTGGACCATCCCCCGCGACCGCTTCGCCCGGCGCCTCATCCGCGTGAAATGTTTACGTAAACACCCACGCAGGGGAGGAGTTGAGCTGGTGGTCGCGACTTCGCAGGCGAGCACGCCGGGCGACTGGGGGGCGGCGGTGCCCCGGAAGCGGCGATCCTGGACAGGCTGGCGGTTCGTCGGGCCGTTCCTGGCGGTGTTCGGGCTCGTGTTCCTGGCGCCGATCGCGTACTCGGTCTATCTGAGCCTGTTCCGCACGCAGCTCATCGGCGGGACCGTCTTCGTCGGCGCGGACAACTACGTCAAGGCGCTGGGCGACCCGCAGTTCTGGGCCGCCTTCGGCCGGGTGGCGGTCTTCCTCGTCGTCCAGGTCCCGATCATGCTGTTCCTGGCGCTGCTGGTGGCCCTCGCCATCGACAGTGGCCGGCTGTACGGGACGAGCTTCTTCCGCATCTCGGTGTTCCTGCCGTACGCCGTCCCCGCCGTGGTCGCGACGCTGATGTGGGGCTTCATGTACGGCACCCGCTTCGGCCTCGTCGGCAACCTGAACGACTCACTCGGCCTGTCGCTGCCCGACCCGCTCTCCCCCGCCCTGGTGCTCGTCTCCATCGGCAACATCGTGACCTGGGAGTTCGTCGGCTACAACATGCTGATCCTGTATTCGGCCCTGCGCGTGGTCAACCCGTCCCTGTACGAGGCCGCGGAGATCGACGGCGCGAGCCAGCTCCGCATCATCTGGGCGATCAAGCTCCCGGCCCTGCGCGGCGCCCTGCTGATCGCCACGATCTTCTCCATCATCGGCAGCTTCCAGCTCTTCAACGAGCCCAGCATCCTCAAGAGCCTCGCGCCCAACGCGATCACGACCTACTTCACGCCGAACGTGTACGCCTACTCGCTGTCCTTCTCCGGCCAGCAGTTCAACTACTCCGCGACCGTCGCCATCGTCATGGGCCTGATCACGATGGTCATCGCCTACGTCGTCCAGCTCCGCGGCATGCGGAAGGGAGCCTGACCGTGACCGCCACCGCCCGCAAGCCCCGTACCAGGGGAGGCCCGCTGGTCATCAGGCGCGGCCACCGGCGCCCGGCGTCGCCGCGGAACCGGCGCAGCGCCACGCTGACCGCGCTCACCGCGATCATGCTCGTCTACACGCTGCTCCCGCTGGCCTGGCTGGTCATCAACGCCTCCAAGACGCAGGAAGGGCTGTTCAGCTCGTTCGGCCTGTGGTTCGACTCCGATTTCGCCCTGTTCCGCAACATCGCGGCCACCTTCACCTACGACGGCGGCATCTTCACCCGCTGGCTGCTCAACACCCTGCTCTACGTGCTGGCCGGCGCGGGCGGCGCGACCCTGCTGGCGACCGTCGCCGGGTACGGGCTGGCCAAGTTCGACTTCCCGGGCAAGAAGGCCGTGTTCGCGATCGTCATCGGCGCGGTCGCCGTGCCCGGCACCGCGCTGGCCGTCCCGACGTTCCTGATGTTCTCCAGCGTCGGCCTGACCGACACCCCGTGGGCGATCATCATCCCGTCGCTGGTCACGCCGTTCGGGCTCTACCTCATGTGGACGTACGCGGCCGACGCCGTGCCCGACGAGATCCTCGAATCGGCCCGGGTGGACGGCGCCCGCGAGTTCCAGACGTTCTTCCGGATCAGCCTGCCGCTGCTGGCGCCCGGGATCGTCACGGTGCTGCTGTTCGCCGTCGTCGCGACCTGGAACAACTACTTCCTGCCGCTGATCATGCTGAAGGACCCGGCCTGGTACCCCCTCACGCTCGGCCTCAACAGGTGGAACGCCCAGGCGTCCACGGCGGGCAGCGAGGCGATCTTCAACCTGGTGATCACCGGTTCGCTGCTCACCATCGTCCCGCTGGTGGCGGCGTTCCTGCTGCTGCAGCGGTACTGGCAGTCCGGTCTGGCGGCCGGGAGCGTCAAGGAGTGACCGGCGCCGCGCCTTACTCAGGAACACCTCTGAAAGGGATATTCATGACGATGACCCGCCGCCACGCCCTCCTGGTGGGTGCGGCACTGTCGGTATCGCTGATCACCACCGCCTGCGGCTCCCCCGGTGACGGCGGCGGCTCTGGGGCCGCGCCGGCCACGAGCTCGTCGGCCACCGACCTCGAAGCGGCGCTGAACGCCGGCGGCTCGATCACGGTCTGGGCGTGGGAGCCGACGCTCAAGCAGGTGGTGGCCGACTTCCAGGCGAAATATCCGAAGGTGAAGGTCAACCTGGTCAACGCCGGCACCGGCAACGACCAGTACACCGCCCTGCAGAACGCCATCAAGGCCGGCTCTGGCGTCCCCGACGTCGCGCAGGTCGAGTACTTCGCGCTGCCGCAGTTCGCGCTGGGCAAGTCGGTCACCGACCTGACGTCGTTCGGGGCGGACAAGCTGGAGGGCACCTTCACCCCCGGCCCGTGGAGCTCGGTCCACTCCGGCACGGGGATCTACGGGCTGCCGATGGACTCGGGGCCGATGGCGCTGTTCTACAACAAGGACGTCTTCGACAAGCACAAGATCGAGGTGCCGGCGACCTGGGAGGAGTACATCGCGGCGGCCAAGAAGCTGCATGCGGCCGACCCCAAGGCGTACATCACCAACGACATCGGCGACGCCGGCTTCACCACCAGCCTGATCTGGCAGGCGGGCGGCAAGCCGTACCGGGTGGACGGCACCAAGGTCGGCGTCGACTTCGGCGACGCGGGCACGCAGAAGTTCACCGCTGCCTGGCAGCAGCTCGTCAGCGGCAAGCTGCTCGCGCCCGTCGGCTCGTGGAGCGACGCCTGGTACAAGGGCTTGGGCGACGGCAGCATCGCCACGCTGGTGATCGGCGCCTGGATGCCGGCCAACCTGGAGACCGGCGTCAAGGCCGGGTCCGGCAAGTGGCGGGTCGCCCCCATGCCGCAGTGGGAGAGCGGCGCCAAGGCCACCTCCGAGAACGGCGGCAGCTCCCTGGCCATCCCGGAGGCCGCCGCCTCCAAGACCCTCGCGTACGCCTTCCTCAAGTACGCCGGCGTGGACGAGGGCGCGCAGACCCGCGTGGACGGCGGCGCGTTCCCGGCCACGACCGCGCAGCTCAGCTCGCCGGCCTTCCGCGACAAGAAGCTTCCGTACTTCGGGGACCAGCAGGTCAACCAGGTCCTCGCCGAATCGGCTACGCAGGTCGTGGGCGGGTGGTCGTACCTGCCGTACCAGGTGTACGCCAACAGCGTCTTCAACGACACCGTCGGCAAGGCCTACACCGGGGCGGCCACGCTGCAGGAGGGGCTGAAGGCGTGGCAGGACGCCTCCGTCAAGTACGGCCAGGAGCAGGGCTTCAGCATCCAGTGACCCCCTTGCGCCTGCCGCCGCGCATTCGTGCGGCGGCAGGCGCGGCGGGTCTCAGGGGCGGTGCGGGCGGCGCAGCACGCGCACCTGCCGGGGGCCGAGCGTGCGGCCGGCGGCCAGGCTGGGACCGGCGAGCGCCTCCCCCGCCACGTCGCCGGTCTCGACGTTCTCGTCCGTGCGGTTGACGAGGAACCAGTAGTCGGCGTCCGCACCAGCGCGCACCGCCAGCTCCACCGCCCCGGCGAGGGACGCGGGCAGCTCCGTGCGCACCCCGCTCACCTCCAGGAGCTGGGCCAGCACCGGCGCGAGCCCGTCCGGCCCCAGCCTGGTCGAGACGTAGGACGCCGAGCCGGTCCCGACGGGACGCGTGGTGACGGCGGGCCGCCCGGTGTGGTCGCCGGACGCGTAGTGCGCGACGACCTTGACGTCGGTCCCGGTGACGTCGATCCGGTCGCTCCACAGCGTGCCGGACACGCCGAGGTCGAGCTCGACCCGTTCGCCGTCGGGCAGCGGCCCGAACTCCTCGATCCGGATGCCGAGCAGGTCGCGGAGCGCGCCGGGGTAGCCGCCGAGCCACACGTGGTCGTGCTCGTTCACGATCCCGGAGAAGTAGGTGGTGACGAGGTGGCCGCCGCCGGCCACGTACGCGCCGAGGCGCTCGGCGAGCGCTCCGGGCACGACGTGCAGGATCGGCGCGACGATCAGGTCATAGTGCGCGAACGACTCGGCGGCGGGGATGACGTCGGCCCGCACGCCCGCGTCCGCGAACGCCGAGTACCAGTCGAGCGCCTCCTGCCGGTAGCGCAGCCGTGACGTGGGGTGGGAGTCCAGCTCGGCGGCCCACCAGGAGTCCCAGTCGAAGACGATCGCGGCGGCCGCGCGGCGCCGGCGGGTGCCCGCGACCGGCGCGAGCGCCTCCAGGGTCGCGCCGAGGCCGGCGACCGAGCGGAAGACCTCGCTGTCGGTGCCGGCGTGCGGGACCATCGCCGAGTGGTACTTCTCGGCGCCGCCCGCCGACTGCCGCCACTGGAAGAAGCAGACCGCGTCGGCCCCGTACGCCACGTGGGTCAGCGAGTCGCGGGCCAGGCCGCCGGGCTTCTTGGGCAGGTTGACCGGCTGCCAGTTCACCGCGCTGGTGGAGTGCTCCATGAGGAACCACGGCCGGCCCCCGGCGAGCCAGCCGGTGAGGTTGGCGGAGAACGACAGCTCGTCCTGGCCCTGGGGCCCGGGCAGCACGTAGTGGTCGTTGGACACGAAGTCGACCTCGCCCGCCCAGCCGGCGTAGTCCATGCCCTTGGTCTCGCCCATGACCATGAAGTTGGTGGTCACGGGGACGCCCGGCGTCAGCTCGGCCAGCAGGCGCCGCTCGGCCCGCAGGTAGTCCTTGAGCGCGTCGGAGGAGAACCGCTTGAAGTCGAGCTGCTGGGTCGGGTTGGGGTAGGTCGCGGCCAGGCGCGGGGGCAGGATCTCCGCCCAGTCGCCGTACGCCTGGGACCAGAACGCCGTGGCCCAGGCCCGGTTCAGCGCCTCCATGGTGCCGTAACGGGCGCGCAGCCAGGCGCGGAAGGCGGTGGCCGCGTCGTCGGAGTAGTCGTAGACGTTGTGGCAGCCCAGCTCGTTGGAGACATGCCAGGCGGCCAGCGCCGGATGGCGCCCGTACCGCTCCGCCATGGCCCGGACCAGGCGCAGCGCGTGCTCGCGGAAGATCGGCGAGGTCGGGCGCCAGTGCTGGCGCCCGCCCGGCCACAGCGTGCGGCCGTCGTGATCGACGGGCAGGATCTCGGGGTGCCGGGCGGTCAGCCACGGCGGCGGGGACGCGGTCGCGGTCGCCAGGTCCACGGCGATGCCGTACGCGTGCAGCAGGTCCATGACCTCGTCCAGCCAGTCGAACGCCCACCGGCCGGGCCCCGGCTGGAGCCGCGCCCAGGAGAAGACGGCCAGGGAGACGATATTCACCCCGGCGCGGCGCATCGCCTCGGCGTCCTCCTGCCACACCTCCCTGGGCCACTGCTCGGGGTTGTAGTCGGCGCCGAAGGCCAGCCGCGGGCGCGCGGGCTCGGAGGGCCAGCGAAGCCAGCGGGGCCCGCCGTCAGCGTGATCAGCATGGTCAGCGGTCACTACCACTCCTGCCTGCCTGTCGTCGTTCGAGAGATGTTTACGTGAACATCCTTCCATGCCGCCGCCCGCACGGCCCCTTGACACCTGCTGTTGTATCGATAAAGTAGCCGCTGTTGTATCGATAAAGCTCCGGAAGGCGCCCCTCCTGTGAATGCCGTCGTGTCCGCAGTCATCAACGTCGACGTCAAAGGCCCGCAGATCAGCAGGCATCTCTACGGCCACTTCGCCGAGCACCTGGGCCGGTGCATCTACGGCGGCTTCTACGTGGGCGAGGACAGCGACCTCCCGAACGCCGGCGGCCTCCGGCTCGACGTCGTGGACGCGTTGCGCGCCCTGAACATCCCGAACCTGCGCTGGCCCGGCGGCTGCTTCGCCGACGAGTACCACTGGATGGACGGCATCGGCCCCAAGGACCAGCGCCCGTCGATGGTCAACACCCACTGGGGCAACGTCGAGGAGAACAACCACTTCGGCACCCACGAGTTCATGGCGCTGTGCGAGCTGCTCGGCGCGGACCCGTACATCAGCGGGAACGTCGGCTCCGGCACCGTCAGGGAGATGAGCGACTGGGTCGAGTACCTCACCCGCGAGGGCGACTCCCCGATGGTCCGGCTGCGCAAGGCCAACGGCCGTGAGGAGCCCTGGCGGGTGCCGTTCTGGGGGCTCGGCAACGAGGCGTGGGGGTGCGGCGGCAACATGACCGCTCAGCAGTACGCCGCCGAGGCCCGCCGGTTCGGCACGTACTGCCGCGACCACGGCGGCAACAAGCTGTACCGGATCGCGGCCGGCGCCAACTCCGACGACTACGCCTGGACCGAGACGCTCATGAAGATGCTCGGCGACCTGGGCTGCGCCTACCGGCCCGCCGGATACACGCAGGCGCTGTCGGTGCACTACTACACCATCGCCGGCACGTGGCAGGACAAGGGCGACGCCACCGTGTTCGGCACCGACGACTACTACCGCACGATGGTCCAGGCCGCCCGCGTCGACGAGCTCCTCACCGGGCACTCGAACGTGATGGACTGCTACGACCCGGGCAAGAACGTCGGCCTGGTGCTGGACGAGTGGGGCACCTGGTGGAACGTCGAGCCGGGCACCAACCCCGGCTTCCTCTACCAGCAGAACACCCTGCGCGACGCGCTGGTCGCCGGCATCCACTTCGACATCTTCCACCGCCACGCCGACCGGCTGGTGATGGCCAACATCGCCCAGACGGTGAACGTGCTGCAGGCCATGATCCTCACCGACCCGGAGTCCAAGGCGCTCGTGCTCACCCCCACCTACCACGTGTTCGAGATGAACAAGGGCCACCACGACGCGGCCTCGCTCCGCGTGGACCTGCCCTCCGGCGCGCCGGCCCGCACGGTCGGTTCTGCGGAGCTGACGACCGTCTCGGTTTCGGCCAGCCGCAAGGACGACCGGGTGCTCGTCTCCCTGTCCAACCTGGACGCGGCAGAGCCGGCCGACGTCGTGCTGGACCTGCGCGGCGGCGCGGTCACGGACGTCCGTTCCCGCATACTCACCGCCGGCGCGCTCCAGGACCACAACACCCCCGACGCGCCGGACACGGTCGCGCCGCGCGCCCATGACCAGGTGACGTCCACGGCCGCCGGCCTGCGGGTGCACCTGCCCGCCCACTCCTTCGTCACCGTGGAGGCGTCCGTCTCCTGACCGGCACCCTGACCGGCGGCCTTAGCCGCCGCCGGTCAAGCGCAGTAAACTCAGATCCGCGGCCAGGGTCGATCGGATCGAATCCGGCCGGAGGGGGCCAGGACCTGAGGAGCGGCATGGTCACCATGAGCGACGTCGCCAAGCTGTCCGGGGTGTCGAAGATGACCGTCTCCAACGTCATCAACGACCGCTCAGGGGTCAGTGAGCAGGTTCGCCGGCGTGTGCTGGAGGCGATCCGCGAGTCGGGCTACCGCGTCAACGTCTCCGCCCGGACGCTCCGATCCGGGCGGACCGGCGTCATCGGGCTCGCCGTGCCCGAGGTCGACCGCCCCTACTTCGGCCAGCTCGCCGCCCACGTGATCGACCAGGCGCGCAACCACGGCTTCCAGGTCGCGATCGAACAGACCGGCGCGGCGGCGGCCGGGGAGCTCAACGCGATCACCCATTCGCACGCCCTGCACTTCGACGGGCTGATCCTCAGCGCGGTCGGGCTCGATCCCCAGGATTCGCGGCTGACCGGCGGCGACTACCCGATCGTGATGCTCGGCGAGCAGGACTTCGCCGCCCGCTTCGACCACGTCGCGATGCCCAACGAGGAGGGCGCCGAGGCGGCGACCGCGCATCTCATCGATCGGGGCTGCCGCCGGATCGCCGTCGTCACCGGCAGCTCCCTCTACGGCGTGAACGTGGTGACGCGCCGCCACCACGGCTACCTCGCCGCGTTCGCCGCGCGGGGGCTCGAAGCCGATCCGGCCCTGCTGTTCACCGCCAGGGGGATGTCCCTGGAGTCGGGGCGGGCCGCCGCCCACCGTCTCGTCGACTCGGGCCTGGAGGTGGACGGCGTGGTCGCGGTGAGCGACACCGTCGCCCAGGGCGTGCTCCGCGGCCTCGCCGACCGCGGCGTCCGGGTCCCCGACGACGTCCGCCTCGTGGGTTTCGACGACATCCGGGAGGCGGCTTACCTGGTGCCTTCGCTGTCCACCGTGGCCCCCGATCACCGGTGGATGGCCGCCAAGGCCGTCGAGCTGATCACCGACCGCATCCAGGACCCGGCCCGCCCGACCGTCGCCTACACCGCTCCCTTCGAGCTGAAGATCCGCGAGTCCACCCACTGACCGGCCGCACCCGCCGCGCCAGGGGACGGCTGACCCGGCAGCAGCTGCCGCGCCGGGCAGACGACCGACCGGCGCAGCCGTCGCACCCGACGGCCGACCGACCGGAGCGGCTGCGGCCGGCGGGCGGCTGGCCGCCCGATGGCGGCGCGTCAGGCCGGCGTGGCTTGGACCGCCTGGCGGATCACGTCGGCGACCTCCTTCGGCCGTGACATCGCGACGGCGTGTGAAGCGCCCGCGACCTCCACGCTCGTCGCACCGGCCCGCTCGGCGCCGAAGCGCTGGACGTCCGGGTTGATCGCCTGGTCGGCGCCCGCGACGACGACCCACGAGGGCTTCGTCCGCCAGGCCGCCGCGCTCGCGGGCTCGGTGAACGCTCCTGCCGCGAGCGGCCGCTGCGCCGCCGCCAGGACCCGGGTGACCTCCGCGGGCACGTCCGCCGCGAAGACCTGCGGGAACGCCTCGGGGACGATCGCGAGCTCGACGGCGGTCGCCGCCGGGTACGAGACCGGGTACGAGGCCGGCCGCAGGCTCGCGCCGAGCGGCGGCTCCGGGAAGCGCCCCTGCAGCTCGCCCAGACTCTCGCCCTTCTCCAGGACGTACGCGGCGACATAGACGAGACCGACGACGTTCTCGGCCGCACCGGCCACGGTGATGACCGCGCCACCGTACGAGTGGCCCACCAGCACCACGGGCCCGTCGATCTGGGCGATGGCGGAGGCGACGTAGGCCGCGTCGGCAGCCAGCCCGCGCAGGGGGTTGGGCGGGGCCACCACGGGAATGCCGTGCTCCTGCAGCTCGGCGATGACGCCGGACCAGCTGGCGGCGTCCGCGAACGCGCCGTGCACGAGGACGACTGCCGGTGTGCTGCTTTCCGTCATGGAAGTGCTCCTTCTCGGGCGGGGTGTCAGTGCTCAGCGCTGATCCAAACAGGCCGTGACCAGCGGGTACGAGGCGAAAAACTACTTCTGCCGGTGTTTCTGCCTCGCCTTCCCACCACACCGCTTGCTTGGATTGCCGGTGCACGGAAGCCCTGTTTCACCCCATGGAGCGATCATGAGCAAGCCCGTACTCGAACCGGCCGCGCAAGCCTTCGCCGAGGCCACCGCCCAGCCGCCGTACCTCTTCCAGATCCCCCCGGAGGAGGGCCGTAAGGCCGTGGACGACGTACAGTCCGGCGAGGTGGACAAGCCCGACGTGGACGAGGAGTGGATCACGGTCCCCGGCGGCCCCACCGGCGAGGTCAGGACGCGCATCGTCCGCCCGGCGGGCAGCACGGGCGACCTGCCCGTGATCATCTACATCCACGGCGCCGGCTGGGTCTTCGGCAACGCCCACACCCACGACCGGCTGGTGCGCGAGCTCGCGGTGGGCGCCGGCGCCGCCGTCGTCTTCCCCGAGTACGACCTGTCGCCCGAGCACCGCTACCCGGTCGCGATCGAGCAGAACTGGACGGTGGCCCAGTGGGTCGTCGCCGAGGGCGCGTCGCAGGGCCTGGACGCCGCGCGCATCGCGGTGGCCGGCGACTCCGTGGGCGGCAACATGACCGCCGCGCTGACGATCATGGCCAAGCAGCGCGGCGGGGTGCCGCTGCGCCAGCAGGTGCTGTTCTACCCGGTGACCGACGCGTCCTTCGACACGGACTCCTACCACCAGTTCGCCGAGGGCTACTTCCTGCGGCGGGACGGCATGCAGTGGTTCTGGGACCAGTACACGACCGACGCGGCCCAGCGCGCCGAGATCACCGCCTCCCCGCTGCGCGCCACCGCCGAGGACCTGGCCGGCCTGCCTCCGGCGCTGATCATCACCGGCGAGGCCGACGTGCTGCGGGACGAGGGCGAGGCGTACGCGAACCACCTCCGCGCCGCCGGGGTGCCGGTGACGGCCGTGCGCTACCAGGGGATCATCCACGACTTCGTCATGCTGAACGCGCTGCGCGAGACGCACGCGGCTGAGTCGGCGATCGGGCTGGCCGCCGGCACGCTCCGCCGGGCGCTCACCGCGAGCTGAGGCACCCCTTCCTGGTCCGTACGGGGCCGCCAGCACGCCACCGTACGGGCCGGCTCCCCCACCCCAGGACGGATTCATGCCCTCCACCTGCGACGTCGCCGCCCAGATCCGCCACGCCAACGCCACCGGCCGGATCCCGGTCGTCTTCGTCGGCGGCCCGTGGCTGCGGCCGTCGAGCTGGGAGCACTGGGCTCAGGTGTTCGCCGAGGCGGGCTTCGCCCCCATCATCCCGGGCAGAACGGCCGGTACGGTGGCGGGCCACATCACGGGCCACATCACGGGCCTGATCACGGACCACCTCGCAGGCCTGATCGCCCGCCTGGAGCGCAAGCCCGCCGTCGTCGGCCACTCCACCGGTGCGCTGCTCACGCAGATCCTCGCCGGACGCGGCCTGGCGAGCACCGCCGTGGCCATCAGCCCGGTGCCCTTCCGGGAGGCACCGCCGCCCGAGCCGGCCGTCGCGCTCACCTACGACCGGTTCCGCCACGCTTTCGCCGGCACGGCCGGCGAGGAGGAGGCCAGGCGCCTGTACGAGACGTTCGTGACACCGGTGCCCCAGGCACCGCCGCACGAGCTCAACGCCACGGCGCACGACCGGGGCCCGCTGCTGTTCATCTCCGGCGAACTGGACCGTACCGCTCCCTGGGCCGTCGCCCACGCCGCCTACGAGGTCCAGGCCCGCAACGCCCACCATCTGACCGAGATCGTCGAACTGCCCGGCCGCGCCCACTCGCTGACCATCGACAACGGCTGGCGCGAGGTCTGCGGCACCGCCCTGACGTTCATCCAGCGCTTCGCCGACCCGTGACCGGCTCATCTAGTGGGATCCGGTCGAGCTCCTTCAGCACCTGAGCCGCCCGCCCGGTGTCCCCGGCACCCTCGTACAGCTCCAAGGCCTCCAGGAACGCCGCGCGCGCCTCCTCCACCTCCTCAAGCCGCACCAGCGCCCGGCCCAGATTGGTCAGCGACAGCGCCACGGCCCGGGCGATCGGGCGCCGCCGCAGCTCCGGCAACGCCTGGCGGTAGTGGTCGGCGGCCTCCTGCCAGCGTTCGAGCTCCAGATAGCCCTCGCCCACCAGGTCCAGCGCCGTGCCGACGGCGTGGTGAACGATGGCCGGCGAGCCGCCGAAGGCGGGATCGCGCAGCCGCTCCACCAGCGCCAGGTTGTGCCGCACGGATTCCTCCACCCGGCCGAGCCTGCGCAGGCAGTTGCCCACGCTCACCACGGCCTGGGCGTAGCCCTCCGTGTCGCCGGCCCGCTGGAAGCACTCCGCCGCCTGCCGGATGTGGCCGAGAGCGGTCTCCTTGCTCGGCCGGTCGTCACGGCCCCACAGCGCCCAGGTGGCGTAGGTCAGGGCCCAGCCCTGCTGGCGTACGTCGCCGAGGTCGCGGGCCAGCTCCAAGGCGCGCAGCGCGGTCGACTCCGCCTCTCCGAAACGGGCCTGGCAGTAGGTCTGCGCCCAGGACAGATAGTTGAGATGCACCGCTTCCTGCCGGCGGTCGCCCATGGCGCGGGCGGCCGTGGCGGACAGCTCGAACACCTCGGGCCAGTGCCCCCAGTGCATCCACAGGTCCGAGAACCAGTGCATCGCTTCGGCCACCTCGACCACGCGCGCGTGCTCGCCGACGCGGGCCGACTGCCGCAGCGCCGCCAGCCAGGCCCCGCCCTCCGCCTGGAGCCACTCCTGCGCCTGCTGCGCGCTGTTCAGCTCGACGAGGGAGCTCCAGTCCTGCGGCGGCGCGCCGTAGCCGGGCTCGAACCAGCGCCCGGCGACCGTGGCGACCTCCAGCAGCCAGTCGTCCATCCGGCGCCGCGCCTGCCGCTCGGCGTCGATGGGCTCCTCCTCCGACAGCCGGGCGCGGGCGAACAGCCGTACCAGGTCGTGGAAGCGGTAGCGGCCAGGGTACGGCGACTGCAGCAGACCGAGGTCGACCAGCTCCTCCAGGGCGTCCTCTGCCTCGTCCTGGCCGAGCTCGGCCAGGACCGCCGTCATGGGCACCCCGAAGTCCGGTGCGGTGGCCAGCGCCAGGCGGCGGAAGCTCCGGCGGGCCGGAGGGGAGAGCTGCCGGTACGACAGCGCGAAGGCGGCGGCCACCGACAGATCGCCCGCGGCCAGGGACTCCACCCGCCGCCCTTCGTCGCCGAGCCGCGCGGCCAGCTGCCCGGCCGTCCAGCCCGGCCTGCTCTGCAACCGGTTCCCGGCGATGCGCAGCGCCAGCGGCAGGTTCCCGCACAGGCTCGCCACCCGCGCCACTCCGTCCGGATCGGCCTGCGCGCGCTCTGCTCCCACGATCGCGCGCAGGAGCGCCGCCGACTCCCCGGCGGCCAGGTGCGCCAGCGGGACCTGGTGCACGCCTTCCAGCCCGGCCAGTGGCCGGCGGCTGGTGACCAGCGTCATCGCCGGGCCGCCGGCCGGCAGCAGCGGGCGTACCTGGGCTTCGTGCGCCGCGTTGTCCAGGATGATCAGGCAGCGCCGCTCGCGCAGCAGGGCCCGATAGTGGCCCGCGCGCTCCTCCTCGTCGGCGGGGATGCGCCGCTCGGCCACGCCCAGCGCCTTGAGCAGCCGGGACAGCGCCGTCCCCGGGTCCATGGGGACCGGGTCCATGCCGCGCAGATCCAGGTAGAAGCATCCGTCGGGGAACAGGCCGGACAGGTGCCCGGCGGCCCGTACGGCCAGCGCCGTCTTGCCGATGCCCGCCGCCCCCGAGACGGCGGCCACGACGGCGGCCTGCTCGCCCTCCGCCAGCTCGCGCAGTGCGGCCAGCTCGCGTGTCCGCCCGGTGAAGTCGCCCACGCCGCGCGGCAGCTCACACGCGCCCGGCGCGGGGGTCTCCTGTCGCGGCCGCCCCGCCCGTGCGGCCTCCGACAGCTCCGCCCGCCGCGCGTCGTCCAGCCGCAGCGCCTCGGCCAGCGCCTGTACGGTGCGCCGCTGCGGTCCCCTGCTGGCGCCGCGCTCCATGTCGCCGATGGCCCGCACGCTGACGCCGGACGCGTGGGAGAGCTCCTCGATCGTCAGCCTGGCCTCGTGACGCGACCTCCGCAGCAGCCCCCCGAACGACTCCGCCACCCCGTCCCCCTCGCCCACACCCGACGAAATCACCACAAATCACCCTATCCGCCCTGTTGAGGGCCGACTCCGTGATGTGTGGCCGGGCGAGATCAGTCGGCGATGTAGGTGATCGAGCCGACCTCGTACCCCCGGGTCTTGGAGCCGCGTACGTGCATGAACATAGCTCCGCCCTCGTAGGAGTAGGCGCACGAGTAGCCCTTCGGCTCCTTGCCGCACCCCTGGAAGAAGTGGGTGACGCCGTTCTGGTCGTACTTCACCTTGAACAACGTCTTCACCGCGCCCGCGCTCGCGACCTCCAGACCGCTCCACCGGTCGCCCCGCTTCCAGGCGGCGAGCAGGTGGCCGGCCACGGTGGCGGGCTTGACGATGTGCCGCGACAGGTACACCTTGGTGACCTTCGAGCCGGTCACGACCATCGCGATGCCGTTGAGGCCGCCGGGCACCCGCACGCTCGTGTGGACGAACCGGCACACGTTGCCCGAGCAGCCGTCGAAGCGGTCCGGCGCGCGGTAGGCGTACGTGAAGATCGTGTTCACCGCGGCGGGTGTGGCGACCTTCGCCGCAGCCGGGCGGTCGTCGGCCAGCCAGGCGCGCAGCAGCCTGTTCGCCACTTTGCCCGGCGCGGGAGCCGCGGCCGAGCCGGAAGGAGCCGCCGCGGCGGCCGGGCTGGAAGAAGCCGCCGCCGCGGCGGGGCCGGTGGGGGTGAGCGTCATCGCCGCGGCAGCCGCGAGAGCGGCGCCGCCGAGAACCAGTCGTTTGGACACGCCGCGACGCTATGGTCAGCGCCTTGCGCGGGGATTGATCTCGGCTTGCAGCCGGTCCCGCCGTGAGACGCCGCATTCCGGGCAGGGGCTTCGACACCCACGGGACGCGTTCTCCCGCCCGGAGGCGGCGGCAGGTGATCCAATGGAGGCAGCGCCGCTTCGCTCTCGGGCACCGCCGAAGCCAGGAAGCGAGGAAGAAGAGCCCAGTGACCCACGACACGACGCCTGCACGCGCCGCCAGACCGCGCGTCACCGCGCTGGACGAGTACGCCATCGACGAACGCCGCGGATTCGTCCCCGTGGCGGACCCGGTGGACGAGCTCCCGGCCTGCTACCGCCCCTGGGAGCAGACCGGAAGGAACATCGCGGCCCTGATCATGACCGGACGCCTCCGGCCCGCGCTCGCGGCCATGCCCGTGCTGACGCCGGACCGGCTGACCTCCCGCGCCGAGCAGGAACGGGCCCTGCTGCTGCTGACCTGCCTGACGAACGCGTACGTGCACGGGAGCGCCCCGCTCGCCCGCACGCTCCCCGCCCCGGTGGCACGCCCGCTGCACGAGCTCGCCCGGCTGCTGGACCGGGCGCCGATCGTCGCCCATGCCTCGATCGTGCTGAACAACTGGCGGCGCATCGACAGGGCGGAGCCGCTGAGCATGTCCAACATCGACACGCAGGTGACGTTCCTCGGCGGTGTGGACGAGAAGTGGTTCTACCTCGCGACCGTGGGGGTCGAATTGGCCGGCGCCCCCGGGCTGTCCCTGCTCGTGCGGGCCCAGCAGGCCGCGGCCGACGAGGACCACCCGCGGTTCGCCGAGGCGCTGACCGCTCTTGTGAAGGTGCTCGACCGCGTGGTCGAGGCGTTCCTCGACGTCGAGCGCTGGTGCGACTCCTACGTCTTCTACCACCGGATCAGGCCGTTCCTCAGCGGCTGGTCCGCGCCGGGGCTGCGGTTCGAAGGCGTGGATCGTGAGCCTCTGGTGCTGGCCGGCGGCAGCGCCGCGCAGAGCGCCCTCATCCAGGCCTTCGATGCCGGGCTCGACGTCGATCATCGCGACGAGCAGACCGCCGGCTTCCTGACCGGCATGCGCGCGTACATGCCGGGGCCGCATCGGCGCTTCCTCCAGGATCTGGAGGCCGGCCCTTCGGTCCGCGACTTCGCCGCGCGGCACCAGGGCACGTGGCCGCAGCTGTCCGAGGCGTACAACGCGGCCGTCGCCGGCCTGTCCCGGCTCAGGGCCCAGCACATCGGCATCACCGGGCGCTACATCAACCGGTTCGAGCGCGGGGCTGAGGCCAAGGGCACCGGCGGGAGCGACTTCACCGGCCTGCTGAAAAGGGCGCGCGAGGAGACCGTCGAACGGCTGCTGTCATGACGGCGTACGTCTACCGGGACTTCGACCAGGAGCGACTGGACGCCCAGTATTCGCCGAGCAGCCTGGTGGACGACCTCCAGCCGTACCTGGACGACTATGCCCTGCGCAGCCGTCTCGCCCAGGCCGAGCTGGCCGGCGTGGCCCGCCTCGACCTGCGTTTCGGCCCGGGGCCCGATGACCGGCTGGACGTCTACGGCCCGCGGGCGGCGGACGCGGGGAAGCGCCCGGCCCTATTCTTCATCCACGGCGGATACTGGCAGGCGCTGTCCAAGGAGGAGAGCGCGTTCCCGGCTCCGGCCATCGTCGGGGCGGGCGCCGGCTACGTCACGCCGGACTACACCCTGGCCCCGCGCGCCCGGCTCACCGAGATCGTGGACCAGGTACGCGGCGCGTTCGCCTGGCTGTGGCGGCACGCGGCCGACTATCGCATCGATCCTGATCGGATCGTCGTCTCCGGGTCCTCCGCGGGCGCTCATCTGGCGGCCATGCTGCTCGCCACCCCCTGGCGGCGGCGGGGGCTGCCGGACGCGCCGATCGCGGGGGCGGTGCTGCTCGGCGGGATCTACGACCTGACCCCGGTGCAGCGCACGTACGTGAACGAGGTCGTCGGCATCGACGCAAGCGAGGTGGGCGAGCACAGCCCGATGTTCCTGCCCGGCATGCGCTGCCCCGTGGTGATCGCCTGGGGGGAGCGCGAGACGGAGGAGTTCAAGCGCCAGTCGTCCGAGTTCGCGGCGCGGTTGCGGGGGCGCGGCTGCGAGGTGACCGCGTTCGAGCAGCGTGGGCGCAACCACTTCGACTCGCCGATGGAGCTGGCCGTGCCGTCCGCGCGCCTGCACGCCGAGACCTGCCGCCTGCTCGGGCTGCCGCCCGCCCGCACGTGAAGGCGCCTCCCGGAAGGGTTCCGGGAGGCGCCGCCGCGGCGGGCCGTTCAGGCGGCCACCCGCTCGCGGAGGTCATGAACCCGCTCCTGGGCGGGCACCAGGCGGGCGCCGAGCGCGCGGGCGCCGATCACCATGGCCGCCGCGGCCAGCACGATGTCCTTGAAGATGTACTGCGCCTCCAGCGTCGGGGCGCCGGGGAACAGATCGGTGAAGAACAGCGCGTACGGGGCGAAGAACCCGGCCAGCGCTCCGGCCATCACGACCAGCCCGGTCTTCAGCAGCTTGCCGGTCACCAGCGTGAGGCCGATGAAGACCTCCATACCGGCGATCACGAGCTGGGCCGCGTAGCCGGACAGCATCCCCAGCGACAGCTTCTCCAGCGTGGCCACCGACAGTGCCTCCGCCGGGCTGACTCCTGGGAAGAACTTGAGCGTGCCGAAGGCCACGAAGACCAGCCCGAGGCTGACCCGCAGGATGTCGATGCTGTGCCTGGACAGCCAGGCGGCCAGCTTGGAGATCGTGTGCTCAATGGTGGCGGTCATCTCGTGCTCCCCTGCCGATGTCGTTTTCGTCTGAGTCCAGACTGACGAAATCGGCCGCGGCGAACGTCCGGCCAGGGGAGACAATCGGCCTGCTACTTCGCGCGTACGCCGGGCCTGGCGCGTACCTCCCCGCGCCTAGGGGATGCACCCTAGGGGAGGCGAAAGCCCAGGTCATCAGCTCACCGGGCGGCGCGCAGCGCGGGCAGGTGCGCGGTCAGCGTGTGGGCGTAGCCGATCAGCAGGCCGGGCAGCCGGTCGTAGTGCCTCCACAGCTCGTCGGCCTCCTCGGAGTCGGTGTCGCTGTGCTCGTTCTCCAGCTCGATCGCGCGGACGCGGGCCTTCAGGGCCGCGTCGACGGCGTCGGACGCCTGCGTGATCGCCGCCGTCACCGCGGGCGGCGCGCCGATGCCGGTCAGGGCCTCCAGGAAGCCGCCGGTCTCCGGCAGCGGCGGCATCTGGTACGCCATCCACGTCTGCCCCCACAGCCGCCGGCGTCGCGCCTCCGGTACGCCGTTCTCGACCAGCACCGGCCCCTCGGCGGAGTCACGCCGGACCGACAGCCCGACCTGGGCCGCGAACTCGTAGCCACCGACCGCCGTCCAGCCGTCGGGCCGCTGCCCGGGAGGAAGCGCTTCGTCCATGTCCACGGCCAGCCGGGCGAGCTGCCAGTCCTCGTCCGCGATGGGCGGCAGGAAGGCCAGCTCCTCGCTCTCCATGCACAGGCTCGGGTCGGCGGCCACCGCCCGCGCCACGGTCAGCGGCGTACCGCAGACCACGGAGACCGCGGCGCAGATCGCCGCGTCGACCCACCAGGCGGTGAGCCGCTGGGCGATCCGGTAGTGCTCGTCGGCGACGTTCTCGGCCAGCAGCGTGCGCTCGTTGGTGAGCGCCCGCCGCGGATCGACCCGCAGCCCGGCGCGCTCACCGTCCCACTCGTTGGCGGCCGACAGCTCATCACGCAGCCGCTCGGCCTCCGCCTGGGCCGCGCACGCCTGCCGGCACACCTCGGCGAGGTCGGACAGCAGCCGATCGATCGCCTCGTCGCTCATCACGTGCCCTGGCATGACCCGCACCGGCGAGAAATCATCCACTTTCGCCGCACCTTCCCGTGTTCGAGGGGCTGACGGCAGCGGTATCACGACGGACGAGGGCCGCGTACACTCCGCAACCGGCTTCACGCAAAGGGTAACCATTCGCCGGGCCGGACGGGGCCCGAATCCACGCATCCGGCCTGAATCCCCCTGCGCGGGTCGTCAGCGCTGGCCGGGCGGGGAGCTGAGCGGGAGGTAGAGGAGGAAGCGCGCGCCGCGGGCTCCGGGGGCGGGCTCCTGGGCGGTCAGGGAGCCGCCGTGGCTCTCGGCGATCAGCCGGGCGATGGGCAGCCCGAGCCCGAACCCGCCGGCGTCCCTGCTGCGTGCGCTGTCCAGCCTGGCGAACCGTTCGAAGATGCTTTCCCGCTGGTCCGGCGGGATGCCGTCGCCGTCGTCCGCGACCTCCAGCACGGCCGTGCCGGAGGCGAACCCGCCGTCCTGCGCGAGGCGCTCGTAGTCGCGCCGGACGGTGAGCGTGATGGTGGTGTCCGCGTGCCGCTCGGCGTTGTCGAGCAGCCGGGCGACCAGCTCGCGCAGCCGCGACGGCTGGCCGCTGACCAGGACGCCGGGAGCCAGGTTGTCGACGACGGTCTTGGTCCAGGATCGGCCGCCCTGCGCCATCGACGCGACCTCGGCCAGGTCCACCGGCTGGAGCTGCTCGCCCGCGCCGCGGTCCAGCCCGCTGAGGACCAGCAGGCCGGAGGCGACGGCCTCCAGCCGGTCCAGGCTGGGCAGGACGGCGTTCGACAGCGTGGCCACGTCGGTGTCGTCCGGCGCCATGAGCGCGTCCTCGATCTGGACCCGCATGGCGGCGATCGGGGTGCGCAGCTCGTGGGAGGCGTCGGTGCTGAAGCGCCGCTGCTCCTCCAGCGCGCGCTCCAGCCGGTTCAGGCAGTGGTTGACGCTGCCGGCCAGGAAGTGGATCTCGCTTCTCGCCTCGGGGACCGGCACCCTGCCGCTCGGGTCGGTGTTGCGGATGTCGTCGAGGCGCCGCTGGACCGCGGCCACCGGCGCGAGCGAGCGGCTCACCAGGTACCGGGCGCCGAGAGCCGCGCCGCCGGTGAACACCACCATCCCGGCGAGGAGCAGCGCCGGGAGCCACGGGTGGACGTAGAACGGCACCGCGGGCGCCGCGGCGTAGACCGTCCATTCGCCGTCGCCGCGGCGAACCCGCTGCGCCACCACGATGTCGCACCGGCCGGGAGCGAGCACGTGACCGCAGACGACCGTGGTGGCCGTGCGGCGCGGCGGCTGCGGCACCAGCCGGGACATGGCGGGCTTGCCCCGCAGGTCGCTGCTGGCGGCGACCACCCGCCCACGCGGATCCACCACCTGGACGGGACGGATGAGGTCCGGCGGGATGGTGGGCAGCGGATCGACGCGCTCGCCGTGTTCGAGGTAGTACGCGGCCAGCTCACCGTCCGCGGTCACCTCGTCGATGAGCTTCAGCGTGGCCGCGTGGTGCGCCACGTTCAGGAAGAGGAAGGAGAAGACGAGGCAGAGCAGGCAGACCGCGACGCCCGCGAAGAACGCCAGGCGGTTCTGCAGGCTCATCCCGCCCACCCGGTCCCGTAGTCCTCGGCGCATGCCCCCTCCCAAGCGGGCGATCGCTCAGCGCACCGAGCAGATCGCGTTCTCGATCACCCGCGTCACGGCGCCCGGATGCGAGATCAAGGCCAGATGGGAGCCGCCCGCGAACTCGGTGATCTTCGAGTTGGCCCGCCTGGCCATGGCCCGCTGCGAGTTCGGGACGATGATCCGGTCGCCGGAGGCGATGAAGTACCACGACGGGATCGTCTTCCACGCCGCGGCCTTCGACGGCGTCGAGAACGCGGCCGTCGAGGCGGCCCGCTGGGAGGCCCAGAGCCGGTCGGCGGTCTCCCTGGGCAGGTCCGAGGCGAAGGAGCGGGCGAACACCTCCTGCTTCAGGTACAGATCGGCCGCCTTCGCGGGCGCTCCGGCGTAGGCCGCGCGGTCGAACAGGGTGGCCGGGTCGGCGCCGAGGGCCGAGCCGGAGCCGCTGAGCTGCCCGGTGGTCTCCCCCACGTCGGGCGCGGCGGCGTCCACGTACACCAGGGCCTTGACGTCGGGATCGCCGTCGGCCGCGTTCGTGATCACCGCACCGCCGTAGGAGTGGCCCACGAGCACGACCGGGCCGGAGAGGGTGTCCAGGAAGTCCCGCACGGTCTGGGCGTCGCCGGTCAGGCCGCGCAGCGGATTGGCCACGGCCCGTACGGTGTGGCCCGCCCGCTGCAGCGCGCGCACCTCGCCGCTCCAGCTGGAGGCGTCGGCCCACGCGCCGTGCACCAGCACGACGGTGGACCTGGCCGCGCCCGGCGACGGGCACGGATCCACCGCGGCCCGCACCGGCGTGCCTGCCTGCATGCCGACCGGCACGAGCAGCGCGAGCGCCGCGACGGCCGCGCGGACCTGGGATCGGGGCGCGGGCCCGCGGGCCTTCGCCTGGCGTGGAGCTCGGTGTTTCACAGCGTGTCCTCTCCGGTGGTCCCGAAGTGACGTGTCAAGCTCCACGCTGCCATCCCGTTAATCCACATAAGGTCAGGAAAACGGCAAATGGCAACTTCGACATGACAAGCACAAAGGCGGCTTTAGCCGTTATGTACGACCTTTCGGCGTTAGTACGCTTTCCGCAGGCCACAGTCCGGAGGACGCGCCTGGAGTGGACGTGCCACGCGTGCCGCTTGGGCGTCGTCGAGACCCTCGTCCACACCCACGACATCGCCCAGGGGCTGCACCGCGACTGCGTGCCCGAGCAGGACCTGAGCGCGCCGGCCCTGGCGCGGCTGTTCCCCGGCGTGCCCGTCGTCGACGACCCGTGGTCCACCCTTCTGTGGGCCACCGGCCGCCTCGAAACGCCCGGACGTCCCCGCAGGACCGGCTGGCGCTGGTACGGCTAGGACGGCCCCCTGACCGATCGGCGGTTTCGGCGGGCGGATCACGGGCATCGGGCTGCGAACACGTCGGGAGAGAGGCGCGATGGCCCGGAGACTGCTGGTGTTGGGCAACCCGGCCGCGGGCGGGGCCGGTGAGGAGGGGCGTCGGGCGATACTCGACGCTCTCGGCGACGCGGCCGACGTCGTGGACCTTGTGACGGAACGGCCGCAGGACGTCGGCCGGGCGCTGGCCGAGCACCCCGATCGCGTGCCGGTCGTGCTCGGCGGCGACGGCAGCCTGCACACGCTGGTGGCGGAGCTGCTGGCGCGCGACGAGCCGGCCGCGCGGCCGGTCGGCCTGATCCCGATGGGCACCGGCAACGACATGGCGCGCGCGCTGGGCATCTCGCTCGATCCCCGCGAGGCCGCGATGACGGTCCTGCACGGCCGGGAGCGGCCGATGGACGTGCTCGTCGACGATCAGGGCGGCATCGTGGTGAACGCCGTGCACGTCGGCGTCGGCGCGCTGGCCGCGGAGCAGGCGGGCCCGCTCAAGCCGTGGCTGCGCCGGGCCGCCTACGCCGCGGGCGCGCTGGTCGCGGGCGTCCGTACCAAGGGGTGGCGGTTGCGCGTCCGGGTGGACGGCGAGACCGTCGCCGACGGCCGCCGGCGGATCCTCATGGTGGGCGTCGGCAACGGCACCTCGATCGGCGGAGGCACCCCGCTGACGCCGGCCGCGCGGCCCGACGACGGCCTGGCGGACGTCGTCGTCTCTTTCGCCGTGTCACCCCTGGCCCGCCTGACCTTCGGGATCCTGCTGCGGCTCGGCAGGCAGCGCGCGCATGACGACGTCGTGACTCTCAGGGGCCGCTCGATCGCCGTCGACGGCGAGCCGGTCCCCACCAACGCCGACGGGGAGCTGACCCAGGCCAAGCCCTCCCATGCCTGGACGCTGCACCCGTCGGCGTGGCGGATCATCGCCCCCGGCGGACCCTAGGCGTCGATCTTGGCCTGCGCCTCGGCGAGCCGGCCCAGGGCCAGCGCCCCGATCATCAGGCCGAAGTCCCGCAGCGCGATGTCGTAGAAGCCGGACAGCGTCAGCAGGTTGACGATGATCCCGGCGAGCCACAGGGCCACGACGTACGCGCCGATCCGGGGCGCGAACGCGACCAGCACGCCGGCCAGGATCTCGATGACGCCGACGATCCGCATCGCCGTCGAGGCGTCACCGGGCACGAGCCGGTCGATCCACGGCGCGAGGTACATCGTCCACTCGGTCAGGATGTTGGTGAACTTGTCGAGTCCGAACAGGATCGGCGCGACCGTGAACGCGGTGCGCAACAGCGCGAAGGCCTGGTAGGAGGGGCTTTTCAGGCGGGTGGCGAGATCTGTGCCCATGGCTTGACTCCTAACGGATGATAGTTTGTACGTTAGAAGGCCACCTCTGTAACGTCAATACTTCTGTCCTTTAGAAAGGCAGGCGTGTGCGCGGATTCGAGCAGAACGTCACAGGCATCGGCACCCTCGCCGAGCCCGTACGCCAGGAGCTGTATCTGTTCGTGTGCGCGCAGGCCGCCCCCGTCAGCCGCGACCAGGCGGCGGAGGCCATCGGGATCGCCCGGCACAAGGCCAAGTTCCACCTCGACAGGCTGGAGGCGGAAGGACTGCTCGAAGCCGTCTACGCCCGGCTCGCCGGCCGGTCAGGACCGGGCGCGGGACGCAGCTCGAAGCTCTACCGCCGCGCGCCCCGCGAGATCACCGTCTCCCTGCCGAGCCGCGACTACCTGCTGGCCGGACGCCTCATGGCCGCCGCCATCACGGAATCGGCCGCCACCGGCGCACCCGTCCTGGAGGCCCTGGGGCGGGTGGCCGCCGAGCACGGAGCCGCCCTGGCCGCCGCCGCGATGGCCGCCGAGGGCCGCCCGGCCACCCCGCAGGCGGCGCTCGACCTCGCCGCCGGGACGCTGAGCGAGTGCGGCTACGAGCCCCGCGGCGACGGCGAGCGCACCATCATGGCCAACTGCCCGTTCCACGCGCTCGCGGAGGCGCACACCGAGCTGGTCTGCCACATGAACCACGCCCTGATCACCGGGCTGGTCGAGGGCCTCGCGCCGCCCGCGGTGCGGGCCCTGCTCGAACCGGGCGACAACCGCTGCTGCGTGAGCCTCGCCCCGGTCCAGAACCATCCCCGGTAGGCGGTAACGGCACCATCATCCCTCTTGCCATAACGCACGGTATAAGTGATGCTACAGAACTCTTAAGTGATTTGGCCGGTAGCTCCCAGCGCGCGAGCGGCGACCAGAGAGAGGTAGTTCATCACTGTGACCAACGGCCCGTGGCCTCAGCAGTCGGCTGAAACCTTGGCATCCATGTCGGTGGAAGCACTGCTCACCAGGGACTACGACGCGAACCCCAGCTCCGTGCACGAATACCTGCGCGCCAGGTACGGCCCGGTCGCCCCCGTCGATCTCCTCGGTGTCCCTGTGTGGTTCGTCGTCGGATACGAGGAAGTGCTGCACGTCCTGCGGAACAAGGGCGGCATCTGGAGCAAGAACGTCGACAGGTGGCGGGCGTACGGGGAGGGCCGCGTACCGGCGGACTGGCCCCTGCTTCCGGTTTTCCAGGTCAACAACTCGGCGTTCGCGGAGGGCGCGACGCAGCACCGGCTGCGGGCCGCGTGGACGAAGGCGCTCGCGCCGTTCCAGGACCACACCCGCCCGCAGGCCCAGCTCCTGGAGCAGGCCATCAAGCAGTACGCCGACGACCTCATCGGCGTCCTGTCCGAAGGCGGCACGACGGGGTGGGCGGACCTGGCGGCGCAGTACGCGCGGCCGCTGCCGCTGATGGTCGCCAACCGCCTGCTCGGCTTCACCGCCGACCGCGGCGAAGAGGTCGTGATGGACATCTGGCGGATGATCGACGCCGGCCCGGACGCGGCCGCGGCGTTCCAGCGCCTGTACGCGTCCATGACGGAGCTCGCTGCCGCCAAGCGGCAGCACCCCGGGGACGACCTGCCGTCCTACATGATCGAGGCCGACCCCGACCTCACCCTGGACGAGCTGGCCCGCGAGCTGCTCATGCTGCCCGGCCTGCTGGACTTCACCGCCAGCCTGGTCTGCAACGTGGTCGTCGAGGTCGTCTCCAATCCGACCATGCGGGAGAGCCTGTCCGTGGGCGCGATCGACGAGACGGTCAACCGCGCCGCCCTGCTCAATCCGCCGATGGCCAACCTGACCTTCCGCTTCCCGATGACGGACGTGAAGATGGGCAACTACACGATCGGGGGCGGCGACCCGGTGATGCTCTCCGTCGCCGCCGCCCACGCCGATCCGCGGTTCGCGGGGGCGCTCGATCACCAGGCCATCCGCAGCACGCGGGCGCACCTCGCCTGGGGCGCGGGGCCGCACGGCTGCCTGGGCCAGCGGCTGGCCACCCAGATCGCCACGATCGCCGTACAGCGGCTCTTCAACCACTGCTCGAAGCTGAAGCCGGCGCTGCCGCCCGACCAGTTGCCCTGGCGGCCCTCCCCCTTCATGCGCGCGCTGCGGTCGCTGCCCGTGCAGTATCAGCTGGCGGAGGGCCGTGTCCCCGCCTCCCCAGCCGCCGGCGCCCCGATGCCGCAGCCGTCCGCACCTGCCGAGGCCGCGGCGCCGCAGTCGCGCTCTCCGCTGTGGAGCTTCCTGCGCGGGCTGCGGCGGGCGCGCTGAGCACGGGGCCGTCCGGGCTACCGCCTGGCCGTCAGGAGCAACCGGCCGCCGCCGGTTCGCGGGTGCGGCGTCACCGGGGCCGTCCGAGGTCCTGGATCTCCGGGCCGGTCGAGCCGCCGTACGTGGCGATCTTGTACTCGATCGCGGCGAGGGAGAGGGTCAGCTCACGGATCCGGCGGCGGGTGGTGTCGCGGTGTTCGAGCAGCATGTCGAGCCGCTCGGGCACCGTCTCCTCGCCGGCGTCCACGAGCGAGACGTAGTGCTGCAGGTCGCGCATCGGCATGCCGGACAGCCGCATCCGGGTGAGGAACACCAGGCGCCGCACCGCCTCGGCGTCGTAGCGGCGGTGACCGTTGCCGTCGCGGGCCACCTCGACCAGCCCGGCCCGCTCGTAGTAGCGCAGGGTGTGGGGCGACAGGTCGAGCAGCTCGGCGACCTCGGCGATCACCATCGGCTCGGACACCGGGGGCGGGTCGGCGAGGCGGTGGATCGCCTCGACCGACAGCGGGCCGTCGTCGCCGAGCCGGTCGAGCGCCCGGGTCATCAGATCGTCGGTGGCCATGGCAACCAGCCTAAATCGGCCGGGCCGAGGCGGAGACGCCCGCGAAGTCGGCGCTGCGGGCGGTCTCGGCCCACCGCTCGACCTCGGCCAGGCCCCGCCGGTACGCACCCGAGATGCGCTCGACCGCCTCGCTCCCGAGCGGCAGCCGCAGCGGCACCTCCGGACCGTGCGCGAGGGACACGATGATGCCGGCCGCCCGCGCCGGGTCGCCCTCCTGGAGGCCGTCGGCCCCCGCCAGGTCCGCGCGGACGCCGGCGAGCAGGTCACGATAGGTCTCCGACGCCTCGGCGAACTCCATCACGCCGGCCGCGTTGAAGCCGGTCCTGAACCGGCTGGGCTCGACGATCATCACGCGGATCCCGAACGGCGCGACCTCCCCTGCCAGGGCCTCGGACCAGCCTTCGAGGGCGAACTTCGACGCGGAGTAGGCGGACACGCCGGGGAACGACATCCGCCCGCCCTGGCTGCTCATCTGCACGATCGTCCCGGCGCCCTGGGCGTGCATCGCGGGCAGCGCCGCGCGGACGAGCGCGGCGGGGCCGAACAGGTGCAGATCCATCAGCTCGCGCAGCTGCGCGTCGCCGATCTCCTCGACCGCCCCGACCACGGCCCGGCCCGCGTTGTTGACCAGCACGTCGATCCGGCCGAACCGGTCGAGGGTGTCCCGCACCAGGTCCGCGGCGGCGGCGACGTCGCGGGCGTCGAACGTCGCGATCAGGCAGTCGTCCGGGTGTTCGGCCGCCAGGTCGGCCACGCTCTCGGGCCGGCGTACCGCCGCCACCACGCGGTCGCCCGCCGCGAGCGCCGCCTCCGCCAGAGCGCGGCCGAACCCGCGGGCCGCGCCGGTGATGATCCAGGTCTGTGTCGTCATGGCGGCGACGCTACGACTTCGAGCGCGCTCAAACGCAAGCCACGGCTGATGAGATCGTCCTCGGTCTCGGCGCCGAGCCGGGCGGGCAGGTGGAAAACGACCGCGAACGTCCGGCCAACCACAATGTCGTTTTATTTGCAGTATGTTGCGTTTTGTGGTGTTAGATAAGGAACCTTCGCAGAGCGCCCACGACGTCCAGGAGATGCGGCAGGCGGTGCGGCGATTCCTCGGCTCTCTCGACACCGGGCGGAGGAGCGCGGCGACGGCGGCGTTCGGCTCGGCGGAGCGCACCGAATGGTCCTATCTCCCCGGTCCTCGTCCCGGGCTGCCGCTGGTCGAGATGACCTCCGGACAGCAGGAGCTCGCGCTCGCCCTTCTCGACCTCGGCTGCGGCGTGACCGGTGCCCGTACGGCGAGAGGCGTCATCGAGCTTGAGCGCGTACGGCGCCGCCTGGTGACCGGCGTGGACGAGATCGACGGCGACCGCTACTGGTTCCGGGTGTTCGGCGACCCGGAAGGGGCCGGACCGTGGGCGTGGCGGGTCAACGGCCACCACCTCGCGGTGCACATCACCGTCGTGGGCGACTCGATCGCCGTCACGCCGAGCTTCCTGGGCGCCGAGCCGGCCATGGTCCTGTCCGGACCGCGGCGGGGTCTGCGGCTGCTGGCCGACGAGGAGGAGATGGGCCGGGCCCTGCTCGCCGACCTCGCGCCGCACCAGCGGTCGATCGCGATCACCGGCGCGGTGGCCCCCGACGACGTCCTCACCCGCAACGACCCGGTGGCCGAGCTCGACCGCATCCCCCGCGGGCTGTCCTACGCCGACATGCCGTCGCCGTCGAGAGCCCTGCTCGAACGGCTCATCCGCCGCTACTTCGACCGCGCCCCAGGCTGGTACGGCGAGACCTGCTGGCAGAACGCCCTCGACGCGGGCCTCGACAAGGTGACGTTCGCGTGGACGGGCTCCGACCAGCGAGGCCAGGGCCACTACTACTGCGTCGCCGGGCCCACGTTCCTGCTCGAGTACGACAACACCCAGGACGACGCCAACCACATCCACTCCGTATGGCGCGACCTGCGTGCCGACTGGGGCGAGGACCTGCTCGCCCGGCACTACGCCGACCACCACTGACCGCTCCCGCCAGGGCGGGAAAGCGCCGGTCAGCCGGCGTCGCGTCTCGTCCGGCCGGCGAGCAGCCCGATGAGGTAGCAGCCGCCGATCACCGTGGTCACCACTCCCACCGGGAGGGCGACCGGGGCCAGCAGGACCTGCGCGGCCAGGTCGGCGGCGAGCAGCAGCACCGCGCCCGTCAGCGCCGCCGGCGCCGGCGTCACGCCGGCCGCGCCCGACAGCAGCCGGCCGATCTGCGGCGCGGCCAGCGCGATGAACACGATGGGCCCGGCCACCGCCGTCACCGTCGCCGTGCAGCCGATGCCCGCCAGCACGAGCAGCAGCCGCAGCCGGTTCAGGTGCACGCCCGAGGCGAGTGCCTGCTCGTCGCCGAGCGCCGTCTGCCGCATCCCGGCAGAGAGCGCCGCCAGCAGCAGGACGAAGGCGGCGACGACCGCGAACGGCAGGGCGACCTCGTGCCAGTCGACGCCGTTCAGCGAGCCGGCGCTCCAGCCGGTGCCGGCGATGGCCACGTCCATGTCCGCGCGCAGCACGATCCAGGAGTTGAGCGCCGTCAGCATGGCGTTCACGGCGATCCCGACGACGATCAGGCGCAGGCCGCCCAGCCCGGACCCGAGCGACAGGACGTAGACGGCCGCCGCCGCCAGCAGGCCGCCCGCGATCGAGCTCGCCGCCAGCTCCGCGGCGCCGCCGCCGAGCACGGTGATCGCGAACAGCGCGCCGGTGTAGGCTCCGGCGTCCAGGCCGACGATGTCGGGGCTGCCGAGCGGGTTGCGGGTCAGGCTCTGGAAGACCGCGCCCCCCAGGCCCAGCGCCGCGCCGAACACGAGTGCCGCGAGGATTCTGGGCAGGCGCCACTCGCGTACCACCACGACTGAGTCGCCCTGGCCGGCCAGGGCGGCCAGCACGTCGCCCGGCGACGTCCACGACCCGCCGCCGAGGCAGAGACCCAGCAGGCCCAGGCCCAGGCCTGTAAGCAGCAGCGTGCCGCACACCGCCACCGTCCTGCGGCCGGCCTTGATCGAGTACGCGCCCGCGCGCAGGACCACGGACCGGCTCACGACGGCACCCGCCCGCGCCGGCGTACCGCCCAGATGAGCACGGGCGCGCCCGCGAACGCCGTCACCACGGCCACCGGGACCTCGCCGGTCGGCAGCAGCACGCGCGCGCCGATGTCCGAGGCCAGCAGCAGCACCGGGCCCAGCACCATCGTGTACGCCATCAGCCACGGAATCGACCCGCCCGCCGGCCGCCTGGCCAGGTGCGGCACCATGAGCCCCAAGAAGGCGATGGGCCCCGCGACGGCGGTGGCGGCCCCGGCGAGCAGGGTGATCAGCACCAAAACGGACACCCTGGTGCGCAGCACGTGCCCGCCGAGCGACTGCGCGACCTCCTCCCCCAGCATGAGCGCCGTGAGCGGCCTGACCACCAGGGCCGCGCACACCAGCGCGACGACGATCGTCGCGGCGGGAAGGGTGAGCGGCACCTGCTCGTGCCCGGCCAGCGACCCGACGGACCAGAACCGGTAGCGGTCGAAGACGTCCGGCAGCATGAGCCGCAGGCCGAGCGAGATGCCCGCGAGCACCGCGCTGAGCGCCACCCCGGTGAGCACCAGGCGCAGCGGCGAGCCCGCGCCCAGCGTGTAGACCAGGACGGCGGTCAGCACGGCGCCGAGGAACGCCAGCGCGAGCTGCCCCACCTGCCCGCCCGCCAGCCCCAGCAGGCCGCCGAGGTTGATCGCGAAGCCTGCCCCCGCGGTCACGCCCAGGATGCCCGGCTCCGCGAGCGGGTTGCGCGTCAGCGTCTGGACCAGCGTGCCGGCGGTGCCGAGCGCCGCGCCGACGCACACGCCCAGGAGCGTGCGCGGCCCCCGGATGTCATGCACGATCAGATACGCCTCACCGCCGCCGCCGGTGAGCGCCCGCCAGACCTCGGCGGGCGCGATCGCCTGCGCTCCCACGCAGACGCTCGCGACCGCCACGGCGAGCAGCAGCACCACGAGGGCGGCGAGGACGACCGGCCGGCGGCGCCCGGCCGCACGACCACCCCTTGTCGTACGCGGCCCGGAAGGGTCAGTCCGCAAGATCGGCGACTCCGCGCTTCCAGTAACCGGTGAACAGCGAGTCCATCCGTCCCGCGCTCCACGAGCGCAGCGGCTTGATGTCGTCCGCCTCCCCCGCCGCGAACAGGAACGTGCGGACGTCCGGCAGCCGCAGCCCCCGTACGGTCTCGGCCAGCGAGGACCGCGTGCCCTGGCGCACGAGCCAGATCACCTCGACGCCGTCGCGCTTGTCCAGCGGGTAGGCGTGCTCCACGGCGTCGTCGGTCTCGATGACCAGGTGCGCGGAGACGCCGGACGGCGACTCCGCCAGCCATCGGGCCGCCGCCGGCAACGCGGTGGCGTCGACCGCGAACACGTAATGGTCATAGTTGTGCGCGAACGTCTTGGCCCCGGGAGGTCCGGCGATCGCCACCTCGTCGCCCACGGCGACGGCGGCCGCCCAGTCCGTCATCACGCCGCCCTCATGCAGCACGATGTCCAGGTCCAGCTCGCGCGCCGCCGCGTCGTAGCGCCGCACGGTGTACTTGCGCGTCAGGGGGAACGGCTTGGGCCAGTCCAGCAGTTGCTCGTCGTTGGGCACCGGGAGCCGGAGCGTGCCGTCGGCGCCGGGAAAGACGATCCTGATGTGGTCGTCGCACTGGTAGCTGTGGAAGCCGTCCAGCCCGGGGCCCGCCAGGGTGAGACGGAGCATGAGCGGGGTGACGAGCTCTCGCCGGGCGACGACGGTGGTGCGGATGCCGATCGGGTACGGGACGCGGATCACGCCGGTCCCGCCGGCCTGGTGGGCCGCGACCTTGGGCCCCGGGTTGCCGCGATCGCCGCTCATGACGCCTTCAGCGGGGCGAGGGCCTGGTCGACGGCGTCCAGGGTGGTCAGCGCGGCGGCGTAGGTGGCCGCCTCCGTGTAGCGGATCGGGAACGCCTTGCCGGCCTTGACCGCGGGCAGGCTCTTCCACAGTGCGGAGTCGAGCACGTACTTGACGGACTCGTTCGGCGTGCCGTCGGGCTGCACCGAGTACGTGATCGCGTCCGCCGCACCGAGGCTCGCGGTCAGCTCCTCGATCGAGGGGTACTCCGACACGTCTTTGCTGCCTCCGCCCTTCACCTTGACCTGGCCGTAGTAGGTGACGCCGACGTCCTGGGCGATGTTGGTGCCCCAGGAGCCGGCGAACTCGCGCTGGAAGGTGCCCTTGGAGACCTCCCCATACGCGCCGACGTGGCCGAACTTCACACCGGCCAGCACGTCCTTGTACGTGGCGGCCAGTTCGGCGGCCTTCTTCTCGTACGCGGCCTTGGCCTGCCCGAAGTTGGCGGCCCGGCCGGCGGCGTCGGTCTGGCGCTGGGACAGCTCGCGCCACGCGGACGGGATGGTGGGGCCGATCGCGACGACGGGCGCGATGGACTTCAGCCGCTCCACGTCCACGTCGGCCAGCACCGGCGCCGGGACTCCGATGACGATGAGATCCGGCTTGACCTTCGCGATGGCCTCGTAGTTCGTTTCGGCCGCGGCCTCGCCGGCGACCTTCTCCAGGCGGTCGTACGTCGCCCGGTCCTCCTCCGACATCAGCGGCAGACCGCGCTGCCACGAGGAGATGCCGACCAGCGCGGCGTCGGCCTCGATGAGCGCGGGCACCGCGTACCCCGTGGCGACGACCCGCTTGGGATCGGCCGGGATGGTGATCTGGCCGTTGTCCCCGGCGAAGACGCGGGTCGCGGCGGGTTGGGCGGCGGACGCCGGCTGCTCGCCTGAGCCTGCCGAACCACAGCCGGTCGCCAGCGCGAGCGTGAGGACGGCGGCGCCGGCGGCATGCCGAAACTGGACGTGATGCATCAAACGGGATTCCTTCACCAGCGGAGAGATGAGCTTAGGCTACCCTTACCAAAGGTGCAGCCGATGTCTCTGGGAGGCCAACCGATGTCGCCGAGACGCCACTCCGTGACGGTCACCGAGCCCGTCGGCACGGACCCGCTCTGGTGCGAGGAGTACGGCTACGGCCTCGGCCGGACCGACGGCATCCTCGTGCTCAAGTACCGCTCCGCGGCCGTGCTCGAATTCGGGGAGAGCCGCCAGGACTTCCTGCATCAGCTCTACTGGTCCCCCGACGGCATGCTGTCGACCGGCCACGGGGCACGCACGCAGTTCGTGGGACACCGCGAGGCGTTCTGGGCGCACCGGGCGGTCACCCATGAGGTGCGCGCGGCCGACCGGCAGACCGTCTACCGGGTCTGCCTGCGCGAGGTTCCCGCGGCACTCGGCGGGATGCGGGCCGGCGCGGTCTCGGTGGACCAGGAGGCGGCCCGGCTCATCCAGGCCATCGCCCGCCCGGCCTGCGACGAGGCCGAGGCCCTCGCCGCCCGCGCGCGCATCATGGCCGGGCTCGGCGCGAGCACCGCGGACTTCGTCGGCCACCACGCCACCGGAACCGGATTCGCGCTGACCGTGGCACGGGCGCTCTCTCACGACCCCGGTGACGAGGCCGGCCTGGCGGAGTGGGCGGAGCGGCTGCACGTCAGCGTCAAGACGCTGCAGCGCGACTTCGAGCGGGAGTTCGGCATGCCGTACTCGAAGGTGCGGACCAAGCTACGGCTCAGCACGTCCCGGGTGCTGCTGGAGTCCCAGGCGGTGGCCGAGGTGGCGCACCGCGTCGGCTACTCCAGCCCGTCGGCGTTCATCACGGCCTTCACCAAGGAGTACGGCTGCACACCCGGCCGCTACGCCGAGCGCGAGAGCCGGGCGAACGGCTGAAGCCCGCGCGTGCCCTGATCGCGGGAGCCGAGCGAACGGCCGGGCCCGGTGCACGCGCTCGCGTGGGCGAGGTCGGCCAGGGCGTCCGTTAGAGGTGCGCGGCCAGGCCCTCGGACAGCAGGGCGAAGGCGTGGCCGGCGTCGGCGACCGCCGCCGGGCAGCGCTCGTCGGCGGACTGGCCGCCGAGCAGCGCCCGGGAGTTGTCCATCGACAGCAGCCAGTGCACGCCCACCACCTGGGTGGCCGCCAGGCGGGCGGTCAGTGCGGGGACGCCGGCGGTGTCCTGGAGCGCCTCGGCGAGCGCGCGTTCTGACGCCTCCTGGAAGCGGATCATCCTCGTGCGCAGCGCCGGAGCCTCCACGACCATGCGGGTGAGCGCGAGGATCTCCGGGACGTCGTTGAGGCCGGTGATCGGGTCGCGCCTGCGCAGGCCGTCGAGGAAGTGGTCGCGGAGCGCCGCCAGCGGCCCGGCGTCCGGCGGACGGGCGAGCACCACGCGGGCCGCCTCGGTCTCGTGGTCGGCGAAGCGGTGGACGACGAGGTCCTCCTTGGCGGGGAAGTAGGCGAACAGCGTCCGCTTCGACACCTCGGCCGCCTCGGCCACCTGCGCCACCGACACCTCGTCGAACCCGCGCTCCAGGAAGAGCGCGATGGCCGCCTCGGAGATGGCGGCATGGGTCCGTGCCCGCTTGCGTTCCCGCAGCCCTGTCATGCCTCTACGCTAGCAAATTCTGCACTCGTATGTTTTCTGCACTGGGTATACATTTGCACCTAGTCGAGAAAAATGGAGAAGACGATGACCGAGGTGATCGTGGCGGGCGCCGGGCCGACCGGGCTCACACTGGCCTGCGAGCTGGCTCTGGCCGGGGTGGACGTCCTGGTGGTGGAGCGACTGGCGGACCGGATCGAGCAGACCAAGGGCGGCACGATCCAGCCGCGTACCCAGGAGCTGCTGGAGCTGCGCGGCCTGCTGGAGCCGATGCGGGCCAGGGCGCTGTCACGCGAGCCGGGAGGCGGGCACTTCGCGATGCTGCCCGTGCCGCTCGACTGCACGGCATGGGACACCGCGCATCCCTACCCGCTCTCGATCCCGCAGTGGGAGGTCGAGGAGGTGCTGGAGGAGCGCGCCACCGCACTGGGGGTCAAGGTGCTGCGCGAGACGCCGGTGACGGCGGTGGAGCAGTCCGGCGACGGCGTGGTCGTGACGGCCGGCGGCCGGCGGATCGAGGCCCGCTACCTGGTGGCCTGCGACGGCGGGCACAGCACGGTCAGGAAGCTGCTCGGCGCGCCGTTCCCCGGCCAGCCGGGAACGTTCACGGCGGTGCTGGCCGACGTGCGGCTGTCGTCGGTGTCCGACCTCGTGCCGAAGACCATCGGGCACATCAGCACGCTCACCCGCCAGGCCGGCGACCGCTGGGTGATGCTGGTGCCGATCGGCGGCGACCGCTACCGGTTCACCGGCGGCATGGCGGGCGAGGAGGAGCAGGCCAAGGACAGGCCGGTCACGTTCGAGGAGATCGCCGAATCGCTGCGCGTCGTGTTCGGCGAGCAGACCGTGCTGGCCGCCGTGGACAACGCCTCCCGGTTCGGCGACGCCACCCGGCAGGTCGAGAGCTACCGGTCGGGCAACGTGTTCTTCGCCGGCGACGCCGCGCACATCCACCCGCCCTTCGGCGGGCAGGGCCTCAACCTGGGCGTGCAGGACGCCTTCAACCTGGGCTGGAAGATGGCCGCGGCGCTGCGGGGCCGGGCCCCGGCGGACCTCCTGGACACCTACCACGCCGAGCGGCACCCCGCCGGGGCCTGGGTCCTGCACATCACCCAGGCGCAGCGGGTCCTCGCCAGCCCCCGGCCCGGCCCGGACGTCGTCGAGCTGCGCGAGGTCTTCACCGGCCTGATCCGCCTGCCCGAGGCCAACAGGCACCTGGCAGGCCTGATGTCGGGGCTGTCGCACTCCTACGAGCTGCCCGGCGGCCACCCGCTGGCCGGTCACCGGGTCGCCGGCCTCGATCCGTCGCTGTTCCTGGCCGGCCGGCCCGTCCTGCTCGACCTGGCCGGGATCCTCCCGCACGACCTCGGCGCCACGCGCGCCCAGCCGGTGGACGGCCTGCCCGGCGCGATCCTGGTCCGCCCCGACGGCTACGCGGCCTGGGCGGCGGACACGGATCCCGACCTGGACGCCCTCACCCGCGATCCGTGCTGGCCCCTCCTGGCGTAGGCCCGCGGCACGGCCCGACGATCGCCGACGGTGGCGGAGCCGCTGGCGAAATCGATTTCTCGCCATCGGCCGCCATGCATTGACAGGTCACTTCGCGCCGTTTTAACTGTGATCGAGCAATCGATTTCTCGGCACGAGCGAAGTCCTGACCGGGCAGCATGCCATCGATGATCCCGTAGACCGTGCCTGGTCAGCCCATGCCCGAAGGAGGCTCCATGGGCTCAACCCGATCTCTGATCGCCGCCTTACTCGTCCCGCTCGCCGTGGTCTCAAGCTTGAGCGCCCCGGCAGCGGCGGCTCCGGACGGCCGGGAGTACGCGGCCAACGGCGAGTTCCACAAGATCTACACACCGCCGAAGTGGGACGCGACCCACCGGACCTACATCAACGATCACTCGATCATCCGCGGCCATGACGGAACCTGGCACATGTTCGGGATCACCGGCCCGGAGAACCCGGACGGTCTGCCCTCGTGGGAGGCGGAGGATCAGATCGCGCACGCCACCTCGAAGACCCTGACCGGGCAATGGGACTACCGGGCGCCGGTCCTGTACACCGGCGGGCCGGGATACGCGGAAGAGACCCACGTGTGGGCGCCGCACGTCATCGAGCCCGACGGCGCGGGCACGTACTACATGTTCTACGCGGGCGGCGGCACCGACCTGCGCAACACGGTGATGAGCGTCGCGAAGTCGACCGACCTGTGGAATTGGAAGAAGGTGGCCTCGGGGCCGCTGTTCCGCGACGGGGAGAACGCCCGCGACCCCTACGTGGCCTGGGTGGACGACCACTGGGTGATGTACTACACGGCCACCTCCGACCGCCTGGGCACCGGGCGGCCGATCGTCGCCTACCGGACGAGCACCGACCTGATCCACTGGAGCGGGCGCGGGGTCGCCTTCGCCGACGGGTTCGACGCCGGGTTCGTGGCGACCGAGTCGCCGCAGGTGATCCGGCGCGGCGCCTGGTGGTACCTGTTCATCGGCCCGCGGGCCGGCTACAACGGGACCGACGTCTACCGCAGCCGTGATCCGCTGAACTTCCGGATCGAGGACTTCGCCGGACGCATCAACGCCCATGCGACGGAGGTCGTCCAGGACGACGCCACCGGATGGTGGGTCACCCAGAGCGGCTGGTGGCACAACGGGCTGTCCGTGGCGCCGCTCATCTGGGGGCCGGGAGACTACCTGCGTACGCCCGCGGCCAACCCGGCGATCGCCCGCAACGCGTCCGGGCTGCTCGAGATGTGGGTGGTGGCCGGCGACCGCAGCGGTCTCTACCACCGGCGGCAGACCGGGCCGGACGCCTGGACGGCCTGGGAGCGCTTCGGTGAGGCGCTGCGCGGCGTGCCCACCGTGGGACAGAACGCCGACGGCCGTCTGGAGGTCTTCGCCGTCACGCCGGACGGCGGGGCCATGACGCACCGCTACCAGCTGAGCCCCAACGGGCCGTGGAGCGCCTGGGAGCCGTTCGGCGGGCCGGCCGCCGGCGCGCCCACGGTGGCGCGGGCCGCGGACGGGCGGCTGGAGGTCTTCGCCGTCGGCCCCAACGGAGGGAACATCGCCCATCGCTACCAGCTGGCACCCAACGGCGCCTGGAGCGAGTGGAACGGGACGTTCGGCGGCCCGGCCGGCTCCGTGCCCGCCGTGGGACAGAACGCCGACGGCCGTCTTGAGCTCTTCGCACTGGCTCCTGACGGGGCCGGGATCGCGCACCGCTGGCAGGTGACGCCCAACGGCGCCTGGAGCGACTGGGAGCCGGCGTTCGGCGGCCCCGCGGGCGGGGTCCCGGTGGTCGGCAGGAACGCGGACGGGCGGCTGGAGGTGTTCGTCACCGCACCGGGCGGTGCCGGGATCGCGCACCGCTGGCAGCTGGCGGCCAACGGGGGCTGGTCGGGCTGGGAGAGTTTCGGCGACGCGACGGGCGGCAGCCCATCCGTCGGCACGGGCGTGGACGGCAGGCTGCACGTCTTCGCGCTCAGCCCGGGCAACGCGGGCGTCTACCTGCGCAAGCAGGCGGCTCCGAGCGGAGCCTGGCTGCCCTGGGAGCAGTTCGGCGGCCCGGCCGGCTGTGTCCCGGCGCTCGGCAACACCGCGGGGAACCAGTTGCAGGCGTTCGCCATCTCTCCTGAAGGCACCCACGTCTTCTCCCGGAGACAGACCGGTCCCACCGCCTGGACCGGCTGGACCGAGGTCGCGGGCACCGCCTCCGACATCCCTTGCGGATACCTGATGTGACGCGGGAGGCCGCCGGTCGCCCGTCTGGACGGGCGACCGGCGCTTCGCGCGAGGATATCGATTCCCGGTCCGGGCAAGCTGTGGCTTGGGAGTTCTTGACGACGGCGACGCCTACTTCTCCATTCTGGAGAAATCGATTGCTCCGACATGCCGCGACGACCAAGACCTCCGGATTGAGACGAGGGACACATGACCATGAGCTATGGCAACCACGGCAGCAGCCTGCGCGACCTGCCGCGCCTGCGGTCCTCGCGGCGCAGGCGGGTCTCCAGTTACGACCGCACGGGCGGGAACGACGACCGCCTGACCGTCGAGGCGGGCAGCACCGTGACCCTGGCCGACATCCGGGGGCCGGGCTCGATCAACCACATCTGGTGCACGGTGGCGCTGCCGATGCGGGACGTGCCCGACGCGGTGGACGTGGACTACCTGCGCAGGCTCGTCCTCAAGATCACCTGGGACGACCAGGAGTACCCGAGCGTGCTGGTGCCGCTGGGCGACTTCTTCGGCATGGGCCACGCCAAGACGGCGAACTTCGTCTCGGCGCCGCTGCAGATGAGCCCGCAGGACGGCAAGAGCTTCAACTCGTGGTTTCACATGCCGTTCGCCAGCCGGGCCCGGGTCGAGCTGATCAGCGAGCTGTCGGCCGAGCCGGTGTTCTTCTACTACTACATCGACTACGAGGAGTTCGGGGAGGCGGCCGACGACCTCGGCTACTTCCACGCCCAGTGGCGCCGCGAGCGGCCCACCGACGGGATCCCGCAGGGCACGCAGTCCAACCGCGAATTCCAGGTCGAGGGCATCAACGACACCGGCGACGGCAACTACGTCCTCCTCGACGCCACCGGTCGCGGGCACTACGTCGGGTGCGTGCTGAACATCCGGAACCTGCGCGAGACGAGCGACTGGAACTGGTACGGCGAGGGCGATGACATGATCTTCATCGACGGGGAGCCGTTCCCGCCCTCGCTGCACGGGACCGGCACCGAGGACTACTTCAACACCGCGTGGTGCCCGACGCAGACCTACCACGCGCCGTACCACGGCATCACCCTGCCCGGCGGCGACAACTGGAGCGGCGAGATCTCCCTCTACCGCTTCCACGTCGAGGACCCGATCACCTTCACCGAGTCCATCAGGGTGACGATCGAGCACGGCCACGCGAACAAGCGCTCGGACGACTTCTCCTCGGTCGCCTACTGGTACCAGACCCTCCCCCACCGTCCGTTCGGGCTCGCGCCCGTCGGGGAACGGCGTCCGTTCCCCACCTAGGAGCAATCGATTTCCAGGTAGCGCGGTAAGCTGCTTCCGATCATTGCCTGGACCACGAAATGGGATGAGGTTGCGCAAAATCCAAGATGTCGCGCGGCATGCCGGGGTCTCCGCCGCGACGGTCTCCCGTGTGCTCAACGGCCGCTCCACGGTCAACCCCGAGCTGGCGGCGCGTGTGCACGCGGCGGTCTTGGAGCTCGGCTACCGGCCCAACGGCGTGGCGCGCAATCTCCGGCGCAGGCAGACCACGCTGTGGGCGGTCCTCGTCTCCGACGTCGGGAATCCGTTCTTCACCTCGCTCGTACGCGGGGTGGAGGACGGGGGACGCCAGTTCGGCTACTCGGTCGTGCTCTGCAACACCGACGAGAACCGGGCGCGGGAGGCCGAGTACATCTCGGTCGCGCTGCACGACAACATGGCCGGCGTGATCATCTCGCCCGCCGACGACTCGACCGACATCAGCGCGCTGGTCGCCGCCGGCACCGCCGTCGTGACCATCGACCGCGAGCTGGCCGAGACCGAGGTCGACGCCGTCCTGGTGGACAACGAGAAGGGCGCCGAGGTGGCGACCACCCATCTCCTGGAGTCCGGCTACCGCCGCATCGCCTGCATCACGGGACCGCGCCGCATGTCGACCGCGATGCAGCGGCTGCGGGGCTACCAGCGGGCCCTGCGCGCCTTCGGCGTGCAGCAGGACCGCGCCCTGATCCGGCACGCCGACTTCCGGGAGGAAGGGGGCTATTCGGCCATGGGGGCGCTGCTGGACGACGACGTGGAGATGGACGCGGTGTTCGCGGCCAACAACCTCATGACCGTGGGGGCGGTGGAATGCCTCACGGAGCGGGAGGTGCCGATCCCCGGGCGCGTGGGGGTGATCGGGTTCGACGACATCCCCTGGGCCCGGCTGTTCCGGCCGGGGCTCAGCACGGTGCGCCAGCCCACGTACGAGCTGGGGCGGGCGGCGGCGCAGCTGCTGGCCGACCGGATCGAGAATCCGGCCCGCCCGGCGGCGCGGATGGTGCTGCAGACCGAGCTGCACCCCCGCGAAAGCTCCCGCCCGCGCGCCACCTGACGCCTTTCTTCAGGTGCGCGTACGGCGGCCCGCCGCTCTTCAGATGCGCGGGCGGCGGCCTGCCGCGACCCTTCACCGTTGCGATTCTGTGATGTGAAACGGCATTGACGGTCCGAAGGGTGAGATCTAACTTGGGTGGAAATCGATTTCTCAGCAATCGATTTCCCGAGATGGAAGGACAGAACTCCGTGGCACGTATCGGACTGCTGAGCATCTCGGACGGGCGGGACTTCGTCGCCCGCGACCTCGTGGATCACATGGACGGCGCCACGAACGAGTCGATGGCCAGGCAGTCGACGTTCGAATGGCCGCACGCGTTCACCAGGCTGCTCGGCGTCGAGTTCGAAGGGTTCGGCGATGCCGCGATCTAGGCACTTCCTGCTGCTGGCGGCGCTGGCCACCGGCCTCCTGACGGTCCCGGCGCCGGCGCACGCGGCCGTGGACGGCAAGGGGCCGATCGGCTGGGACCTCTACCGGCGGCTCGACCGGCTGGCGGAGCTGCCGGTGGGCGTGCAGACCGAGCAGTTCTCCAGCTTCGACAGGACGGGCGACAACGACGACGGGTTCGGCGGCCGCTACTCGTGCCTGAGCACCTCGGCGGCGGGCTGCGTGATCGCCGAGCACACCGGGGCCGGTGAGGTCGAGGCGATCTGGTTCACCAGGGACGAGGGCGACGTCACCAGGACCGGCAGGATCACGATCGAGCTCGACGGCAGGAAAGCCGTCGACGCGCCCCTTCAGGACCTGGTGGACGGCAAGCTCGGCGCGCCCTTCGTCCATCCGCTCGTGGGCAACGCCGACCAGAGCTCCGGCGGCGTCCACGTCGAGGTGCCGATGCCGTACACCCGCTCGATGCGCATCACCACCGAGCACAATCCGCTCTTCCAGTACGCGGCCTGGAGCCTGCGGTGACGGTGCTGGCGATGCGCGGCATCGGCAAGTCCTTCCCGGGCGTGCGGGCTCTCGACGAGGTGTCGCTCACCGTGGCGGAGGGCGAGGTGGTCGCCCTGCTCGGGGAGAACGGCGCCGGCAAGTCGACGCTGATGAACATCCTGGCCGGGGTGTTCAAGGACTACGAGGGCGAGATCGAGATCGGCGGCAGGCCCGCCTCCATCCACTCCCCCAAGGACGCGCGGCGGCACGGGATCGCCATGATCCACCAGGAGCTCAACCTGGTGCCCGAGCTGTCCGTCGCCGACAACATCTTCCTCGGCCGCGAACGCGCGCTCCTCGACCGCAAGGCCATGGAGTCACGGACCGCCGAGCTGCTGCGCGGCCTCGGGCTCGACCTGTCGCCGCGCACGCTCGTCAAGCAGTGCAAGATCGCGGAACGCCAGCTCATCGAGGTGGCCAAGGCGCTGTCGCAGAACGTCCGCGTCCTGGTCATGGACGAGCCCACCTCGGCCCTGGCCGACGCCGAGGTGCAGCGGCTGTACGCGGTCATCCGCGACCTGACCGGGCGCGGCGTGGCCGTCATCTACATCTCGCACCGCCTGGAGGAGCTGGCCGAGATCGCCGACCGGGTGGTCGTCCTGCGCGACGGCCGCTACATCGGCGAGCGCTCCGGCATCGACAGGGACGAGCTGATCCAGATGATGGTCGGCCGGCCGCTGGGCGAGCTGTTCCCGCGCCCCGACGGCGCGTCGGCGGGGGCGGAGCTGCTGCGGGTGGAGCGGCTGTCGGTGCCCGGCGAGCCGGGCTCGGGCCGTACCGCGCTGCGCGAGGTCTCCCTGTCCGTACGGGCGGGCGAGATCGTCGGCGTGGCCGGCCTGATGGGCGCGGGCCGCAGCGAACTGCTGGAATCGATCTTCGGCGTGCACCGGCCGGCGGCGGGCTCGATGACCCTGGGCGGCCGGCCGTACCGTCCGAAGAGCCCCGGGCGGGCGATCAGGCGCGGTGTGGCGCTGGTCGCCGAGGATCGCAAGGCGCAGAGCCTCGTCCTCGGCAACACCATCGCCTTCAACGCCAGCCTGCCCTCGCTCAAACGGTTCCTGCGGTTCGGGACCGTGGACGCCCGGCGGGAGCGGGCCGCCGTCGAGCGGCAGGTACGCGAGCTGCGCGTCAAGGCGCCCGGCATCCGGTTCACCGTCGGCAACCTGTCCGGCGGCAACCAGCAGAAGGTCGTGCTGGCCAAGTGGCTGCTGACCGCGCCGTCGCTGATCCTCATGGACGAGCCCACGCGCGGCATCGACGTGGGGGCCAAGGCGGAGATCCACGCGTTGATGTCCGAGCTCGCCGCCTCGGGCAAGGCCGTCCTGGTGGCCTCGTCCGAGCTGCCCGAGCTGCTCGCCATGTGCGACCGGATCCTCGTCCTCTGCGAGGGCCGGATCACCGCCGAGTTCCGCAGGGGCCAGGCCACGCAGGAGGCGATTCTCGAGGCCGCGATGGCCCGACAAGAGGTGTTGACACTGTGACGACCAAGACCGCCCCGCCCACTCCCGCCAAGGCTCCGGGGGAGAACCGGATGCGGCGCACGCTCTCCGCCCTCGGCGCGGCGCAGGCCTACATCGGCCTGGTGCTGGTCCTCGCCGTCGGGATCGCCACCAAGGGCGAGATGTTCCTCAACGAGACGAACCTCACCAACGCCATCGGCGCCTTCTCCTCGCGCGGCATCCTGGCCGTCGGCGTCACGCTGGTGATCCTGACCGGCGGCATCGACCTGTCCGTCGGATCGCTGCTGGGCATCGCCTCGATGACGGCCGCGATGATGCTGTCGAACTTCTCGCTGGAGCCGTGGCAGATCGTGCCCGTCTGCATGCTGGTGGGCGCGTTCTTCGGGTTCCTGAACGGCGCGGGCACCGCCTGGCTGCGCATCCAGTCGTTCGTCATGACCTTGGCCATGCTGTCGGTCGTACGCGGCCTGGACCGGCAGGTCAGCGGCAACGTCAGCGTCGGCACCCAGATCGCCGGCGACGACGGCAAGCTGACGCCGCAGGCGGAGTCGTTCCAGTTGTTCGGCACGCCCGGGCACAACCTGTTCGACCGGATCTACTACCCGGTGCTGGCCTTCATCGTGGTCTGCGTCGTCTTCCACCTGATCCTGACCAAGACGCGGTTCGGCCGGCACGTCTACGCCGTCGGCGGCAACGCGACGGCCGCCCGGCTGTCCGGCGTCAACGTCACGGCGGTCACGATCGCGGTGTTCACGCTGTCGGGCATGCTCGCCGGGTTCGCCGGGCCGATCGACGCCGCCTACAGCGCCTCGGCCGATCCGCAGGCCGGGCAGTCGTTCGAGCTGGACGCCATCGCCGCCGCGGTCATCGGCGGCGCGTCGCTGGCGGGCGGCAAGGGCACCATCGCGGGCACGTTCGTCGGGGCTCTCATCCTGACGCTGCTCGACAACGTGCTCGGCCTGAACGCCGTCAGCGACAACTGGCAGCTCGTGATCAAGGGACTGATCGTCGTCGTGGCGGTCGTCCTGCAGCGTCCCGATCTCTTCACATTCTTCCGAGGAGGGTCTCGATCATGAAGGCCATCGTGTCCATGTCGTCCGTCGCGTTGTGCGTGCTGCTCGCCGCCGCGTGCGCGTCCAAGGCGCCCGCCCCGTCCGCCTCCACCGCCGCGGGAGGCAAGACCAAGTTCGTCGTCGGCTACTCGCAGTCGAACAACGCCGAGCCGTACCGGGCGCAGCTCAACCTGCAGCTGGAGCACTTCCTGAAGCAGTATCCGGACATCGAGCTGCTGCCCATCGCCGACGCCAAGCAGTCGAGCGCCACGCAGGTCTCCCAGGTCCAGAACTTCATCACGCAGAAGGTCGACGCGCTCATCGTCTCGCCCACCGAGCCGGCCCCGCTGACCGCGGCCGTGCAGCAGGCGTGCGACGCGAAGATCCCGGTGATCGTCCTGGACCGCACGGTGAACACCGACTGCTACACCGCCTTCATCGGCGGCGACAACGTCCTGATCGGCAGGAAGGCCGGGGAGGAGGCGGTCAAGCTGCTGCCGGACGGCGGCAACATCGTCGAGCTGCGCGGCATCACGTCCAACCAGCCGCAGATCGACCGCGACAAGGGCTTCCGCGAGGCCATCGCGGCCAACCCCAAGATCAAGATCATCGCGGACCGCGAGGGCAAGTGGCTGAAGGAGCAGGCCACCCCGATCATGCAGCAGTGGCTGGCCCAGCACCCCCAGATCGACCTCGTGTACGGCCACAACGACCCGATGGCGCTGGGCGCCTACCTGGCGGCCCAGGCGGCGGGCAAGGCCGACAAGATCAAGTTCATCGGCATCGACGGCCTGGCCATCCCCGACGGCGGCATCCGCGCGGTGCAGCTCGGCCAGCTCTCGGCCACCTTCATCTACCCGACCGGCGCGAAGGAGGCCGCCGACACGGTCAGCAAGATCCTGCACGGCCAGCAGGCCGAGAAGAAGCAGGTCCTCGGCACGACGCAGGTCACCAAGGACAACGCGGCCCAGCTCTACAAGCAGTACGACCTGTCCGGCCAGAACTGACGCCCCTCGGCACCCGTGGGCGGCGGGGTCAGCGGGTGCTGCTCTGGCGCGGGCTTTGAGATCAGCGGGTGCTGCTCTGGCGCGGGCTTTGAGATCAGCGGGTGCTGCTCTGGCGCGGGCTTTGAGATCAGCGGGTGCTGCTCTGGCGCGGGCGGAGCTCCGCGGGCAGGACGACCGTGGCGGCCTTGGCGGACGGGGTGGCGATGCGGTCCACGAGGAGGCGGGCGGCCATCCGGCCCAGCTCGTAGGTGGGCTGCGCGACCGTGGTGAGCGAGGGACGGACGAGGTCGGCCCACGGGATCTCGTCGAAGCCGACCAGCCCCATCTCCCCGGGCACGTCCACCCCCCGCTCCGCCAGGCAGCGCAGCGCGCCCACGGTCATGAGGTTGTTGGCCACGAAGACCGCGTCGGGGCGGTCGGAAGAGGACAGCAACGAGGCCATGGCGTCGTAGCCGCCCTGCTCGCGGAAGTCCGTCCGTACGACGATCCGCTCCTGCTCCGGCTGCCCCGGCAGCGCTTCGGTGTAGCCGCGCAGCCGCAGGTCGGCGGTGCTCACCCCCTTGGGCCCGGTGATGCAGGCGATGCGCCGGTAGCCGGCCGCGAGCAGGTGTTCGGTGCCCATGCGCGCGCCCGCGACGTTGTCGACCACGACGGTGTCCACGACGCCGCGCGGCAGCTCGCGGTCGATGGCGACGACCGGGATCGGCGACTCCAGCAGGCTCTTGGCCGCCTTGACGCTCCCCGAGGAGGCGATGATCACCCCGGCCATCTGCTCGCTCAGCGCCGCGGCGACGTACGTCTCCTCCTTGGCCGGGTTCTCGTCGCTGTTGCACAGGACGACCGAGTAGCCCGCCTGCTGGGCGACGTCCTCGATGCCGCGGACCGTCGCGGTGAAGAACGGGTTGCCGATGTCGGAGATGATCACGGCCCAGAGGGTCGTGCGGCTGCGCCGCAGGTTACGTGCCACCGCGTTGGGGCGGTAGCCGAGCTCGCGGACCGCGGTGAGGACGCGGGCGACCATCGCGGGATCGACGGTCTGGGCGCCGTTGAGCACGCGGGAGACGGTGGCGGCGGATACGCCGGCCTCGCGGGCGACATCGTAGATAGTGGGCATCAGATCAAGTTTCTACCATCGCGGGCCCGGACACTCCCGCCCGGCTCGTGGAGGGCGTCGCTTCGCCGCACTCAAGCCCTTGACCTGGTACGAAGCCGGACCGGTTTCCCCGAGGACGATCTGGGGTCTGTTCGGCGTCCCGCTCACTGGTTACCGTCCGAGCCATGGCCGATTTCGAGCAATACCCGTTCGGGCCAGGCCCACAAGGGGCTCTGGCCGACTCGTACGCCGTACGCCGCGACAAGGACCCGCTGGGGAAGGTACGGCTGCCCAGCGGCTGCACGGCGTACCTCACCACGACGTACGAGGACACGGTCGCCGTGCTGAGCGACCCGCGGTTCGGCAAGGACCTCAGCGGGCCCGGCTCGCCCCGGATGTTCAGCGGGTTCTCCCTCTTGGAGGCGCCGGGGATGCTCTCCAGCATGGATCCGCCCGAGCACACCAGGCTGCGCAGGCTGCTCTCCGGGGTGTTCACGCCGCGCCAGGTCAACGCGTGGCGGCCCCGGCTGCGCACGCTCACCGCCGAGCTGATCGACGCCCTGCCCGCCGAGTTCGACTTCGTGCGCGACCTCGCGTTCCCGCTGCCCGTACAGGTCATCTGCGACGTCATGGGCGTGCCGGACATCGACACCGACAAGGTACGGGCCTGGTCGGACGCCATGCTCTCCACCTCCAGCCTGTCGGAGGAGGAGATGCTGGGCGCGGCCACGGAGTTCGGCGCGTACATCGCCGAGATGATCGCCGCGCACCGCGACAACCCGGGCGAGGGCCTGCTGGCCACGATGATCCACGCCCGCGACGGCGAGGACCGGCTGAGCGAGGAAGAGCTGGTGACCAACACACTCGTGTTGTTCCTCGCCGGGCACGAGACGACCGGGACGGCGCTGTCCAGGTCGATCCTGCGGCTGCTCGACCCGCGTGCGGGGTACGCGCGGCTGGTCGCCGAGCCCGAGCTGATCGAGAGCGCGGTGGAGGAGCTGCTCAGGCTGGAGATGGTGGGTGACATCCCGTTCGTGCGCGTGGCCAGGGAGGACGTCGAGCTGCCTTCGGGCACCGTGTGCCAGGGCGAGGCCGTGATCGCCGCCATCTCCTCGGCCAACGCCGACCCGGCGGCCTTCCCGGAGCCGGACGTCCTGCGGCCGGGGCGGCAGGCCGCGCACCTGACCTTCGGGCGCGGGGCGCACTTCTGCCTGGGCGCGAACCTGGCGCGGATGGAGCTGCAGGAGATCCTGGGCGTGCTGGTCACGCGGCAGCCGAACCTGCGGCTGACCGGGCGGGCCGGGGACGTGCCATGGACCGAGGGCAGTCTCTCCGTCCGCCCGGCGAAGCTGATCGTCAGCAAGGAATGAGCTCTCTCAGCTCCAGGTGAGGCGCGAGCTCAACCGGCGGCGGCCGCCGAAAGCACGTTGCGATGCCGGCCGGCCCGCTGCTGGAGGCCGCCGGTGTGCGTACGGTCGCGGTCGACCTGCCGGACCTGGGCACCTGGTCCTGGGCCGTCGTAACAGAGCCGATAGGTGTTCTCGTACTGCTCCAGCTCGCCGACGAGCCCGATGACGCGCTCCGCCTGCTCCACCGCGCGGTGGCCGCGAGGTACAGCGAACTTGCCGTACCTCGCGGCCACCGTGCGGCGAGCCGCCGGCTATGCCGTACCTAGCCCTGGGGCTCTTCCGCCGGGCAGCGGGTGCCCTGTGCGGGCACGGTCAGCGAGATCAGGTAGCCGTCCATCGCCTCCGTGGTGCACTGCGTCATGCCGTAGACGCCGTGACCCCAGCCCTCGTACGTGAGCAGGCTGGCCTTGGAGCCCAGCTGGCGGGCCACGTTGGCCGACCACTCGTAGGGGGTGTCGGGGTCGTGCATGGAGGTGCCCACCAGCAGCGGAGCGCTGCCGGTGTACCGCAGGCGGTGCTGCGGGTTGTTGACCGGGTGACCCTGGCAGATCGGCATGTCGCCCATCGGCATCGGGTTGTACCGCATGTCCGGCGCTACCGCGTTCGAGCTGCGCATCACGTCGGCGTACTCGTCGTAGTTCCGGAGCGACAGGTTCCAGTCCTCGCAGAGGATCGCGGTCGGGAGCTCGGCGAACTCACCGTTCACGGGCCCGTTGCCGGGAGGGCCCGGCATGTCGTCCGGCACCGGCCCGCCGTCCAGCGCGAGGAGCACCTTGGCCTCCAGCCGCCAGACGGGCGCCTCGTTGAGCACCACGCCCAGCCAGAGGAGGTTGTGGGCCCTCACCGGGCGGTCGGTCTCGCCCGGCCAGTACAGCTCGCCGCGGTCCGCCTTCTCCAGCAGCCCCTTCCACAGCGCCCGGATGTCGCGCCCGTGCAGGACGCACTCGGTGTCCCGCTCGCACCAGGCGATGAACTCGTTGAAGCTGTCCTGGACGGTGGCCGCCTCGGTCACCTGGAACGCCTTGGCGTTCAGGCTGTGGTCCATGTTGCTGTCCAGCACCATGGCCCGGATCCGGTTCGGGAACATCTCGGCGTACATCTGCTGCGCGAGCGTGCCGTAGGAGACGCCGTACGAGGTCAGCTTGGCCTCGCCGAGCGCGGCGCGAATGGCGTCCATGTCACGCGCGACGTTCGCCGAGTCGAGGTAGTCGTACAGGGGGCCGGTGAGCTTGCGGCAGTCCGCGCGCAGCTTCCTGTCGAAAGCGACCCACGTGTCGAAGTCGGCCTGGCTGGTCATGACCGGGTACGGCATCTCGTTGTACACCGAGGCCGAGCAGGTCACCGAGCCGCTGCGGGCCACGCCCCGGGGGTCGTAGCTGACGATGTCGAACCGCCGCTGGACGTCCTCGCTGAAGCCGGAGGGGCGGAGGATGTCGTTCACGCCGGAGTTGCCGGGTCCGCCCGGGTTGGTCAGCAGGGACCCGATCCGCGCGGAGGGGTCGGTGGCCTTGCGGCGGGCGAGCGTCAGCTTGACGGTGTTCCCGTTCGGCCTGGACCAGTCGATCGGCACGGCCAGCGTGCCGCACTCCACGGTGGGCTCCTCCTCGCACGGCCCCCAGGTGATGCCGCGCTTGCCGACGGCATCCGTGACGTCCTCTCCGGTTATCGTCGCGTTGGCCATTCCGGCCATCGGAACGGTTAACAGCGCCGCCACCGCCACGAGGGCGGTGACGAGCCGAGAAGTTCTTTTCGGCACATTGCTCCTATCGTTGATCGGCTGGTGGGCTGCTCGCACGGCACACGACCGGTCCTGACCTGCACTGACCGGCCGCGGAGGCAGGATCAGAGCCCCGTCGAGGGGTCGCCGATCCTCCTCGAACCGAGGAGCGCCCTCCTACGCCTCAGCGGCCCGTAGCCGGACCGCGGGCGTGCGCCTCCCCTTGATCATGACTCCAGAATCTAACAGGCGGCGGCTCCGCCGTTGACGCCGACGCCGAAATCAGGACACCTTGGCAGCGGCAAGGACCGGCTCCACGAGGAGTGCCTCGACGCCGACGGGTCTGACGCCGGTGGTGGCGGTCAGCCCCGCCCGATGAACGGCATCGCCGTCGCCATGACGGTCATGAACTGCACGTTCGCTTCCAGCGGCAGGCCGGCCATGAACACGATGGCCTCGGCGACCTCGCGCGCGTCCATCGTCGGCTCGGGCGCGAGGGAGCCGTCGGCCTGCGGGACCCCCCGGGTCATGGCCGCGGTCATGTCGGTGGCCGCGTTGCCGACGTCGATCTGCCCGCACGCGATCCCGAAGGCGCGCCCTTCGAGGGAGATCGCCTTGGTCAGGCCGGTGATCGCGTGCTTGGTGGCGGTGTACGCGGCGGCGTGGGGCCTCGGGGTGTGCGCCGACAGGGATCCGTTGTTGATGATCCGTCCTCCGCCGGGCACTTGATCCTTCATCTGCCGGAACGCTTCCTGGGCGCAGAGGAACGCGCCCGTCAGGTTCGTCCCCACGACCTGCGACCACTGTTCGTGATCGATCTCGTCGAACGGGATCGACGGCCCGAACATGCCGGCGTTGTTGACGAGCACGTCGACGCGGCCGAAGTGAGCGCGGGTACGCGCGAACAGGTGCCGGACGGCGCCGGGATCCGCCACGTCGCACGGCACCGGGAGCAGGCCGTCCCCGTCGCCCGCCGCGTCCAGGGTCTGCTGAAGCGCCGCGGCCCGCCGCCCGGCCAGCACCACGCGGTATCCGGCAGCGTGCAGGGCCAGCGCGGTGCGCCTGCCGATGCCCGAGCCGGCTCCGGTGACCACGGCGACCCGCTCACTCGCGCTCTGGTCGTTCATAGGGCTGGTTACCTCGATTCAGCGCATCCTGCGGGACGGCCGGGCAGCTGCTCGGTCGTTCCGGTGGCGTCCGCCACGTTATCGGTGCGCGATCAGCCAGGCCGTCGGGGTGCTCACGTATGGTTCATGCTCAGCGGAGCGGAAGCCTGGCCACGAAGCGCGCGCCGCTGAGAGACGCGCGGACGGTGTTCGTTCATGGATCGCATGACACGTACTCGAGCGCCGTTCAGGGGTGCGCCCGGCTACGGCAGGGTGAGGATGACCGGGCCGTCCTCGGTGATGGCGACCGTGTGCTCGACGTGCACGCTCCTGCTGCCGTCCGCCGAGCACAGCGACCAGCCGTCGGAGGCCGTGTAGTAGTCGTCGGCGCCGCCCGCCATGAGGCTCGGCTCGATGGCGATCACCAGCCCAGGACGCAGCCGCAAGCCGCGTCCTGGGCGGGCCTCGTTGGGCACGAACGGCGACTCGTGCATGGCCCGGCCGATGCCGTGGCCGCCGAAGTCGTTCTGCATGCCGTAGCCCGCGCCGCGCCCGACCGTGGACATGGCGTGGCCGATGTCGCCCATCTTGCCGCCGGGCAGCGCGGCCTCGATGCCGGCGGCGAGTGTCTCCTCGGCGACCCTGATCAGCTTGAGGTCCTCCTCGCGAGCTTCGCCGACCGTGAAACTGACGGTGCCGTCGGCATGCCAGCCATCGATGAAAGCGCCGCAGTCCACGCTGAGCAGGTCTCCGTCACGCAGCCGGTACGGCGTCGGCAGCCCGTGCAGCATGGTCCCGTTCACTGAGGTGCAGATGACACCGGGATAGGGCATAGCGCCGAACGACGGGTGGTAGCCGAGGAACGAGGCTCCCGCCCCCGCCTCCTCGATGACCGTCCTGGCCACCAGGTCCAGTTCCTTCAGCGACACTCCCACGGCGGCCCGTTCGCGCACGGCGGCGTGAACGCCGGACACGATCCGGCCCGCCTCCCGCATCGCCGCTATCTCACCGGCGGACTTGAGCTCGATCACGGCCCCTCCTTCATCGATAACTATACCGGTATTACTATCGTGTCCTTGCGACCGTGTCGACCGGAGGCCCGTGCCCTCAAGAAAGCGTTACCCGCACTGGGCGGATGGTGCCGGGGAGCTCCACTCGGCCGATCTCACCGGTCACGACCGGGCGAGTGCCGGCCGTCCTCCCCCTGACGACTCTGAACGTCGTCCGAGGCGGTGCGCTGCTCGCACAGTACGCGCAGAAGAGTTGACGGCTCCACCTTGGCTGTGTAAAGCTGACGGCGGCACCGAGGTTGACGGTGACAACAAAATTGGATTTTTGTTTGTCACGTGCGTTATGCTGCTCCCTCGCGCTGCCTCTCGCGACGCCCCGGAGCTCGTTCGGGGCGTTTGGCATGCGCGCAGTTCGCCTCCATCCGTGCCTTTCGGAAGGACCTCTGTTGGCAGCCTCGCCTAATGCCTCCGCCGTACCCGCTGGTCCCCATCGCGTCTCTTTTTCGCGCATCCAGGAGCCCCTCGAAGTTCCTGACCTTCTCGCTCTGCAGACCGAGTCTTTCGACCGGTTGCTGGGCAACGAGAGGTGGAAGACCCGCGTAGAGGCGGCCCGCCAGGCCGGGCGCAAGGACGTCCCGACCCAGTCGGGCCTCGAAGAGATCTTCGAAGAGATCAGTCCCATCGAAGACTTCTCCGGGACCATGTCCTTGTCGTTCCGCGACCATCGGTTCGAGCCGCCCAAGCACTCGGTCGATGAGTGCAAAGACAAGGACATGACCTTCTCCGCCCCGATGTTCGTGACGGCGGAGTTCATCAACAACACCACCGGTGAGATCAAGAGCCAGACGGTGTTCATGGGCGACTTCCCGCT